>JAZQPD010000083.1:0-11311 GCA_045628285.1 Bacteroidaceae bacterium
AAACGATAATTCAAAATGACATGGGAGCTTATTGGACAATAAAGAGAGACGATGAGGTGGAAGACATCAAGACGGTGAAGCCGTTTGAAGAGAGTAAGGTGAAGTCAAACATGAGGCAGTACCCTCCGAAGGTGGACTTCGACGGCATGGAGGAGACCGTAATCCCTCACTTCAAGGGGGGTGAGAAGGAATTTGCCGCAAAGATGTCCGTAGACGAACTGAACAAGATAATGAGGGGCCGGCTCATACCCGGGGCTTCCATCGGTATGCACACCCACGACTCGGGAAGCGAGATACTGATGGTGACGAAGGGAAAGGGAAGTGTGATCATCGACGGAGAGAAATATCCGCTGAAGGAAGGCGACGTGCACTACTGCCCTAAGGGACATTCGCATAGTCTGCTGAATGACAGCGGGGAAGACCTGGAATTCTTTGCCGTAGTGCCGGAGCAGTAAGGGGATTTCCCTACAAGGAATATGGTTTTTCCCTCAATGAATAGTAGTTTTCCTATATATTCATTGAGAAAAAAGCTGTATCTTTGCAACGAACAATTAAAACAAGACGGTTATGAAAAGGATATTTACACTAATGAATCTGACGATGCTGATGACGGCAAGTCTGATGATGACATCCTGCATGGATGACGACACTGCTGAGTCAATAACTCTCTCGGGACAGTGGACAGGCAACTTCGGTATGTTCTACGACTATGAATATCGCGGACAGATCTATACCTTCAACTCGTACGATACGGACATCGTGTTCTATCCGGACTATAACTATGCTACTCACGGATATGGATATGAGGTTGACTTCTACAACGAGGGACCTCGCACGAAGATGAGTTTCCGTTTCTTCTGGGAGATAAACAGGGGGAACATATACCTCGACTATCCTGGATATCCGGAGTACAACACAATCATACGCGACTATAGTCTCAGCAGCTATTACTTCACTGGCTACTTCGAGAATGGCACGCAGCAGTTCAGGCTGAGAAAACTGGCTGACTTCTACAACTGGAACGACTATTCGGGATATGACTACCGCTACTGGGATGACCCTTACTGGAACTGGAACTCATATTATCCTTACTATCCATACTATGCTAAGGAAAGAGGTGGCATGGAGGAAATGAACGACTCTGCTGACGCAGACAGCGGAAGAATAGTAAGAATAGGACATAACCTCGCTTCGCTCGGAGTGAAAAGTGAAAAGAGAAGAATGAATTATGAAGACATTGGAATACATAGCATTCGTTGAGCTGAATGTGGCTGGGGCGGGACCTTGCATGAACGAGATTGCCACTAAGGTCAGCCTGGAAATGAAGGATGAGGACTACGACCAGCTGATGCAACTGGTGGAAACCTACAAGGGGGAGAAATGGAAAATCGCAAAGACGGTTGAGAAAGAACTCCACCATATCCATAACAAACTGATGAAGGGCGCAATGGATGACGTGAGGTATCTGCTGACCGTCAATGCAGTAGAATCGGGTTACAGCGAATTTACGGAGAGAGACCTGTGGGAGAAGGCGACAGGACTGGACGAGGAAGAGGACTATGATGATGAGGATGAAGAGGACCACGAGAGAGCCAGCGAGGAGGACTTCGAACTCTGGCAGGAAGAGGAGCACAGGAAAATCGAGGCAATGAGCCGTGAGGAACTGACTCAGTACTATACCGACAACTACGAGATTGAACTCGACTTCGACGAGAATGACTTCAGCTACCGTTTCACGGAAGACGGCAGAAAGGGAGTCTTCACGGAATGGTTCTGATTTCTGAAACCTATTAAAATAAGGAGGAAACTGCTGCAAAATGGTGTAGCGGTTTCTTCTTTTTTGTGGCTATTATGCAATGTATTCGAAAAAATTATGTATATTTGCAAGTTTTAAGTAGTATTGTAAATGTACATGCATGAATGGTGACGAACTGAAAATACTCAACAGAATTGAATGCCCAGCTGACTTGCGGCAGTTAAGTGTGGACGAACTGCCCCAACTGTGTGATGAACTCAGGGCCGACATCCTGAAGGAACTGTCGGTCAATCCCGGTCATCTGGCATCAAGTCTTGGAGCTGTGGAACTGACGGTGGCACTTCACTATGTGTACGACACCCCTAACGACAAGATTGTATGGGACGTAGGTCATCAGGCTTACGGCCACAAGATCCTCACGGGAAGACGGAGCCAATTCTGTACGAACAGGAAACTTGGAGGACTCCGTCCCTTCCCCTTCCCATCAGAAAGCGAATACGACAGTTTCTGTTGCGGACACGCAAGCAACTCCATCTCTGCCGCACTCGGAATGGCTGTAGCAGCCCGACTGCAGGGAGAGACGAAGAAGGTGGTGGCCGTAATCGGTGACGGGGCGATGAGTGGCGGACTGGCATTCGAAGGGTTGAACAACGCATCGACTACCCCCAACGACATGCTCATAGTCCTCAACGACAACAACATGTCGATTGACAAGAGTGTGGGCGGAATGCGCCAGTACCTTCTCAATCTGACAACCAACAGCACATACAACAAGATAAGATACACCCTTTCGCTGAGACTCCTGCAAATGGGCATTCTCAACGACTCACGGCGCAAGAGCCTCATCAGGTTCAACAACAGTCTGAAAGCCCTGCTCACCCGTCAGAGGAACATATTCGAAGGACTCGACATCAGGTATTTCGGTCCGGCCGACGGACACAATGTGAAGGAACTGGTGAGAATCCTCCGTGTGATAAAGAACATGAAAGGTCCGAAACTTCTCCATATTCACACCGTGAAGGGGAAGGGCTACGCTCCGGCAGAGGAGAATGCCACAATATGGCATGCCCCAGGCAAATACAATGTTGAATCAGGAATAAGAAACGAGGAACTGGGAATGAAGGAAAAATGTCCTCCCAAGTTCCAGGATGTATTCGGACACACCCTGCTCGAACTGGCACAGAAGAACGACAGGATAGTAGGTGTCACTCCTGCCATGCCTACAGGGTGCTCCATGAACATCATGATGAAGGCAATGCCCGACAGGACTTTCGATGTGGGAATAGCCGAAGGCCATGCCGTGACTTTCTCGGGAGGAATGGCAAAGGACGGACTGATTCCATTCTGCAACATCTATTCCTCGTTCATGCAGAGAGCCTACGACAACATCATCCACGACGCAGCCATCATGAACCTCCCCCTCGTCCTGTGTCTTGACAGAGCCGGAATAGTGGGCGAAGACGGGTCTACCCATCATGGAGCATTCGACATGGCATTTCTCCGACCAATCCCCAATCTCACCATAGCATCGCCATACGACGAACACGAACTGAGAAGACTGATGTACACCGCCCAACTGCCCGGCAAGGGCACGTTCGTGATAAGATACCCGAGAGGCAGAGGCTCGCTCATCGACTGGAGATGCCCGTTAGAGGAAATCCCAGTAGGCAAGGGACGCAGGATGAAGGACGGCAAGGACACTGCCGTACTCTCCATAGGGCCTATCGGGGTGGAGGCTGCAAACGGAATCATGATTGCCGAGATGAAGGCAATGAACGAAGGCAAGCCCATCAGTGTAGCCCACTACGACATGAGATTCCTGAAACCACTCGACACGGACATCCTCGACGAGGCAATCAGCCGTTTCCAAAAGATAGTGGTAGTGGAAGACGGTGTAAAGAAAGGCGGACTCGGCAGTGCCATACTGGAATACATAGCCGGAAAACAGAGTGCTGCAACCCCCAACGTCCTGCAGGTTGGCATTCCTGACGAATTCGTACAGCACGGTCAGGTAGGCGAGTTGAGGAAGATTACCAAAATGGATGCGGAAAGCATCGCAGAAAAGATACTGTCATGAAAATAATTATTGCCGGAGCAGGGGCTGTGGGTACCCACCTTGCAAGATTGCTCTCAAACGAAGACATGGACATCGTACTGATTGACGAAGACAGCGAGAAACTGTCGAAACTCAACCAGGAAATGGACATCATGACCCTTGGAGTGGATCCTACATCCATCAAGGGACTCCGACAGGCCGGAGTGGACAAATGCGACCTCTTTATTGCCACCACCCCCGACGAGAATGAAAACATCACCTGTACGGTAATAGCCAAACAACTGGGTGCAAAACGTACCGTAGCCAGAGTGGACAACTATGAGTTTGTAGAGGATGACATAAAGAAAAAATTCGCAAATGCAGGTGTGGACCATCTCATCTATCCCGAAAAACTGGCAGCAAAGGAAATTGCAGCATCAGCCCAGTTCAGTTGGGTAAGACAATGGTGGGACTTCGACGGAGACCTCGTGCTACTGAGCCTGAAGATGCACGCAGCCTCTTCGAAAGGCGAAGCAGGATACGGAGAAAACTACCTTATAGGCAAGACCCTAAAGGAGATAAGTAGGGACGGACATCAGTTCCATGTAGTCGCCATCAAGCGAAAAGGCGAGACCATCATCCCTTTCGGCGACGAGAAAATCTGTTCCCGCGACCTCGTGTTCTTCATGGCAAAAAGGAGCGAGATAGAAACCATACGCCACCTTGCAGGAAAAGACAACTACCCCGCCGTGAAGAAGGTGATGATCATCGGCGGCGGAAAACTGGCCGTGAGAGCCGACTGGGCATTGCCCGACAATATATCACTGAAAATCATCGAACCCGACATGCAGCGATGCGAACAACTGGGCGAACTGACAAAGGCGAGAACCCTCATCATCAACGGCGACGGATATGATGTGGACCTGCTAAACGACGAAGGCTACGAAAAACTCGATGCCTTCATAGCCCTGACCGAAAACGATGAGGAAAATATCCTCGCCTGTGTGGCTGCAAGGAAGAACGGAGTGAGGAAGACAATTGCACGGGTGGAAAATCTCGCATACAAGGATATGGCCGAACAACTGGATGTCGGTACCATCATCAACAAGAAGGTCGTTGCAGCAAGCTACATCTACCAGATGATGCTGAAGGCCGATGTGAAGTCGGTAAAGACACTTACCATCGCCAATGCCGATGTAGCCGAGTTTATAGTAAAGGAAGGGTCGGCCGTGACAAGGCAGAAGATACGCGACATCGGAATACCGAAGGAGGTGAACATAGGCGGACTGATAAGAAAAGGAGAAGGAATGTTGGTGTCGGGAGATACCCAGTTGCAGAAAGACGACAAGGTGGTAGTGTTCTGTGCCAGCAGCACTCTGAAGAAACTGGACAGGTACTTTAAGTAGAATTTGAAATGAGAAATTTGGAATTAAGGAATAACGGCTAATGGCTAACGGCCAACAAAAAATTGGGAATGAACTGGAGGCAAATATCGAAACTGCTTGGAATCCTGCTTTTCATTGAGGCAGGTCAGTTGCTGATTACCCTTGGTGTAGCTGCATATTACGAAGAAGACACCATGCCATTCCTGTGGACAACACTACTTGCCATGGGACTTGGAATCAGTGGACGGCTGGTAGGAAGAAAGTCTGGAAAGAGCATGGGCAGAAAGGATGGCTATCTGGTTGTCTCGCTTGTATGGCTGCTCTTCACACTCATCGGAATGCTGCCGTTCATCCTGTCAGGGAGTATTCCTGATGTGGCAGGAGCATTCTTTGAAACCATGTCGGGATTCACCTCCACAGGTGCTACCGTAATCGACCACATAGACGTACTGCCAAGGGGAATTCTGTTCTGGAGAAGTATGACACAATGGATAGGCGGTATCGTAATCATATTCTTCACCATTGCCATACTTCCGGCTTTCGGTGCAGGAGAAGTAAAGCTCTTTGCTGCCGAAGCCACCGGTCCGCTCCACGACAAGGTGCATCCAAGAATCAGCATTGCAGTGAAATGGATTGGAAGCGTGTATCTCGGACTTACGATACTGTGCATCGTATGCTTGTTGCTATGCCACATGTCGGTATTCGATGCCATAAACATCTCGATGACCACCACGGCAACGGGAGGATTTGCACCTCATACAGCATTCTTCCATGAGCAATACGGAGCAAATGCAATGACAATAGAATACATCGTCACATTCTTCATGCTATGCTCGGGAATGAACTACACACTCCTCTACTACACCTTCCTCAAAGGCAAATTCCGCAAGTTCTTTATGGATCCAGAACTGAAATGCTATCTCTGGATAGTCGTTTCCTGTTCACTCGTATGCACAATCTTCCTGATGATACAAAAGGGATTCAGCGGAATGAACCTTGAACAGAGTTTCCGCGAGTCCATCTTCACCATAGTATCACTCCAGACAACCACTGGATTTGCATGCAGCGACTATACACTCTGGCCACAGGCACTCATGCCCGTACTCATGTTTGTAATGTTTGCCGGTGCCTGCTCTGGTTCTACCAGTGGCGGATTCAAATGTATCAGGTGGGCAATTCTGTTTGAAGTAATCAAGAATGAATATACCCGCATACTCCACCCACGTGCTGTCATACCAGTGAAACTCAACGAAGCCATCATTCCATTATCCATACAGAAAACCTTACTTGCATTCTGTGCATTATTCGTCGGAACTCTCTTCATCGGAACATTCATCCTGATTTTGTGCGGAGTGCGCCAAGAATCCCAATACACCGAGGCATTCAGTCTTGCACTGTCATCAATAAGCAATGTAGGGCCTGCCATGGACTACTTTGGACCGGCACATTCTTGGTCTGTCATAAGTCCGGTTGCAAAGGTCGTCTGTGGAATGCTGATGCTTGTTGGCCGTCTTGAACTATTCCCGATATTCATCCTCTTCACGAAAAAATTCTGGAAAGAAGACTGAGCAGAACTCAAAGTGGAAAATAGAAATGTGATACAATAAAATCTACAGATATATGAAATTTGAAAGCAATGTAAAGACTATCCCCCATTCTCAGGGTGAAGTATATGGAAAATTGTCAGACCTCAACAATCTTGCTGGTGTGATGACAAGACTGAACGACCCTGAGGTACGTGAGAAAATCAAGGAACATGTGCCTGAAGAGAAACTGGACTCTGTGCAGAAATATCTTGACTCACTCAAACTGGATTCAGATTCCGTGAGCATATCAATTGAGCCGATAGGTGAATTGGGATTTAAAATTGCGGAAAGGGAACCTGACAAATGCATAAAGTTCAAGTCTACAAAATCTCCTGTAGGCCTGACTATGTGGATACAGATAGTTCCTACTTCGGATTCGTCGAGCAAGATGAAACTTACCGTCGACGCTGATGTCAATCCATTCCTTGGAGCTATGGTGTCAAAACCATTGAAAGAGGGAGTGGAAAAAGTGGCGGACATGCTTTCTCTGATACCATATTGAGGGGTTAATAACTAACGGCTGATAGTGAAAAATATGAATTATCGTTATTGCGGACTCAGTGGAGTCCAACTTCCGGAAATATCATTGGGACTATGGCACAATTTTGGTGATGCAGATGACTTTAATGTCGCAACACAGATGATTCTCAAGGCTTTTGATGAAGGCATCTGTCATTTTGACCTTGCCAACAACTACGGTCCCCAGCCAGGAAGTGCAGAGACGAATTTCGGTAAAATCCTCAAGACCCATCTCTCCAACCACCGCGACGAAATGTTCATATCCTCCAAGGCAGGACACGAAATGTGGCAGGGAGTGTATGGAGATGGCTGTTCAAGAAAGAATCTCATTGCATCGTGCAACCAGAGTCTGAAACGTACAGGACTGGATTATTTCGACATCTTCTACTGCCACAGATACGATGGAGTGACACCTGTGGAGGAAAGCATGCAAGCCCTTATAGACATTGTCCGTCAAGGCAAGGCACTCTATGCAGGTATCTCAAAATTTCCACCTGATGTACAGCAGAAAGCCTATGATATCCTAAAAGAGGCCCACGTACCATGTCTGCTGAGCCAATACCGGTGCAGTATGTTCGACAGAAAGGCTCAGATGAATAACTTCCAAATTGCCAGCGACAATGGTTCCGGAATAATCTGTTTCTCACCTTTGGCACAAGGACTGCTGACAGGCAAATACACTGGCGGCATCCCATCAGACAGCCGTGCAGCAAAACCATCTGTATTCCTGAATGCCAAAGACATAACACCAGAACGGATTGAGGCAACACGCCAACTGAATGAAATTGCAACAAGACGCAACCAGTCGTTGTCGCAGATGGCTCTCGCATGGGTTCTGAGTGACAGGAGGGTGACATCGGTAATTATCGGAACATCGTCTGTAAGACAATTGGAGCAGAATCTGGCTGCCATCCAGAATATCACATTCTCACAGGATGAAATCAATGGGATAAATGAAATCATTAAAAATGAGAATATCAGTTTTTAAGAAGCACACAAAAAATAAGTACTTGATTGCCTTGGCAACTGTTGCGGCACTGAACCTTGTATCCTCCTGTGGGCTGGATGATGCCAATAGCATCTATTCGAACAAATATCCGGTAAGGTTCTTCTTTGAGATTAACCGTTCAGCAGAACTGTTCAACACTATGGGCAATCCTGGAATGTATGTCACCATACGTCAGGTGAACGGGCTTATTCGGATTACCGATGTCACCGGCAGTCATCATGACTATGACCCTACACGTCTCGGTACTGATTTCCTCTACGGACTCGGAGGACTGATTGTGGGCAACACAGTAATGGGTGAACCCGTGGCATACGACCTTGCCTGCCCGAACTGTGACAGGTCGAACTACAGACTCACCCTGCCTGGCAACGGATCTGCAAAGTGCAATCATTGTGGAATAATCTACGATTTGAACAACAACGGATGGATACTCTCCACAGTTGATTCCACTGCAGACAACCTCAGGGCACTCTACAGATATAAGATTAATTACAACGGAGCAGCAGTAAACGTATTCAACTAATCGGCAATGGCAGACAGTCTGAAGGATAAAACGGCAAAAGGACTCTTCTGGGGAGCTCTCAACAACGGAGGCATGCAATTACTGAACATCATCTTCGGAATTGTCATTGCACGTCAGCTGAATCCCTCCGATTACGGACTCATAGCCATGCTGGTAATCTATTCGAGCATTGCAGCAAACCTGCAGGACAGTGGGTTCATGAATGCACTCATCAATAGGAAAAATGCTACGCAGAAAGACTTCAACAGCATATTCTGGTTCAACATCATCCTCAGTGCCAGCATCTATGTCATCCTCTGGCTATGTGCACCGGCAATTGCCGAATACAACCACCAGCCGTTGCTCATTCCTCTGGCAAGATATTATTTCATCGGATTCGTTCTTGCCGCATTTTCCATTATTCCAAGGACTTGTCTGATGAAAGACCTTCGTCAGAAAGAACTGGCAATCATCTCACTGGTGTCGATGCTCATATCGGGAATAACCGGAATCATCATGGCTCTCTGCGGAATGGCATTCTGGGGACTGGCAACACAGAGCATCCTGTATGTGGCATTCGTATCGATACTCAGTTGGTATTACGTGAGATGGAAACCTTCCTTCTCTTTCAGTTTCCAGCCTGTGAGGGAGATGTTCGGATTCAGCTGCAAGATTCTTATTACCAACATCGTAAATAACCTCAACAAATTCGTGTTCGAGACCTTTCTCGGCCATTTCTATCCAAGGAATGCACTCGGACAATATTCCCAGGCAAACAACTGGAACCAAAAAGGCAATCAGATAATCACCGGAATGGTTCAGGGAGTGGCACAGCCGATGTTTGTAGGAATCAGGGACGAAAGCAATGGGAGTCCTGATGAAAAGGAACGCCTGTGCAGGGCATTCAGAAAAATGCTGCGCTTCACTTCATTCATCACCTTTCCTGCAATGTTCGGACTGATACTGATAGCACCGGAATTCATTGAAGTGACCATAACAGACAAATATGCCGAGAGTGCCAGGCTCATGCAGTTCCTGTGTTTCGGAGGAGCGTTTCTGCCTGTTGCCGCACTCTATTACAATTTTATCATTAGCAGAGGGAAGTCCGACATCTATATGTGGAACATGATAGTCCAGTTTATCCTTGTCGCTGCAGACTTGTTCCTCGTACAGTATTTTAAACTCAACTGGTTCGGATTTTCAGGTATGAGACTGATGATATTGATTTATGTCAGCATCATCGCTCTGTGGACATTGGTATGGCATTGGTTTGTGTGGAGGGAAATCCGTCTCAGCATCTGGAAGGCTTTCACCGACATGCTGCCGTTCCTGTTCATTGCAGCTCTGACAATGGCTGTTACATACTTCTCCACAGCATTCATCAGCAACATATACTTGCTGCTCGCCTCGAGAATAATCATGGCAGCAGTCCTCTATCTGGCAATTCTATGGATACTGCACGCAAATATTCTCCGTGAATGTATTGACTGGCTGCGCCAGAAAAAGTAGGGAATCTGGGAATTAGGAAATTAGGAAATTAGGGAATTAGGAAATCAGAAAATTATGAATTATGAATTATGAATTATGAATTACATATAAGTAAACCTATTATTGGAATTACCGGCAATTTCAGAAAAGAAGAAGGCCAATGTACTCTTGCCTTTGGATATTATAAGAGTGTTGTGCTGGCAGGTGGAATTCCTGTAATAATCCCGAGTCCTATGGCTGTCTCTTCCCGGGAAGGCGAGGTGACATCATTGATAAAGACTCTCGACGGACTGATTCTCAGCGGAGGTGGAGACATCGACCCCGACCTGCTTGGCGAAGAGCCTCATCCTTCCGTAAGCGGAATCGACCGTGAGAGGGATGAACTGGAAATAGCATTGGTACGCGAGGCATACAACCGTCAGGTTCCCATGCTGGGCATCTGCAAGGGAGCACAGGTGATTGATTTTGCACTTGGGGGAAAACTGTTCCAGGACATAGGAGTCCAAGACTCCGACTCGTCCGACGAAAAAAAGTCGCATAGCCAGAGCGAGCCTAAGAACATTGCTACCCATAATGTCAGGATAGAAAAAAACTCCATCCTATATGATTTATTCGGAAGGGATGAACTGATGGTCAACTCATTCCACCATCAGGCTATCAGGGAACCTGCTCCTTGCCTGAGGGTGACGGCAATGAGTGAAGACGGAATAATCGAAGCCGTTGAATCCAACGAAATGAAATCCATTCTTGGAGTCCAGTGGCATCCTGAAGGATTCTGGGAAAGCGGAGAGATGAAACCTATATTCGACTGGTTCGTCAGTGAGGCCATGTCGTTCAGCAAGGCTAAGAAGTTACACAGCAAGATATTGTCACTGGATTCTCATTGTGACACTCCTATGATTTTCGATGATAATCATCTGGAATGGAACATCCGCCAGCGAAATCCCCATACACTCATGGATTTGGTTAAGATGGACGAAGGTCATCTTGATGCCACTATCATGGTGGCATACCTGAAACAGGAAGGCCGT
>JAZQPD010000084.1:0-7039 GCA_045628285.1 Bacteroidaceae bacterium
AGGCACTCTCAGACCCGATGAAGGCCTATCGCGAATATTTAACGCTCTTGGCAGAAGTTTATGTCTTTGCGGCATTGAAACCCAGAATTTCTGTTTCAGAGCAGATGTTTAACTCAAAAACCACTTTTTAAAGTGGACTCAATATATTAAGATAGTATGAATAAGATTCGTGTTTTATTTTTATGTCTTTTGACATGCTCATTTAATGTTTGGGCAGAGGATGGTGATTCTGTCTTTGTAGCAGACAATGCCATTGTCGAAGAGCAGACTGGACCCATTGCTGAAGAACAGTCCGAATTCGTTCAGGAAGAACAGGCGATAAAGGTGTCTGAATTGCTCAAGCCTGAGCTCGTGAACCTCAATGCTCCGGTTACTCTTGACTTACAGGCTGCAGCAAAGCAGTCAGTCAGCGATTGTTATTACAATTTCCAGCGCGATTTCAGTTGGACTCCATTCCCTATCATTGCAGCCGGATATATTGCAAAGTCGCAGAAAAAGAACTTCCGTGAGGCTCGTCAGAAGTTTGAGCCAAACTTCGAACATCATCTCGACGACTGGCTACAGCATGGTCCATTGGCACTTACATTTGGACTTAAGTTTGCAGGCGTTGAAGGTCGTAGCGACTGGAAACGTTACCTCGTTAGTGGCGTGTTGTCTTATGCTGTCATGGGGGCAATCGTCAATGGCGTGAAATACACAGCAAAGGAAATGCGTCCTGATGGTTCTACTGCCAATTCATTCCCTTCTGGGCATACAGCTACCGCATTCGTGGCAGCCACAATCCTTCATAAGGAATATGGTCTTACTCGCAGCCCGTGGTACAGTATCGGAGGTTATGCTGCAGCAACGACTACTGGCGTGATGCGAAGCCTGAACAATCGTCACTGGATTAGTGATATTATGGTCGGTGCAGGAATTGGTGTCCTTGCAACAGACCTTGGATATTTCTTCGGTGACCTCATCTTTAAGGACAAGCACATCGTACGCCATGAACCTGAGGGGCTGAGCGACTTCTATGATCATCCGTCTTTCTTCTCAGTTCAGATGGGAGCCACATTTACTCCAAATGTTGAGTTGCCTGATCTTGACCAATGGGACATCATCATGGATCAAGGTGACCAGAAGAGTTTTGTCGGACAGAATCCCACTGATGATGGGAAACTCCGCATCGGAACTGCAACGTCAGTTGCTGCAGAAGGTGCTTACTTCTTCAACCCTTATGTCGGTGTGGGCGGACGTCTGAAGGTACTTACAGCACCAGTTCGTGCAAATGGTATGAAATGCTATGATATTCATAATTCTCAAGCATCTGCTCCTGGTGATATTACGGATCAACTCGCAATGTTTTCAGTTGATGGTGGAATGTACTTCCAGCTGCCACTTTCCCGCCGATTTGCCATCGGAACTAAAGCTACATTCGGTGGTTTGTTCACGAGCGACATAGAACTTGAGGCAACGAGCCAGCAGGAAGACGATTTCTCTGGTTGGGGCGATTATCTTTATGCTGAATCGGTCAAGACCACCAAGGTTGGTACAGGTCTTTCTCTTACTTATGCTGCAAAGTCAAATATCTCATGGAAACTCAACCTTGACTATGACTATTGCCATGTTCCGTTCAATATGCTCTATCAGCCAGACTATAAGCATGATGAAAGTCTCTCCTACAGAATTTTCCAGACAAAAGTGAAGTCTAACATGCACATGTTTACCTTGGGCGGTTCAATGACTATCAGGTTCTAAGTTGTGACATTAGTGTTTAAAAGAAATATGAATATGAAAAAGATAGCATATACATTCTCACTCATTTGCTTCGTGTTTGTTTCATGCAGTGACGATGAAAGCAAGTTGACTCAATGCAGTGATTCAGTATTTACAGGTGAGGCTACAGACATTACTACCCATAGTGCCGTTATCAACGGTTATTTCAGTTTCTATGGAGAAATAAATGATTTTATCGGCGACTTTGACTATACGGAATTGATCGATAGCGTGGTCATTGCTAAAGAAAACATCAATTCTTTCTTGGCTATTACTTTTGACATTCATGATGATGTTGATGTTTCATCTGCTCCAGATAGCGTCAAGTTTTTCCAGAATCCATACGATGTTAGCTTTATTGGAGCAGGTTGTCGTGTGTCTGAGTACCACGACTTCCGTGAAGGCAAACTGATTCTGAGCAACAAAACCAAGATAAGACGCTATTCGATGAAAGTTGATGGTCTTACATCAATGACCAAATATTATTACAAGACCGTATTGGCATTTCGTCCAGTCTATCAAGTTGACTGTCCTACACTTAATCTGCACTACAGTAACACTACTCTTGGAGATCGGTATGACTACTATGTTTATGGTGAAACTAAGGAGTTTACGACACTTTAACAGACTATATTCATAACTGAAGACTGCCACGTGACCGACATGTTGGCAGTCTTTTTCGTACCTACGGCACTCTTGGAATTTGCCACCCCAATTACGTAGTGCTATCGCACTACGCTATGTTATATCGCACTTTCAGTGCTGAGATACAGTATGCCTCAATAAAAGAACAAACAATGTGTGAAGAATTATGGATTAATGAAATGATTTATGAATTATTATTATTATCTTTGCAGATGGAATTGGTAAATAAATTAAATTCTTTAATTGTAATAAGTACGTAATATGGAAAAAACGTGGCGATGGTTCGGTAAAAAGGACAAGATTACTCTGAAGATGCTCAGACAGATAGGAGTGGAGGGAATCGTGACTGCATTGCATGACGTTCCAAACGGAGAGGTATGGACCCGTGAGAAAATCCGCGACTTGAGAGAGTACATCGAGAGTTTCGGGATGAGATGGAGCGTGGTGGAGAGCCTCCCTGTAGTGGAAAGCATCAAGTATGCAGGTCCTGACCGTGACCAACAGATTGAGACCTATAAGGAAAGCCTGAAGAATCTCGGACTTGAGGGCATCCACACTATCTGCTACAATTTCATGCCAGTACTCGACTGGGCCCGTACGGATTTGATGCATCCAAATCCTAACTTTACATCGAACCTCTATTTCTCGCATGCCGAATTTGCCTACTTCGATATTTACATCCTAAAGCGTGAAGGTGCAAGGGACAGTTTTCCTGCCGACAAGGTGGCTGAGGCTGACAAGATTCATGAGGGGGTCGTAAGGGACGGCAATGAGGCTGAATTCAACCATCATCTGGTCGACAACATCATCGTGAAGACCCAGGGATTCGTGAATGGCAACATCAAAGAGGATGACGAGCATCCAATCGAGTTGTTCCGTCAGTTGCTCGACCTGTACAAAGGTATCACGCGCGACCAGCTTCGCGAGAATATGCGCTATTTCCTCAATGCCATCATGCCTACATGCGAGGAGTATGGCATGAATATGTGTGTCCATCCTGACGACCCACCTCTCCAGATTCTCGGTCTGCCACGAATAGTGACTTGCGACGAGGATATCGAGTGGTTCCTGAAGGCTGTTGACAACAAGCACAACGGACTGACATTCTGCGCAGGAAGCCTTTCTTCCGGTGCTCACAACGATGTGGTGGAACTTGCGGGGAAATATGCATCACGGACTCATTTCGTCCATCTCCGTTCATGCCATATCTTCCCTAATGGCGACTTTACCGAAGCCAGTCATCTGGGTGGACGTGCAAACCTCATCGAATTGGCAAGAATATTCGAGAAAGAGAATCCAGAACTGCCGATGAGAGTAGATCACGGTCCGTTTATGGATATTTACGACGAACAGGACAAGGGCTACAATGCCGGTTATTCCTTCCTTGGCAGAATGTTTGCAATGGGACAGGTACAGGGCATCCTCGCAACTGTGGACAACGAACTGGGAATTGAGTACAAATTGCCGTATGAATTAGACAAGTAGGAAGAATATAGTATATAAATAAACAAATAATAATTAGAACAACTATGAACAGTTTATTTGACATTAAGGACCAGGTGGTAGTCATTACTGGCGGAACCGGTGTGTTGGGTTCCATGATTGGCAAGTATCTTGCAAAGGAGGGTTGCAAGGTTGCTTTTTTGAGTCTTCCTCAGGAAAAGGAATTGGGCGACAAGTTGGTGGCAGAGATTAAGGCCGACGGCGGCGAGGCTTGCTGGTTTGCGACCAACGTGCTTGATGCTGCTACAGTGGAACAGAACTGCAAGGACATCCTTGCAAAGTATGGTCGTGTAGACACATTGCTCAATGCTGCCGGCGGCAACCAGAAGGGTGCTACTATCGCTGACGATCAGAGCATCTTCGACCTCGATCCAAAGCAGTTCTCATTCGTACTGGAACTCAATCTCACCGGAACGGTGATTCCGACTCAGGTATTCCTGAAACCTATGAAGGAACAGGGAAAGGGCCAGATCGTAAACTTCGGTTCAATGACAAGTTTCCGTCCTTGCACTCGTGTATGCGGATATTCTGCAGCCAAGTCGGGCATCAAGAGCTTCACTGAATACATGGCTTCAGAGGTTGCCCGCAAGTTCGGCGACGGTATCCGCGTAAATGCCATCGCTCCAGGATTCTTCGTGACAAACCAGAACCACGACCTCCTCGTAAATCCTGACGGAAGTTGGACTCCACGTGCCGAGCACATCATCCAGCAGACTCCGTTCGGACGCATGGGCGAACCGGAAGAACTGTGTGGAACCATCCACTATCTCATCAGTCCGGCTTCAAAGTTCGTGACAGGTACAGTAGCCGTAGTTGACGGCGGATTCAATGTATACTGCATTTGATATGAAACCTATAATTCTTTCGTCACTCCTTGCTCTCCTTGTCCTCTCGTGCTCGGAGAGCAATGGTGATGCAGACATCTGCGGAGAATGGAAACTGGCAACCATCCGCACTGAGGTGAACGGCATGCCAGACGTGCAGAAAGTAGACAATGTGTTCTGCATCTTCCGCCAGGACTCTACCTACAGGGTTGAGGACGGGGACTTTGAGGAACGGGGACGATGGACACTCGAGGACAGCATCCTCACCCTGTACCCTGACTCTATCGACTCTGTATCCGTAAAGAAAGTCATCAAACTGAGTGAAGACTCACTCATTCATGAAGCTTACACAGAATCCGACTTTGGTCAGATTCTCGAAACAATGACTCTAACAAGAACCAAATAATGCTATTTCTCCAGGTACCAATACATGATGTAATAGATAATATCCCGCAGATTGACCTGCAGGAGTTGCAGCGACAACTCGATTTTGAGCAGTGGATGAAGAATATCGGAGTGTTTGAGATGATTCTGAAGGGATTGGTCATCGGCATCTTTGCATCTGCACCTATGGGGCCTGTTGGAATACTCTGCGTAAGGCGTACCCTCAGCAAAGGCCGGTGGATTGGCTTTGCTACAGGAGTGGGGGCGTCAATCAGCGACATCATCTATGCCCTCATCACCGGACTGGGACTCTCCTTTGTGGTCGACATCATAGAAGACCCCATCACTGCCTACTGGATGAAGGTGGCGGGAAGTATCATATTCCTCCTATTCGGAATCTATACCTTCAGGTCGAACCCCGTGGGGAACGTGAAACCTGAAATAAAGACGGGTACAGGCACTCTGGCACAGAATATGCTCACAGGATTCCTCGTGACCTTCTCCAATCCGATGATAATAAGTTTCTTCGGAATCCTCTTCAGTATGTTCACCTTCGTGCTGAAAGACAATACCCTGCCGCAGGTGCTTGGCTACATATCAATCGTAGTGGGAGCACTACTGTGGTGGTTCGGGCTTACCTGGCTCATCGACAAGGCAAGGAAGAACTACAACATGCGGATAGTGTGGATGATAAATCGTGGAATCGGTATTGCAGTGATGGTTGTGTCGGCACTCATGCTCACATACACCCTCACAGGACATTCCTTCCCAATGCTGAATGATTAGAATTAGAGGTTAGGGGTTAGAGATTAGAGGTTAGAGATTAGAGAACCATCAACCAAAAACACAGTGAACGAACAGGAAATACAGAAACGGCGCACCTTTGCCATAATCTCCCACCCTGATGCGGGCAAGACAACCCTGACGGAGAAACTCCTCCTGTTTGGAGGACAGATTCAGGTGGCTGGTGCAGTGAAATCAAACAAGATACGTAAGACAGCCACATCCGACTGGATGGACATAGAGAAGCAGAGGGGAATATCCGTGTCGACTTCCGTGATGGAATTTGACTATCGTGGCTATAAGGTCAACATCCTTGACACTCCTGGTCACCAGGACTTCTGCGAGGATACATTCCGTACACTTACGGCGGTGGACAGTGCCATCATAGTGATTGACAGTGCCAAGGGTGTGGAGGCACAGACGAGGAAGCTGATGACGGTATGCCGGATGAGGAAGACTCCGGTAATAGTGTACATCAACAAGATGGACCGTGAGGGGCGCGACCCTTTCGACCTGCTCGACGAGGTGGAATCGGAACTCCAGATAAGCGTGCGACCACTCTCGTGGCCAATCAATCAGGGACAGAAATTCAAAGGTGTATATAATATATATGAACACAACCTCAATCTCTTCACGCCAAACAAGCAACTCGTGACTGAGAAGGTGGAGGTTGACATCAACAGCGACGAACTCGACAAGAGAGTAGGTGCAGAGGATGCCCAAAAGCTGCGTGACGACCTCGACCTGATCGACGGAGTCTATCCTGAATTTGATGTCCAGACATATCTTGACGCTGATGTGGCTCCTGTATTCTTCGGTTCTGCACTCAATAACTTCGGTGTGCAGGAACTCCTTGACTGTTTCGTGGAAATTGCACCAAATCCTCGTCACACTCAGTCAGAAGAACGTATGGTGGAACCAAACGAGCCTAAGTTCACTGGTTTCATCTTCAAGATTACAGCCAACATCGACCCTAACCACCGTTCATGTACTGCATTCTGTAAGGTCTGCTCTGGAAAGTTCGTGAGGAATGCCCCGTACTTGCATGTGCGTCAGGGCAAGACGGTGAGGTTCTCATCGCCAACCCAGTTCATGGCTCAGAAGAAGAGTACCATTGAAGAGGCTTACCCAGGTGATATCGT
>JAZQPD010000085.1:0-9305 GCA_045628285.1 Bacteroidaceae bacterium
CCTGAAGGGAGATGGCGACATGATTGCATACAACCTTACTATTGCTGATTCTCTCTACAAACGCCTGATTTATTGCGGAGAAAGTGAGATAACTCATTTTATTGATACCCTCACAACTACAAACAGTCATCTTTTTCCCGATCAGATGAAGGATTCTGTAGAGCACCATCAGGCATGGGCAGTACGCTACGATGCTCCGGAACTTGCCCACAACCTTAATCTCTATCTTGCTGAAAACGAATCACGTTTCCTTGAGATTTCTACTCCAAGGCGCAGCGATGACAACACTGGCTCCCATGCAGGAACCAGACGCTATGCTTCACATATAGTGCCACGGCAGAGTGTGCTTAATGCAGAGAAGGGAGTGATTTCTCAGTACGACGACCTTTTCCGTCGTCATTCATCTGTGTGCAAGTGGGACTGGCGACTCCTTGCGGCATTGTCTTACCAGGAATCAGGGTTCGACCCTCAGGCTGTGTCATCTGCTGGTGCTATGGGGTTAGGACAGCTGATGCCTTCTACGGCAAGAGCATACGGAATAGGACAGGGACTCCTGTTCAACCCTTCTGACAACCTCCTTGCTTCAGTACGGGTGATTGACGACCTGTCCCGGCACTACGCTTCAATACGCAATGCCGATCAGCGCATAAACTTTGTCCTTGCCGCCTACAATGCAGGAAAGGGACATATCGACGATGCCCGCCGGCTTGCTGGAAAGAGAGGGAAGAATCCTAATGTCTGGACGAATAATGTAGACAGTGCCGTTCTCTGGCTCATGGAGGACAGTATGTATAGTGACCCGGTGGTGAAACACGGCTACATGCGCGGCACGGAGACTTTCAATTATGTCGCGTCTGTACGCAACCTCTGGCGCTACTACAGGAAGGTGGCACGATAGCAGGAAACGTCATTATACCTTATTATATATATGAGACATTTAAATTTCCACTTTTTCCATTAGAATTCCGACAATGGCGGTCATGCACTTTCTTTTTGAGTAAGGAAGCCCATAATAAGTGACAAATTGTATAAAAATAAAAATAATTCAATAAAAAATAGTAAAACTTTATACTCAATTCACAAATATTTTGTACCTTTGCAGTGAAATAATTTTTTTAAGGTAAAAAGTTTGTGAATTTGTACATCAAAAACTCAATTTTATGGAAGCAAAGAAAGTATTGGACGACCTGATGCGTCGATTTCCCAATGAGCCTGAATACCATCAGGCAGTAAAGGCAGTTCTCGGTACGATTGAAGAAGAATACAACAAGCACCCTGAATTCGACAAGGTGAATCTCATTGAGCGTTTGTGTATTCCCGACAGAGTGTACACGTTCCGTGTAAACTGGATGGACGACAAGGGAAACATCCAGACAAACATGGGATATCGCGTTCAGCACAACAACACTATAGGCCCTTACAAGGGTGGCATACGTTTCCATTCTTCAGTGAATCTTGGTATCCTGAAATTCCTTGCATTCGAGCAGACTTTCAAGAATTCTCTTACGACTCTCCCTATGGGTGGAGGCAAGGGCGGTAGCGATTTCTCTCCTCGTGGCAAGAGCAATGCTGAGGTAATGCGTTTCTGCCAGGCATTCATGCTTGAACTGACCCGCCATATTGGTCCTGACACCGATGTCCCTGCTGGTGATATTGGCGTCGGCGGACGTGAGGTGGGCTATATGTTCGGAATGTACAAGAAACTCACAAATGAATTTACTGGAACATTTACGGGAAAAGGCCGTGAGTTCGGCGGTTCTCTCGTACGTCCTGAGGCAACGGGATACGGAAATGTCTATTTCCTCCAGGAAATGCTCAAGACAAAGGGTGAGAGCGTAAAGGGCAAGACAGTCCTTATTTCAGGTGCAGGAAATGTTGCCCAGTACACGGCAGAGAAGGTTCTCCAGCTTGGTGGAAAGGTTCTTACCATGAGCGACTCCGACGGCTATGTATACGATCCTGACGGAATTGATCGCGAGAAGCTCGACTTCATCATGGAACTCAAGCAGGTTTATCGCGGACGCATACGCGAATATGCCGAGAAATACCCGAATGTAAAGTATGTTGCCGGTGCACGTCCTTGGGGAGAGAAGGCCGACATCGCTCTTCCTTCAGCAACCCAGAACGAGATTAACGGCGACGAAGCCCGTATGCTCATCGCAAACGGAGTCATGGCGGTCAGCGAAGGAGCCAACATGCCAAGTACTCCTGAGGCCATCAAGGTGTTCCAGGATGCCAAGATTCTCTATGCTCCGGGCAAGGCAGCCAATGCTGGCGGAGTGAGCGTGTCAGGCCTTGAGATGAGCCAGAACTCAGAACGTCTCTCATGGACTTCCGAGGAAGTGGACAACTACCTTCACAGAATCATGGAAGACATCCATGCCAACTGTCTCAAGTACGGTACGGAGGACGGTGGTTATGTCAACTACGTCAAGGGTGCCAATGTAGCCGGTTTCATGAAGGTCGCCAAGGCTATGATGGCTCAGGGAGTAATGTAATTGAGCAAGATAGTTTGCACACAAAAAAACAGTTTGAGAAAAGCAGGGAAATCTTTTTGGTTTTCCTGCTTTTTTTAGGTCCTTACTTGTTAACTTTGCTCTTGCAGACACAAAATAAAGTACGATTATGAAAAAGAACAAAGTTGCAGCACTGGGCTTTGTTGTCACGATGCTGTTGCCGGCAACATCTCGTGATGCTCAGGCTGGTGGTTATCTGACCAACACTAATCAGAGTATTAATTTCGTAAGGAATCCGTCCCGTGACGGAGCCATCGGAATCGACGGAGTGTATTACAATCCCGCGGGAGTCCTGTTCGTGAGTCCCGGCTGGCATCTGTCCTTCAACTGGCAGACTGTCTTCCAGAATCGTGATTGTAAGGTCTTCAATCCGCTGTTCCGCAACAATTTCGAGCATCCTTCGGAAGATGGATACCGCACTTTCGAAGGCAGGGTGAGAGTCCCAATCCAGCCGTCACTCATGCTTGCCTATAACGTGAATGACTGGTCGTTCCAGTGCGGTTTCGGATTTATCGGCGGAGGTGGTGAGTGCGAATTCGACAATGGCGTCGGGATGTTTGAGAACATGATTTCCGTCATTCCTCCTGCACTAAAGGCTGCCGGTGCAGGTGTTACTGATGAGTATGCCCTTGATACATATATGAAAGGCCGTTCCTATGATTTGGGCTTCACACTGGGTGCTGCAAGGAAGATTGTGGGTGGGCTGAGCGGATATGCCGGATTGCGTGGAATATATGTCACGAATAATTATACCGGACACATTAATAATATAAGGTTCAGGTCGCTTTCTGGAACCGTCATCCCTTCCTCTGCGTTCTCTGCCTACGGAGTGCCGGAAAACCTTGCCATTGATTGTGACCAGACAGCTTTCGGCTTGGCTCCAATCCTCGGTCTCGACTGGAAAATCAACAGCCATTGGAATGTAGCTGCGAAATATGAGTTCAAGACCACGCTACGGCTGAGGAACGATGCCGTGAACAGTGAAGAATTCGAACGGTTTGCCTTGTCGCAGGCTCAGGCAGGCAACAATCTGTTCATGGGCTTTTCTGACAATGCCGACGATGTCCCGTCCGACATGCCGGGACTGCTCACCTTGGGCATTCAGTATTCACCTATGGAATCATTGCGGTTCCTTGGCGGTTACCATCATTATTTCGATACTGATACCCGTCAGTGGACTGAGGACGTACTCAACAATACCTATGAGTTCTCCTTGGGCGCAGAGTACGACATCAACAGTTGGCTGGAGGTCAGTGGCGGATTCCAGCGCACTATCTATACTCAGGAGGAAAGGAATATCAACGACCTGAGTTTCAATCTCGACAGCTGGTCGTTCGGACTTGGGGTAGGGGTGCATGTAAACCGTGCGGTAAAGGTAAATGCAGGGTATTTTCATACCAATTACGATGATTGCACCACGGAGTGCAACTCCACCTATTCCCGTACCAACAAGGTTATAGGTATCGGCGTGGAACTCAGTTTCTGAGGTCTGCCGGTGTGGTGATCTTGATATTCTCCCTGTTGCCTTGCACCAATGTGATGCTGGTGTTGCCGAGAGCCTCGACTACACTGGCATCATCCGTAAATGCGGGCGAGAAATCTTGTCTGTAGGCATTGCGCAGGATTTCCGCCTTGAACACCTGAGGCGTCTGGACCAGTTTGTATTCGCTTCGTGGCACCGTGCAGGATGTCTTCCCGTCGGGTGAGATATGCCGCACGGTTTCCACTATGTCGGTTACGGGAACGGCAGAACCAGTTTCGGCTGCAGTCCTGTAGCATCTGTCAATAGTCTCGCAACTTACGTATGGTCTTACCCCATCGTGAACACCGATGACGTCACAATTGGCTGGTACTGAGTCCAGACCGTTCTTCACCGAGTCAAACCGTTCCTTGCCTCCGTTTGCGACTGTATGAGGTATGTCGAAGTCATATTTTTTGCATAATTGTTGCCAGTAGTCCTGCTCCGGCTGTTGGAGTACGACTATGATGGCCATTTCATGGTTATAGTCGTGGAAACGTCTGATGGTGTGCATGAGTATAGGCATACCGTCAACGGCAATGAACTGCTTCGGGATGTCTCCCCCCATGCGCAGACCTTTACCGCCAGCAACAATTATGACAGCCTCATTCATTGGAATTATGAACTATGAATTAATAATTGTAAACTTATCATTCATTGTTAACTGTTAACTTTTAATTGTTAACTGCAAATCATCCCTTTTCTGAGAGAATCGGCAACGTCTTTTCCGCAGAAATGCTCCACGATGGCAAATCCCAGTTCGTATGCTGCACCAGGTCCCTTGCCAGTGATGAACTGGCCGTCTTTCTCCACCAGCGCACCCGTAGGGATGGCACCGGTGAGTTCGCCTTCGAATCCCGGGTAGCAAGTGGATTTCATGCCGTTGAGCATGCCGAGGTTTCCGAGTACCAGAGGGGCTGCACAGATAGCGGCAATCATCTTTCCAGCCTCGAAATGGCTTGTAAGCACCTTGCAAAGTCCGTCGTGGGCCAGCAGGTTGGTTGCACCCGGCATTCCTCCAGGTAGCATCAGTATGTCGGCATCACTGAAATCGCACTCCTCAAACAGTTTGTCCGCTACGAGTTTCACTCCGTGAGCACTTTCTACGATGTGGTTGCCGGTAACTGACACAAGTGTTGTCTCTATTTCTGCCCTGCGGCAGATGTCGGTAGTTCCAAGTGCCTCGCACTCTTCATATCCGGTTGCAAGAAATTGATAAAGATTAATCATAATTGGTTTCTATATTGTCTGATGGTTTCTTCGAGTCCAAAGTATAGTGCATCGCAGATGAGGGCATGACCGATGCTGACTTCATCTATCCAAGGGATGTTCTGAATGAGGTATCTCAGGTTCACAAGACTCAGGTCGTGTCCCGCATTCACTCCCAGCCCGCATTCCTTTGCCACTTTTGCAGCCTCAAGGAATGGTTTTATGGCCATCTCGGGATTGTCGGGGTAGAGAGTGGCATAGGGCTCGGTGTAGAGTTCAATCCTGTCTGCACCTGCTCTGGCGGCATATTCAGTCATTTCGGGTTCCGTGCCGACGAAGATGGAAGTACGGATACCAGCCTCGTTGAACTGGCCGACGATGTCCGTAAGGAAGTCAAGATTCGTCTTTGTGTCCCAACCCGCATTCGAGGTAATCTGACCGGGCTTGTCGGGCACCAGTGTCACCTGGGTAGGCCGCACACTGCACACAAGGTCTATGAAACTCTCCTGAGGATAACCTTCGATGTTGAATTCCGTACTCAGGACTGGTTTCAGGCTTATCACGTCCTGGTAGCGTATGTGTCTCTCGTCGGGACGCGGATGCACGGTTATGCCGTCGGCACCAAACCGTTCGCAGTCAAGGGCAACTTGCAATACATCCGGATTGTTGCCTCCACGGGCATTTCTCAGGGTCGCAACCTTATTTATATTTACACTTAAGTTTGTCATATGCCAAAATTTTATTAATTTTGCAAATGTAATCAATTTTTAGACAAAAAAAGAACAATAAACGGAAAATTTTTCGGATGTATGGGCCAGAACGTGAAAAAAATTGCACTTTTCGGAAATGACGGTCAGAAAAAGGCATCTTTGGTCGCTGCCGAGTTGCGTAAGCAATCCGGATTGCTCGGGATGGAAATCATCGAGCCCCACAACAATGACTTTGCAGCCGACCTCGTGCTGTGTCTTGGCGGCGACGGAACTTTCCTCGATGTGGCAGGAAAGGTAGGCAACAAGGAGATTCCCATATTAGGCATAAATGTAGGTCATCTCGGCTTCCTTGCAAACTATTCTCCCGAGGATGCTCGACACCTTCTGGAAGACATCTCCCAGGGGAACTACAAGGTGACCAACCACAGTGTCCTTCAGGTCTCAAGTCCCGAACTCACACTTGAGGGCTATCCGTTTGCCCTCAATGAAGTTGCCATCCTCAAGCACGACATGTCGTCGATGATAAGTATCAGGACCTCCATTGATTCCGAATACATGACCACCTACATGGCGGACGGTCTGATAGTGGGCACACCAACGGGTTCCACGGCATATTCCCTGAGTGTGGGCGGCCCGATAGTGGTGCCTACGCTCAACACCATCTCCCTCACCCCCGTGGCACCCCATAGTCTCAACATGCGGCCCGTGGTGGTGAGTGGCGAATCCGAGGTAAACTTGGAAATAACCACCCGCAGCAACAGTTTCCTCGTCTCCCTCGACGGCCGTAGCCAGAGTTATCATGACGGCGTGCATCTCATCATCAGGCGGGCACCACACGTCATCAAGGTAGTCACTCCCCGCCAGCAGACGTTCTTCTCCACCCTCCGCCAGAAACTCATGTGGGGCGTCGAACTGGTTAATAATTAGGAATGAGGAATTAATAATTGTTAACTTCCCATTCATTATTAACTTTTAACTTTTAACTGTTAACTGAAAATGTTCCGACTCAATAAGACAAAATACTCCGTCCGGCAAATTGTACGCTGGCTTTGGACCCACCACCACGGGTGCCGCACCCAGGCACTGGTGAATATGGCAATAGGACTTGTCCTCGTCGTGACAGGACTGGCCTCAGTCGAACTCGTACGCCGTCTCACCGACGTCGCTGTCGGCGTGCGTCCCGGAAATCTCGGGGTCATGGCAGGCATCCTCGCCGGAATATACCTCTTCAACCTCCTCCTGCGCATGCTGAAGACATGGGTCGGAGCCATTCTCGGAGTACGCTCCCAGAACAAGTTGCAGCAGTACTTCTTCTCGCGCCTGCTTCACGGCAAATGGAGCGGAATCGACCGTTACCACAGCGGCGACGTACTCAACCGCCTCTTTGGCGATGTCAAGGACATAGTCGACCTCCTCACTGAGGTACTCCCGTTCATAGTGGTCATCATCGCACAGTTCATCATCTCCTTCGCCTATCTCTTCTCGATGGACAGGGACATTGCATGGATTCTCATCATCGTATGCCCCGTATTCCTACTTCTTAGCCGCATCTATTTTGCCAAGATGCGCCGCTACGTCAGGAAGGTGAAGGACAGCAACAGTGCCATCCAGGCCATCATCCAGGAGAGCATCCAGCACAAGATGGTCATCAAGGTCCTCGAACAGGGAGAGGCAATGGTCGGACGTCTCGAACGCCGCCAGTCCCTCCTGCGCCATCAGGTCAGGAGCAAGGCACGCTTCTCCATCATGGCACGCGGAGTCGTCTCATTCGGATTCTCAGGCAGTTACCTTCTGGCACTCACCTACGGACTCTTCCAACTCTCCGACGGACTCATCACCGTAGGAGTCCTCGTCGCCTTCACCCAACTTGTCAGCCGCATACAGCAGCCGCTCCTCGAACTGGTACGCCTCCTCCCCTCATTGGTCAACAGCCTCACCTCGTCGGAACGACTCATGGAACTCGAGGAACTCCCCCTCGAATCCCCCAACTCGTGTACTGAGCCGGTTCCTGGGCCTGCCGAAGGACAATCGCCACTCGGAGTCAGTTTCTCCCATGTGTCCTTCTCCTATCCGGTGAAAGGGTCGGAAAACCGCATAGTCCTCAATGACTTCTCCCACGAATTCCGTCCAGGGTCATTCACTGCCATCCTCGGACCAACTGGAGCAGGAAAGACCACCCTCCTCCGACTGATGCTTGCACTCGTCGACCCCCATCAGGGTACGGTCACACTCTCCGACGGACGACAGCACATCACGGCTTCACCATCACTCCGAAAACATTTCTCCTATGTGCCCCAGGGCAACACACTCTTTTCGGGCACCATCCGCGACAATCTCCTCTTCGGAAATCCCGATGCCACTTCCCACCAAATCCGCGAGGCACTCACCCTTGCCTGTGCCGATTTCGTCTTCGAGCTCCCAGAAGGACTCCACACCCGCTGCGGAGAACAGGGTGGGGGACTCTCCGAGGGACAGGCGCAGCGCATAGCCATAGCACGAGCCCTGCTGCGCCCATGCAGGATACTGCTCCTCGACGAAGCCACCAGCGCCCTCGACATCGACACCGAGCAGGAAGTGCTCACGCGCATCAAGAACCACTTTGCCGACACCACCATCATCTTCGTCACCCATCGCCTCTCGGCAGTATCCTTTGCCACCAACGAACTCCGCCTGGGAAGGTGAGGGTTGATGATTGATGTTACGGCCACTTAGGCGAGCAGAGCTCGGAGTTATTTAAACATTAATCGGGACATTAATAATCATTGACTATGATTTGATTCAAGTTTCAAGTCATAACCCTGAAAGGGTGCAATAGACCAGCACAGGGTAAAACCCTGTGTATAAGGATAGAATCTCCCATTCAAGCCACCCCAATTACGTAGTGCTATCGCTCTACGCTATGTTATATCGCACTTTCAGTGCTGAGATACAGTATGTTAGTAACTTGCTTGAATTTACTTACTTATCACAAAATGAGTAAAGAGATTGCAAACGCTTGCCTCAAAGTATAATAACTGACAAAAAAGGCAAAATTAAAAAGAAATTCTTGCATAGTTCATTATTTATGATTACTTTTGCAAACCAATAATACGAATATATGGAATTATGAGTTTGCAAAAGAATGTTCTTGAAGAGATTGTCCGAATTAGAACAGCTAAGAGCGTGAGCGAATATGCTGCATGGTGTGCTGAGCATGTGAAGGAGGCAAGCCCAAAACTTCTGATGCAAGGACTTGGTGAGGTTCTCAACGATGCGAAGTCAAAGACCTTTGTCAAGAATAAACTCATTGCGGAGACATCTTCTGCACTCGAGCTGTTCTCTGCTTTCCCATTGATAGCGGAACAAATTGGA
>JAZQPD010000086.1:0-11208 GCA_045628285.1 Bacteroidaceae bacterium
GGGAGATGACATTGAGGTTGATGTCGAAATGTTCAATCTTGTCCCTCTTTTTTCAGGAACGGACATTGAAGGCTTCTGGCCAGACATCTGCCGTTATTTTGATGCAGTCAGGAAGATAAACGCAGGTCAACTCGTAGAGAAGCCAGTCATATACGACCCTGATCTTTCGAAACTCTACGACAGGGTCACGGCACCGAAGATTGCCGAGATGAACAAACTGAAAGAGACGAAGGCTGCGAACGTCCACCTCCAGGACGAAATCGGCAACATTTCTCCGACCGACCTTCTTCAGTATATCATTGACAAGCACAAGGGTAAGACCATACTGATTGACAAGTGGGAAGTCTGGTGCGTACCTTGTCGCCAAGGCCATAAGGAGATGGCACCGATGAAGCAGGAAGAGAAGTATAAGGACGTGGTCTTCATTTATCTCGCATCGCCATCGTCCGACCTTAGGCAATGGATGGAAATGACCAAGGAAATCCCGGGCGAGCACTATTACCTCAACAACCAGCAAAGCACAGCCATAGGCAAGCAACTCAAAAGCGAAGGAGGGGTTCCTGCCTACGCCATATTCAACACCGAGGGCGAAATGACATTTACTCAATTGGGATGGGGTGGCGTGGAAACAATCCGCACCGCACTGGACGAAGTAATGAAATAATTCAAAAATCCACTTTTTTTGCGGACTTTGTATTTTTTTTATTATATTTGCACCACAAACCGATAGATAATGATTGTAAATTTTGAGAAAACATATCTGAGGGAACTTTATGAGAAAGGAAAAAATAGCGACAGAAGCTATCGTTTTCAACCTTATATCGTAAAGAAATATACGAAAGTTATAAACCTCATGAAATGTGAAGCCAATGTGCTGGATTTGACAAAATATAAATCATTACACTACGAACATCTGAAAGGTGACAAAGAAGGAATCTCTTCTGTCAGGGTCAATGACCAATATAGAGTAGAATTCACAGAGGAAGTAATGGGAGATTCAGTTGCCGCAAACATTTGTAACATAACAGAATTATCGAACCATTATAAATAAGAACAATATGATAACAGTTGAAGGGAAAAATCCGGAAATGATAGCAAATAATATGGCATCATATTATAAGACTCATCCGGGTGAGGTCTTGAAAGATGAGGTGGAGTTTCGTGGAATTTCGCAAAAAACTTTGGCTGCCAAAATAGGAATGTCATATAAAGTTCTTAACGATATTTTAAATGAGCATAGACCTGTAACAACAGAAAGTGCCATGCTTTTTGAGGCAGCCTTAGGTATTTCTGCTCACACATTGTTGGCTCTGCAGGCTGAATACAACATTTCAGAAATGAAGAAGAACAGTCTTTTCCAACGTCGACTGAAATCAATACGAAAAATGGCATCAATCTTATAGAGATTCAGTTTTTACAGAACAATAAAGGTGACCATTTGGCCACCTTTATTGTTATTTGATTACTACCTTGAAGACATCGCTCTTGCCGTGGTGGTTGAATGTCATAACATAGAATCCTGGAGATATGTTGCCTGGAATGTCGAAGGTGCCGTCGTAGTTCATCTTGCCTGCCTTGATTACCACTCCCGAAACTCCAATCATCCTTACACTCACTTCTGACGGATTTACTCCATTGAGGTTGGTATGGATCCTGTCGCCTACACGAATGTTTCCTGAAAGCAACTTGATGTTGTTGCCGTTATCGTCAGTTTGCGAATCGGCTGGAACGTCCTGTATGCCTGTTGCGTTGAAGTTAGGGTCGGTGATGGTTCTCTCATAGAAATACCACCTCTGGTTGATGTCTGCCACTTGCCATGCATTCTGTCCGAGACGGATTCTGTAATCCCAGTGGTGCTTTCTCTGTGCGTCGCCTGTATAGACATAATCAGTGTTTGCCACTACGCAGAAAATCACTCCGTTGGCAGGTGCATCACTCAAGTCAATCGACATTGTTCCACAGAACACAGGATGGCTGTAACGGCACTTGCCTTCCTTAGTCCTGTAACAAAGCAGTGCCATCATGTTCGTGTCTTCAGGACGGAATTCCACCTCGCAAATTCCACCTTCCCTGCTTACGTGGATAGGAATGAAATTCGCACCGCTCCATCCTGGGTTGGTCAGTGTGTCAGGGGCAAGCCATCCTTCTGCATCATTAATGCTTACGCTCTGATATGGAGTGAGTTTCACTGGATCAACATCAATCCAATATGGGCTCCATTCTGCAGATATCGTAGTACCGAAATAACTGTTTGTCACGTTTCTGTAACTATTGTCCCAACCACCCAAGTCGAACAAAGCCTGACGGGCGCGATACTGAAGTATGATTTCTCTCATTGCGGCATCACCGAGCGTGTCAGCCATCGTTTCGAGTACGCGGTTCTTGCAGTAACGCCAAATCCATGCAATGCTCTTTTCGCCACATACATTAGCTATTACTGTTGGGAATGCGTTGGCATATTGTACACCACCGAGGTAGGTTCTCCAGGTGCATACCTGTTTCCCACCATCGTACATATTCACTCCCTGAGCAGCAGGACCGCCATAAGAGCCATCCTGAAGCCATCCGGAATAACATTCTATCGGCATGTGAGGTGCAAGGAACGGACCGCCATCGAGGAATCCTGCATCGCCATGGATTCCGTCCCTCTTTGCGTAACAGTAGCCTTGCAGCCAAGTGTTTCCACCTTCATGGAACCAAGAAGAGCCTCTGCAAGCATCAAGGTCGGCAAATGTGGCGTGGATTCCTTCGTGAATCATGGCGTTGCGCTGATATTCACCATCACTCCATTTCTTGTCGGCATCTTCGCGGAAACGGCTGAAAGGGTAGTAGGATGCCCATACACAGGCATAGTTTGCACCGTCGACATATGTCGCACTCTGATATCCGCCCTGAGTGGTCTTGCTCTCGTTGTCGTTGCTAAGGCCTGATCCGAAGATATAGACGAATGACTTATATCCCTTTCGTGCGCTGAGGTCAGGTGGCCAACCAATGCTGTCGCGCATGTATCCGAAGTCATATTCGTATTGTTCCACCAGCCTCTTTGCTGCAGCGTTGATGGTTGCCGAGTCCGTACCGCACTCGCTGTTGAGGTCATCGCCCCAGAACACACTCCACCACTTGCCTGCATAGCAGTTAGCCAATTTCTTGGTGCTCTTCTTCGTTATGTTGTGCAGTTTCTTTGGCGGTTCCATGGTAGGATATTCACTCTTGAAGTCATAAACCAACTGAGGTGCATTCCATGTGTGATAGGTTCCTGCCTTTTCAGTCTGCACGTCAACGTAATAGTTGTAACTGAATGTCTTTGTTGAGGTACTGTTTGCAAGATTCAGCGACACCTTAATTATATAGCGTCCGCTCAAATCTGTCTGTGCATCTTCGCTCACCACATAATTGGTGGCATCGGAAATGTATTTGCTGAGAGCCTTTTCCTCTTCCATCTTTTTTGTCTTGTTCCATACAGCCCTGTAGACACGGAACTGCTTGACGCTTGCATACTGACCGTTAGGCTCGAAATCAAATCCGAGTGTTATCTTGTCGCCTTGACGCACCTGGATGATGTTCTCGTTGATTGGTTCATCGCTGTTTTTCTGAACTACTGGAGTGACCTGCCAGTCATCGGTATAGCTCTTTCTTGCAAAGAACTGAGGTTGGTCGGTTGTAACTGATTCCTTGTTGCCTATGCTGATACGGAACACAAATACCAGTGTGTCTCCGGTTGCCGGTTTCACTAAGGCTTCCCTCACTTCGAACGAGTTTGCTACCGGTGCATTGGTGGCATTATGTTCAAGATTGAAGTTAGTGCCGTCGCAAGTCACCTTTATACAGTAACTCTTCTCCTTGTTCGTCACCATTCCGGTTGTTGTGAACCAGTGTCCAAATGGGTCGGCAGTGTATCCACTGTAGAATTTCTCCGTACCGCTACTGTTGAAATAATTCGCAAGAATTTTTAGCGTGCCTTTCTGCAGCAAGGATGTAAGGTCGCCAGTCGCACCGAGATACTTACCCAGAACGGCTTGGCTGATAGGACATTTTGTTGCTTTTGTGTCATTTGATGGTCTTTGCACATCGAAACTGAATGTTGTCCTTGCATTGTTTGCCCATACGGGATTGCCAAGCAGAACAATTGACAGAATAAATAATAATTTCTTCATAATGCTAATATTTTTGATTTTCTAATTTTCTAATTTTCTAAGTTCCGCCCCCAGCGGCTAGGCTTTCTCTCTGGTTGCAAGCCAGTTGTTGGGTGACATCCCATAAGCCTGCTTGAAGGCAGTAGAGAACGAACTGATGGTCTTGAATCCTACGGCTTCACTCACTGCCGTTATGTCGAGCCTCTTCTCCTGAAGCATCTTCGCTGCCTGACGAAGGCGTATGCCCTTCACGAAATCTCTCGGGGTCTGGTTGGTGAGTTCCTTAATCTTACGGTGGAAGTGTACACGGCTTACCCCGACCTTGTCGGCAATGAACTCAACGTTGAGGTTGGGATTGTCGATATTCTCATTTATGGTCTTCATCACTCTCTGCATCAGTTGTTCGTCGGGCGATACGAGTTCCACATCGTCTATTGTAGCCTCTTCCTTTGCCATATTCCTGTATTTGCTCTGAAGGACTTTGCGGCTGCTGAGCAGGTTTGCAATCCGTGATGAGAGTACATCCATTGAGAACGGCTTTGTCACGTACTCGTCAGCACCGGCATTGAGTCCCTCTATCTGTTCCTGGTCAGATACCTTTGCTGTCAGCAGGATGACGGGTATGTGGTTGGTGTTGAAATTCTGCTTTAGCTTCTTGCAGAGAGTAGTTCCGTTCATCAGAGGCATCATGATGTCGGTTATCACCAGTGCCACTTTCTCAGGGTTCTGCACCACGTAGTTCCAGGCTTCTTGTCCGTTGCTGAACTGGAGGATGTTGCCGTATTTCTCTATGAGTTCGTCGCGGATATATTGCCTGATGTGCTCATCATCTTCCACAATCAGCATTTCGGTAGCACTGCGGGCATTGGCACGGGACGTTTCGGATATCTGCTCATCTGTAGATTCCGAACCTTCGAGGATGTACAGTGCCTGAGGCATGGTCAGGGTGAACTGACTTCCGGCACCTTCCGGATTGTCGCTTACGGCAAGCATCCCTTCGTGGAGCTTGGCCAGCATGTACGACAGATTCAGTCCGATGCCCGTTCCGTTGCTGCTACTGAAGAACCTCTCGAACACGTGTTTCTTCTGCTCATTGGGAATACCTATTCCGTTATCGGTTACCGAAACCACGAAACAAGGTTCTTCAGAAACCGAATCGGCATTTGATGCCATTATTCCTGTATTGAGGTGAATGGTGATTTTTCCTCCTTCCGGTGTGAACTTGAAGGCATTGGAGAGGAGGTTCATCAGTATCTTGTCAAGATTCTGAGGGTCGGCGCATACGGAAAGACTCTCACATTCATGCTGGAACTGGAAGTCAATATTCCTGCTGCGGGCATTCTCGCTGAAGAGGTTGTAGAGATTCCGGACAAAGCCTACCAGTTCCACCTTGTCGTAATTGAGCGGGAATTGTCCCTTCTCAATCTTCCGTACGTCCATCAACTGGTTGACGAGAGTCATGATTCTGTCTGCATTCTGATGGATGATGCTGAGGTTCTTCTCATAGAGGGGTATCTTGTCCTTTTCCACTCCGTTCTCCTCGCTGTTTATGAGGGTGCGGAGTTTTTGCAGAGGTGCCATGATGAGTGTCATTGGTGTACGGATTTCGTGGGAGATATCCATGAAGAACTTCGTGCGTATTTCATTTAGCATCTCGGACTGACGATGAGCCTCAAGTATTCGTCGGGCAGTAATTTTTTCCTTGTATTGCTTGAACACAAACAGTATTGCCCCTGCTGCGAAAAGCAGGTAGAGAAGCCATGCCCACCACGACTCGTACCAGGGAGAATGGATGACGACGGTCAGCGACAGCACTTCAGGTTCTCCGACTCCTCCGACAAGCTCAAATGCAAGGTTGTAGGTGCCGGGATCGAGATGTGAGAACGACACCCGGTTCTGTCCTTCTGCCACATTGGTCCATTCTCCGTTGTTGACTTTATACCGGTACTGTATGTGCCCACCCGACAGGCTCATCGTGGCAAGGTCGAAATAAAAGGAGTTGTCCTTGTGACACAAGTCAATCCGTTCCACCTCCGAAATCCATCCGTCGAACATGGTGTATGAACCTGACTTGTCGCCACCCTTCACAGCTTCCCCACGCATGAAGAAGTTCACAATCCTCAGTTCATTCCCTCGGTTCCCTTCATTACACGTTGTATGGACTGATGAAGGATTGAAATAGGTGATTCCGTTTATTCCACCGAAATAAAGGTTGTCACCCAGTACCGTCGATGCATTGCTGCTGAATTCATTTCCCTGAAGTCCGTCGGCAAAGAAGTAATGGGAGGCAATGCCGCTCTGGCTATTCAGCTGACATATACCGTTGTCTGTACTCACCCACAGATCGTAGCTGTCTGGATTCTCCGATGAGGCAATCTCAATGGAGTTCACCATGTTGTTCGGCAATCCATGACTCTCGTCAAACCGCTCCAGTTCCTCTATCTTGCCGTTACAGAATCTTGCCCTTATCAGTCCGAGTGAGGTTCCTATCCATAGCGTGTCCGATGCCTTATGGATTTTGACTGTAGAAACTATCCGTCCTGGATATTCCCTACAGATATTCTTCAACAGGCCATGCTGAATCTGGAAAATCTCCAGTCCGTCCGAAGTTCCAATATACAGATAGTTGTCATTTGCCACAAGCGAACTGATCCAGATGTTATTGAGTATGCTGTACGGGTATTTCTCCTTTCTGTCAATACGTGCCGTGAAATGCTTCAGGTTTTGCGATTTCAGGTCGTACCCATACAGTCCATTGCCCATTGTCCCAATCCAGAGAGTGCCCTGATTGTCTTCCACTATTGAATAGATGTTCTTAATTCCAAGTACCTCATTTCCGCTACTGGTCACCTTGAGGCTGCCGTCTGCCTGAGTGACGGCATAGGCCAGCGAACTGATTGACGAGCCTAACCACACACGCCGGTCGTTGTCCTCGTAGATTGCCGTGATGGTGGATGGCATCCCCGGTGTCTTTTCAGAAGCATAATGATGGCTCTGTGTCCCGTCAGGACTGATATGATAGAGTCCACAGTGGTCTGTGGCAACCCATAGCCATCCGTCTCTCGCCACACTTATTGCCGTCACGCAGTTCGTTCCGATGCTATTCTTGTAAACAGACCTATGACCGATATAACCGAAGAGTGAACGCCTTGACTTCTGTACGATGACTCCCTTCCAGTACTCCCCAATCCACAGGTTGCCCTCGTGGTCTACCATAGCATCCTTCACGTTCGATGAAGCCAGGTCGAAGTCGTTGCTCTTCACTTCACTCCGCATTACCGCACCAGTCTCCTCATTGTATATCAGCAGTCCTTCACCGTCAGTACATATAAGGATGTTCCCCCTTTGGTCCGAACGGATGTTGGTGAGGACAGGCTGCCCCCTCCTATCCGTACTGACCGCAATAACATTTTGCCCCCTGCTGCCGGAACACGCAAGCAATTCTCCTTTATTATTGGCTATATACACACCTTTCGTTCCTTCACAGATGGCAATTGCTCCCTCTGTACCCTCAACCTTGCAGAAATCTCCCTTGTCCTTGGTGTACACACCTTTGTCCATTGTAAGTATCCACAACCTATGATTGCTGTCCATCAGCATCTTGCGTGCAGTGCATTCGCTTGGGACAAAGTCGGACGTCTGTCTTGCACATATCTTGCCATTGTCGTCAGTCTTGCTGTCAATCACGAAATTGCCCATGCCGGCAGTACACACGTCAATGGAACCGTCGCTGAGGCGCGAGAGTGAGGTGATTCGGGCACTGATGGTATCGCCTGTCTGGCGGACGATGGGGATGAGAGTGAAGTCGTCAGTGGAATAGTCGTACATCTGCAGACCGTAGACCGTGCCGACAATTATCTTACCCTTTTCATATTCCATGACCTCCGTAGAGGTGTTGTTTCCGAGCGATAAGCCATCCTTGTCATCATGACGATAGACATTCATGCGCACTCCGTCCCAGCGGTTAAGACCATTGCTGGTGGTAATCCATATATTCTTGTGTGAATCCTCATATATGCTCCTGATGCGGGTGTTCGATAATCCCTGATCCGAACTGAATGTGATGACTTCCTGCGAACGGCACCAGAAAACCACCATCACCAAGAGAAGAGATGCAAAAAAACGTTTCATGATGCAAATATAATAATTTTAGATGATTCACGCAAAAATATCAATACAATACAAGTTTTGCATTTGAATCAAATTTCAAATGATTTCAGCAAATATTTCTCATTATTCATTATTTTTTACTAACTTTGCAAAAATCTATAACATCAAATTAATTTCAATAACACAAAAACTTAAAAAAACATGTGGTTAATTAGTTCATCTGTAGGAAAGAAAGTGGTTATGTCCGTCACTGGAATATGCCTCATTCTCTTCCTTACCTTTCACGGATGTATGAATGCTGTAGCACTTTTCAGCGGAGATGCTTACAACGCAGTCTGTGAATTCTTAGGTGCCAACTGGTACGCAGTTGTGGCTACACTGGCTTTAGCAGCTCTTGCTGTTATTCACATCGTGTATGCTTTCATCCTCACAATCCAGAACAAGAAGGCACGTGGCAACAATCGTTATGCGGTAACAAGCAAGCCTGAGAAAGTGGAATGGGCATCACAGAACATGTTCGTTCTCGGACTCATTGTCGTTCTTGGTCTTTTGCTGCACCTCTTCAACTTCTGGTACAACATGATGTTTGCAGAACTTCTCGGAACTCCATTCATGGGTGGTCACAGTGCTTCCGACGGTTTCGCATACATTCAGGACACATTCGGCAATCCTGTCTTCGTCGTGCTCTACATCGTGTGGCTCATTGCCATTTGGTTCCATCTCACTCACGGTTTCTGGAGCGCAATCCAGACTCTCGGCTGGAACGGACACATCTGGTTCAATCGCTGGAGAATTATCGGACTCGTTTACGTCACACTCGTTATGCTGCTCTTCGTTGCCGTAGTAGTCGCATTTTTCGTAAGGAGTTTAGGATTCTGTTAAATAATCAAATGGAGAATAAATTGTAAATGGTAAATCGTAAATAGTAAATAAAACTATGCCACAGATAAATTCAAGAATTCCAGAAGGGCCTGTAGCTGAGAAATGGAGCAACTACAAGGCTCATCAGCGTTTGGTAAATCCAAAGAACAAACTGAAACTTGATGTCATCGTAGTAGGTACAGGTCTTGCAGGTGCCAGTGCTGCCGCAAGCCTTGGCGAGATGGGTTTCAATGTGTTGAATTTCTGTATTCAGGACTCACCACGCCGTGCCCACTCTATTGCTGCCCAAGGTGGTATCAATGCTGCAAAGAACTATCAGAACGACGGCGACTCCGTATACCGTCTTTTCTACGATACAGTAAAGGGTGGTGACTATCGTGCCCGTGAGGCTAACGTATATCGTCTTGCTGAAGTCAGCAACAATATCATTGACCAGTGCGTGGCACAGGGTGTTCCTTTTGCCCGCGAATATGGTGGTATGCTTGCCAACCGTTCATTTGGTGGCGCACAGGTGTCGCGTACTTTCTATGCAAAGGGACAGACTGGTCAGCAGCTCCTTCTCGGTGCCTACAGTGCACTCTCTGCACAGGTTCAGGCAGGAAAGGTAAAGCTCTACACACGTTATGAGATGCTCGATGTCGTTATCATCGACGGCAAAGCCCGCGGTATCATCGCAAAGAACCTGGTAACCGGTAAGTTGGAGCGTTTCACAGCCAATGCAGTCGTAATCGCAACAGGCGGATACGGAAACACATACTTCCTCTCAACCAATGCAATGGGATGCAACTGTTCTGCAGCACTCGCATGTTATCGTAAAGGTGCTTACATGGCAAACCCTTGCTATGTGCAGATTCACCCTACATGCATTCCTGTTCATGGTGACAAGCAGAGTAAGCTGACCCTCATGTCAGAATCACTCCGTAACGATGGTCGTATCTGGGTTCCAAAGAAACTTGAAGATGCAAAGGCACTCCAGAATGGAACAAAGCAGGGATGGGACATTCCAGAAGAAGACCGCGACTATTATCTCGAGCGCCGCTATCCTGCATTCGGCAACCTCGTACCTCGCGATGTTGCCAGTCGTGCAGCAAAGGAGCGTTGCGACAAGGGATTCGGGGTGAACAACACCGGTCTTGCCGTATTCCTCGACTTCTCAGAGAGCATCCAGCGCCTCGGCATCGACATCGTACGCCAGCGCTACGGAAACCTCTTCGACATGTATGAGGAAATCACAGACGTCAATCCAGGCGAAAAGGTAAGGACAGAAAATGGAATCGACTACTACAAGCCGATGATGATCTTCCCTGCAATCCACTACACAATGGGTGGCATCTGGGTTGACTATGAACTCCAGACTTCAATTCCAGGACTTTTTGCAATCGGTGAATGCAACTTCTCCGACCACGGAGCTAACCGCCTTGGTGCATCTGCCCTCATGCAGGGACTTGCAGACGGCTATTTCGTGCTCCCATACACAATCCAGAACTACCTCGCTGACCAGTCGCTCTGGGGCAAGGTTCCTACTGACAACCCTGCATTCGACGAGGCAGAGAAGGCTGTTGCAGCACGTATCAACCACCTTATGAATATTAAGGGAAAGCGCAGTGTTGACTCCATCCACAAGGAACTCGGACACATCTGTTGGGAATACATCGGAATGGGACGTACTGAGGAAGGACTCAAGACAGGTATCAGGAAGATAGAGGAACTCCGCAAGGAATTCGAGACCAACCTCTTCATTCCAGGCACCAAGGAAGGCCTGAATGTGGAACTCGACAAGGCAGTTCATCTCGATGACTTCCTCACAATGGGTAAGCTTATTGCATACGATGCACTCTCACGCAACGAGAGCTGCGGTGGTCACTTCCGCGAGGAATATCAGACGGAAGAAGGCGAGGCTAAGCGTGACGATGCCAACTACTTCTATGTCGGATGCTGGAAATATGAAGGTTCAGACGACAAGGAGCCAACTCTCCTCAAGGAACCTCTCGAATATGAAGCAATCAAAGTACAAACCCGTAACTATAAGAACTAAACGTCATGGCAAAGAATATAAGTTTTACAATAAAGTACTGGAAACAGA
>JAZQPD010000087.1:0-15525 GCA_045628285.1 Bacteroidaceae bacterium
CCTTCATTCGCAATTCATGATTTTACCCGACTGTATACCGGTGCGTCGATGCCGATGAAGTCCTTGTCGAGGTATTTGAAGTAACCTGTGATTCCTATCATTGCGGCATTGTCGGTGGTGTAACTGAATTTCGGGATGTAGATGTTCCATCCATAGCGTCTTTCTGCATCGCGGAATGCATTGCGCAGACCATTGTTGGCAGACACACCTCCTGCTACGGCAACATCCTTGATGCCAGTGTCCCTGACTGCCATCTTGAGTTTCTTCATAAGGATGTCGACGATGGTCTTTTCATAGGATGCAGCGAGGTCGTTCATGTGATGTTCCACGAAGTCGGGGTCTTCCTTCAGCCAGTCTCTGAGGGAATAGAGGAACGAGGTCTTCACACCTGAGAAACTGTAATCATATCCGGGGATATGCGGATGGGCAAACTGGAAGGCATCGGGATTGCCCTGACGGGCCAGTCGGTCGATAACCGGTCCTCCGGGATAGCCCAGTCCCATCACCTTCGCACATTTGTCGATGGCTTCTCCGGCGGCATCATCGATGGTCTGACCGAGAATCTCCATGTCCTTGTAGGAATTCATCTTGATAATCTGACTGTTTCCTCCGCTTACAAGCAGACAGATGAATGGAAATGGCGGATGCTTTGCGCCGTTGGCTTCGTCGGCTTCTTCCTTTATGAAGTGTGCAAGGACATGACCCTGAAGATGATTGACATCAATCATGGGGATTCCAAGTCCGCGGGCGAATCCTTTTGCGAACGATACTCCAACAAGCAAACTTCCCATAAGACCGGGTCCGCGGGTGAATGCCACAGCCGACAACTGTTCCTTTGTTACACCGGCTTTCTTGAGAGCCTGGTCGACAACAGGGACGATGTTCTGCTGATGAGCCCTTGATGCCAGTTCGGGAACAACACCTCCATAGGCTTCATGGACACCCTGGCTTGCAGTAACGTTGGATAGCAGAAAACCATTCTTCAGAACGGCTGCGGATGTGTCGTCGCAACTGCTTTCTATACCTAATATATATATATCCTTATTCATATCCTCCCCATTATTCACTCAGTATTTCCACTCCGTCCTCCGTAAGCAGCACGGTCTTTTCCCACTGGGCACTGTCGAGTTCCATTTCGTTGACAACAGTCCAGTCGTCGTCCTCGTCAACGAACACCTTCCATGTGCCTATGTTTATCATAGGTTCCACTGTAAATACCATTCCCGGTACAAGTACCGGTCCTTTGCCTGCCTTTCCGTAGTGGTCGATGTCGGGATCTTCATGGAACTGGAGTCCCACTCCGTGACCGGTGAGGTCTCTTACCACATACAGTCCGTTGTCGTGGGCATGTTTTGTGATTGCTGCTGCTATGTCGCCTACATGACAATACGGGTGGATGGCCTCAATGCCGAGTTCCATACATTCCTTTGCCACTTTTACCAGACGTTTCCTTTCGGGAGTTGTAGTGCCGATGATGAACATTCTTGATGCATCAGCGTAGTAGCCGTCGAGGATAGTTGTAGCGTCGACATTTATGATATCGCCTTCCTGGAGGATTTCATGCTTGCTTGGGATTCCATGACAGACGACTTCATTGATGCTCGTGCATACACTCTTCGGAAATCCCTCAAAGTTGAGTGGGGCAGGAATGCCGCCATGTGAGATTGTGTATTCGTGAACGATCGTGTTGATTTCTTCTGTCGACATTCCCTTATGGATAAGCCTTGCCACCTCGTCGAGAACGGCATTGTTGAGAAGTCCGGCTCTGCGGATTCCTTCAATCTGTTCTGGTGTCTTTACAAGTTTCCTGTTCTTAAAGTTGCTTATTTTCTTCATCGGAATTCAGTCCAATTGATTTAAAGTACAAAAGTAATACTTTTGTATGACATGACCAAATAAATAATGAAGGAGGTTGGGGTCGGGAACAAAAAAAGAGTCCGGCAATCTGCCGAACTCTTTTGAGCGGAAAACGAGACTCGAACTCGCGACCCCGACCTTGGCAAGGTCGTGCTCTACCAACTGAGCTATTTCCGCAATATGCTGTCTTTTTCTTTTTGTCAAAGTGCCCAAGACAAGAATCGAACTTGCACGTCTCTCAACACTCGCACCTGAAACGAGCGCGTCTACCATTCCGCCACTTGGGCCCTTGTCGAGGTATTCTCCTGAGCATTCCCCTGAATGCGAGTGCAAAGGTAGTGCTTTTTCTGGAACTGACAAAATTTTTGGTAATTTTTTTTCATTTTTTTTCAGTTTCCCTTTTTTGCACCCTCTTTTGCACCCTCTTTACAGCATTCTCACACGCCTTCCTCTTCAGGGTCAACATTCATGTCGAGCTGCGGTCCGGTCTCTATGTCTTTTACCTGAGTGATGATGACCTTGCCGTCAAGTGTGATGTCAATTGCCATTGGGTAGCTTGCCGAACCGGATTCGTCGCAGTCTCCGATGTTTGTAATGAAATGGAACATGCTGTGGTCATCTGCTTTCATGTAGTTGAAGTTGAATCCCAGCAGGGCGTAGTTGCTGATGTCCTTGTCGCTGAGGTGGCTTTTGAATGTTTCCTTGGTGAATGTGTGTGAATAGATAAGGCTCGTATCTTTCCTTATCACTACATCCACTGCATTGTCGTAATAGGTATATCCGAAACTGTTGACAATGAGCGGCAGGCTCTTGTCGTTGCGGAATGAGTAGGTATAAGTGTATTTCGTACCTTTGACGGTGACCGTGTCAGTCATCTGGTATTCTTGGAGTGCGCTTACTGAGTCGGGACTGATGGCAGTTCCTACCGAGTCGATATCCAATCCTTTCTGCTGTTGTCCGCCACATGCCGCCAACATTCCCGCAGCCATGATTCCCACTAAATTAAATGCTTTCTTCATTGTCAGTTGTCAATTGTTATTGATTAATCTATTTCTTTTTCTGGAATTGTTTTATGATGCTATAGGCCGTGTAGAGTCCCAGTTGTCCGGCCAGACTGAGGTCGTCGATACCTTCCTTGATTTCGTTCTTCAGGATGTGCAGCACACCTCTGTTGTAGTATGCCTCGCTGAAGTCCTTGCGAAGGGCTATAGCCTTGGTGAAGTGCTGCATGGCCTCGTCAGGATGTCCAAGTCCTGCTTCCCTGCATGCCCTGTTGTAGAGTGCTACTGCCTCAGGATGGAGTTCCTTCATGTCGTCGTTTATCTCTGCAAGCAGTTTTACCTCTACCTTCTTGTTCTGTACCTTGCCACGATACTCACTCTTGTAAGTCTGTTCTTGTTCGTCAAGTTCAGGTTCCTTATCCGATTCCTCGTCGGCAACGAGTTGCTCGTAGTTGTCGAAATCAATCTCCGAGCGTCTTCTCATTGTCTTGTCCTTCATCTGCGATGTAGGGGTGGAATATCCGTATTGGTGGGCAATGCTTTCCTTCAGATAGTGTTCCTCGTCCTTGACTGCACCTTTTTTGTCGCCGATTTTCTTCCTTGCCTCTGCCCTGAGGTAATAGCCCTGATTGAATTTCGGGAAGTTCTGTATGATAGTGGTATAGTCGCGAATGGCGCCTTTGTAATCGCCCGTTTTGTCTCGCAGCATAGCCCTGTTGAATACAGCCATCATATCGTTGGGATCCTGACTGATGATGTAGTCAAAGTCCTCTATAGCCAGATTGTCATCGCCAACATACGACCTCAACTGTCCTCTGTTGTAGTGTGCGAAGAAATTCTCGGGGTCGAGTTCCAGAATGGCATTGTAGTCAGCCATCTGTTTCCTGAGGTCTTCAAGGTAGTAGTAGCATACAGCCCTGTTCATCAGGTTCCTGATGTCCTTCGGTTGGAGTTCGAGTGAGAGGTTGAGGGTCTTCTCAGCATCTTCCCATCTCTTGTTGTAGAGTTGGATATTTGCTTTCAGGTTGAGGGTGTTGATACTCTTGGGTGACTTTGCCAGCACCTTGTCAAGATTCTGGATAGCCTTGTCCCATTCCTTCATCTCAATGTGGTAGCCAGCCTTCAGGCGCAGTGCACTGGAGTTTGTGGAGTCCCTATGCAGGATGATGTCGGTACAACTGTCGACTTCTTCCCATTTTTTCTGCTTCAGTTTGATGTTGGCCATCAGGAGCATGCCGTCAGTGTAGTCAGGCCATCTTGTCAGCAGGGTGTCGGCTTCGAGTTTTGCCTGGTCAAGACTGTCCATCTCAATGAAGCAGTACACGATGTTATGGACAAATCCCTTGTTGTTTGGTTCGGTCTCAAGTGCCTTTCTGAAGTCATTGGCTGCATCGTTGTATTCCCTCATGTTGATGCGGCACAGGCCTCGGAGCTGATACGTGTCGGAGAAGTACGGATTGATTTCTATCGTCTTGGTGAAGTCCTTCGCGGCACCCGTGTAGTCCTCGAGGTAGAACTTTGCCAGTCCTCTGTAAAACCAGGGCTGGTAGAGATAGGGCTTTGCTCCGATTACGAGATTGAAATACTGGATGGCAAGCACGTAGTCGTTGAAATACAACGCATTCTTTCCGATACTCATCACGGTCTCGGTATTTACCTGAGCCTTGAGTCCGGATCCAAATTGTGCTCCCAGCCAGAGAAGTATGGCAACAAGGAACCGGTGTCTATCTCTTGACCTTGTAGTTGCAATCATACTTGCCTTTCGACATGGCTATGAGCTTCTTCTTTATCATCTGCTTTCTCAGTGTGGAGAGATGATCTACGAACAGCTTGCCCTCAAGGTGGTCGTACTCATGCTGGAATACTCTTGCGAGGAATCCTTCAAGCCATTCGTCATGCTCTGAACCGTTTTCATCGAGATAAGTGACATGAACGGACGACGGGCGTCTGACATTCTCGTGAATGCCTGGCAGACTCAGACAACCTTCTTCGATGTTTTCGGTCTCTTCGCTCACTTCCACAATCTTCGGATTGATGAATGCATGGAGGAAACCTTTGTATTCCGGATAATCCTCTGAAAGTACGTCAAGGTCAATGACAAACATATTGATAGGCAGACCCACCTGAGGACCAGCCAAACCAACTCCATCGGCCTTCTGCATTGTCTCGTACATATTCTGTATCAGTTCATGCAAGCCAGGATATTCCATAGTGATGTCTTCCGACTTCTTCCTCAACACCTCCTGGCCAAAAATATACATTGGTAATACCATAGTGATTTGTATTGCTGAAATTCCTAAATTCCTAATTACTAATTTTCCGCTTCATTACGAACGGCTGATCATGTATTCCTCCAGAATGATTGTGGCGGATATCTTGTCCACCAGTCCCTTGTTCTGCCGCGCCTTCTTGCCGATACCACTGTCAATCATCGCCCTGTGGGCAAGAACCGAAGTGAACCTCTCGTCGAAATACACAATCGGGAGAGTGGGATACAATTTCTTCAGCCTGTTTACGAACGGAGTGATACGCTTCATATTCTCCGAGTCCTCACCGTTTGCCTGTATGGGATGACCCACTACAATCTGCTCCACATCCTCTTTCTCCATGTATGTCTTCAGGAAGTCAAGTAAGGTAGGCGTCTCCACCGTAGTCAGTCCTCCTGCAATGATTTTCAGGGGGTCGCTCACTGCAATCCCTGTCCGCTTCTGTCCGTAATCTATTGCAAGAATTCTACCCATGCTAATCTTATGTGTGCAAAGTTACGAAAAAAAATCGAACACTGTTAGTCACTTCCTATAAAAAATATTAAGTGACAAAAAATATTAAGTGATGGTAAAGTTGAGTAAATGAATGTATGTCCGTGTGTCCTCCGTGCCGGCAGGGTGGGATTCTTCTATCATAATATTTTGAAAAACTCATCGATTTCTTTCCTCTTCCCGACATACTTGTCTGTCATTTTTTGTAACTTTGCATTCCGTTAGTCAGAAAATGATATGAATACGATTGTTATAGTGTTGCCGATACTCACTTTGCTGATGTTCGATTTGGGACTTACCCTGTGTATTGATGATTTCAGGATGGTGTTCCGACGTCCTAAGAGCGTGATGGCAGGATTGGTCGGTCAGTTGGTTGTGCTTCCGGCTGTTGCGCTGTTGCTGGCTTGGGTATTCAGGCTTGAACCTCTTTTCTTTGTGGGAGTTGTACTGATTGCCTGTTGTCCGGGAGGCAGTTCGTCGAATGTGTTCTCAAAGTTGGCTCATGGTGATGTGGCATTGTCGGTATCGCTGACGGCTTTGAGTAGCGTAATCACACTTTTCACCATTCCCGTAATACTGAATCTTGCCGTATTGCTGACTGGCAGTGAATCGGCAGGAATACATCTTCCGGTGGGAAATCTCATTATGCAGAACATACTCCTTATGCTCGTTCCGATTGTGATGGGCATATTTGTCCATTACCGTTTCCCGAAGGCTGCTGTCAGGATTGACAAGGTCCTCTCCTAGATTGCCTTTCCTGCCATCATACTCCTTGCCACTATCTTCTATCTTCAGAACACGGAGGCAATAGGCGAGAATTTCGCAAGTATGGGTGTTGTCGTCACTATCCTTATCGTCTGTGCCATAATGGCGGCCCGTCTGCTTGCCTGGCCGATGAGGCTCAACGACAGGGAAACCCGTACAATCACCATCGAGGTGGGTATGCAGAATGCTGCACAGGCCATTGCCATTGCATCGAGTCCGTTGGTGTTCGACAACGAGACAATAGCCGTCCCTGCCATCATCTATTCCCTGATGATGAATGTGGTGCTGATTATCTATGTGGCAGTTGTTGCCCGACGATAGGATGGGCATCTTTAACCTTCACAAGGTGTGGTTGGCTTGGACCTTCGTTATTTCTTCTGCGAAATATTTCCATAAGGGTGCAAGGTGGAGGGCTTGGATGATTTGTCCGGTCTGCAATAGTTCGAGGACTTCTTCGCGTGTGAATATGTCGACATGTATGTCTTCCGTAGGCTCCTGATGCTGTTCGCTCAGTCTTTCCACTCCAGTAGCAAGAAATGTGTAACTGAGGTTGGTGTGGTTTGTAGGATTTGGTGATGTAGTCATGAACAGTTTCCATTCTCCACCACCAAATCCAGTTTCTTCACTGAGTTCCCGTTTTGCTGCTTCCAATGGAGTCTCGCCTTCGTCAACTACACCTGCTACAAGTTCAAAATGTGTCTGTCCGAGTGCATGACGGTATTGGTCCTCCATTACGAAACGACCGTCCTTAGTGATTGCAATTACATTTATCCAACTCGGAAACTCAAGTACGAACCATTCTGGCACAATGCTCCCTGATGGAAGTTGTACCCTTTCCTGACGAAGGTTCATCCACGTACCTTTGCTCAGCAACTTTTCGCTCTGGAGTACTTTCCACTTGCGGTTTTTAAGTTTTGGAATCATAGTCGTTATTTCTTGATGATGTCAAGTATCTGCTCCGCATGAATCTTGGTCTTGATTTCCTTTGGTCCCATGATGCGTTCGATGATGCCTTCCTCGTTGATGAGGTAGGTGTTGCGGATGGTACCGATAGTCTTGTGTCCGCATGCTACCTTTTCGCCCCAGCAACCAAGTGCCTGAAGGAGTTCGGTTGATGTGTCGGCAATGAGTGGGAACTCAAGTCCGTAGTTGTCGGCGAACTTTGCCTGTGACTCCTGCTTGTCCTTGCTGACTCCTATGATGGCATAGCCTGCAGCTTCGAGTTCTACCTTGTGGGACTGGAGTGAACAGGCTTCGGCAGTACAGCCGCTTGTGTTTGCCTTCGGATAACTGTAGAGCACTATCTTGCGGCCACGATAGTCGCTGCTCTTGATTTCATTTCCGTGCTGGTCTGTTCCGAGCACTTCCGGGATTTTGTCACCAATGTTCATAGTCGTAATTGCTTATTTTGTTTTTAGATATGGTATGCAACGCTCGATGAATACTTCCTGTGAGCCGTCAAAATCCCAATTGCTGATTCTTTCAACCACACCATCGGATTTATAATTGAGTTTCGTGAGCCATGATGCTCTTTGTAATCTCTCTTTTGTGTCGCTGGTCTCAATGAGAATGTAATATTTGTTGCCGCGAATGCTTACGATGCTCTCCCAAGGGATGAAACTGTCTCTGTTCCATAATCCCTCCTCGGTGATTTCGACCATACCTCGTCCTTTGAATGCATAAACAATGTTCTTGTAGAGCATGTAGAGAAGAGCATATCCAAAGAAAATTACTCCTATCCATCCTATAGGGTGAACAAGATAGTTTGGGCGTCTTCTAAAATCGCCACTGAAATCGTGAGTCGCACAGAATAAGCCGAGTGCAATCATGAGTGCACAGCATACCACGAACACAATGTTCTTGAACCACTTTCTCCTTGTGAATGCAAATCTTTCTTCTGATGTCATAATATGATTTTATTTTGTTGCCAATCGTTTCAGGAGTTCTACCGTCACCTTCCAGATGTTGTCGGCAGTGTCGAGACTTACTCTTTCGGATGTGGAGTGAGGCTCAATGATTCGGGGACCGATGGATGCAATTTCCACTCCTGGATATTTCTCTACGTAATATGCTGCTTCGAGAACGAAATGCATTGCTACCTTCTTCGGTTCGAAACAGAGCACGTCCTTGAATGTCTGACAAGTGAGTGCGAGGAGAGGAGAGTCTTCGCGTTCCATCCATGAACCAGTATTCATCAATCTGTCGACATCAGATGCCTGGCCGAACAGCATCAAATCATGGATTGTGTCGGCAAGAAGAGTCTGTTCATCATTGTCAAAACTACGGGTGTGACAGGAAATCGTCAGTTTGCATCCGTCAGTACGGAGCACCCCTATGTTGTTGCTTGTCATGACAGTATCGGGCATGTCCCTGCGCATCTTCTCAATACCGAAAGGTAGTACTTGAATACAACTTACAATTCGTCCGGCATCGATTATCTGGTACTTTTGTTCGTCACATCCTTCAATTCGGACGTTAACGTTAGCATCAGTCCTTGCATACCTCTTTCGGAGACTTTCGTTCCAGGTGTCCACATACTCCTTCATCCAATCCACTCTCTCTTCTGGAAGGGCGATGATTGCTTCTGCCCACGATGCAATAGAGGCATTTGCCGTTCCACCATTCATCTTGCAGATTACGAAGTCGCTGATGTTCCACGAATCATCCACGAAGTCCTTTCCAATAGTACCGAACAATTCCTTTATGCAGTTGCAGCGGCCTTTGTTGATGTCAACTCCCGAATGTCCGCCAAGACCGCCATCCATTACGATTCGCATACTGGAATAACCTACTGGTACAGGCTTGTAGTCAATCTCCCAATTACCAACTTGCAGACAGGCTCCGGCAGCACCTACCGTGATTTCGTCATATGCCTCAGAGTCGAGATTGATGACTTTGCGGCCGTGAATGAAGTCGAGGCTCAGTCCTTCGGCACCACTCATTCCGTCTTCCTCATTGGTGGTTGTAAGGACTTCAATGGCCGGATGGACAAGCGAGTCATCGGCCAATACAGCAAGGGCCATTGAGAGTCCCATTCCGTTGTCTGCACCGAGCGACGTTCCTTCTGCCTTCATCCATCTTTCTCCGTTCCCGTCAGTTTCGATGTACGGACGAATCTCGTCGTTGAGAGGATCGAAGGCGTGGCCATCACGAAGATAGCCGTCCTTTGCCACGCATACCATATCCATGTGGTTGAGGATGACTACCGGTTCGGCATTCTCGTAGCCAGGAGTTGCAGGCTTTTCGATGACTACGCAGTTCTGTGCGTCACGACGATATTTCAGCCCATTCTCTTCTGCAAACTTGCAAAGGAAGTCTGCTACTTTTTCCTCGTGGTGAGAAGGACGAGGTATCTTGTTTAGTTTATTGAATATTTCTAAGTAATTCATAATTCACAATTCATAATTCCTAATTCCTATAGATAAAATTCGTTTGTCAGTGCTTGATATTCATCTGTGTATGTGTTCTCTTTTGTACGGAGAGTGAGCGAGGTGATTTCTGTTTGTGAGATGTGTCTTGAGAATGCCAGCATACTGCGCTTGAACGGTTTTGTCTCGCTGTTGCGGACATCGCATCTCTGGCAGAGGAACAGGTCGTTCATTGCTGCGGTTGAGATGAAATCCTGTGCGGAAGAGTAGGGGATGATGACGGAGAATTGTCCGTCGTCGGTCAGCAATTTGCCACTGTTCTTTATGAGCGCATCGAATGTGAGCGAGTCGGTATGTCGTGCAATGTTGCGTGACCCTTCCGGCTTTTGTTCGGTAGACTCAAAGAATGGAGGGTTGGAGACGATGAGATTAAACCCGAAATCCGGAATCCGGAATCCGAGGTTTGGTAATTCGCTATTCAGAATAGAGAAATCCATTTGAACTACTTCTATCCTGTCTTTGAAGGGAGAGGACCCGATGTTTTCCCGGGCTTGGAGAATGGCGTTGTCGTCAATGTCGATGGCGGTGACTCTTGCTCCGGGGTATCGCTGGGCCATCATCAGCGAGATGAGGCCAGTTCCGCACCCTACGTCGAGTATCCTCTTTGGCACGGCAGATTTCGCCCAGGCACCGATGAGGACTCCGTCGGTTCCCACTTTCATGCCGCACTTGTCGTGCCACACCGTGAACTGCTTGAACTGGAAATACCGATTGCTCATCTCTCGAAATGTTGATAGTCTTTGCTGTGCTTCCAGTCTCCGCCCCATTTGAAACCTTTAGCGATGAACAACTTATAGCACAAATCGTCGTGGCTAATCCTGTATCGTGACGGTGGGGCTTGCGAAGCCGATTTCACATGGGGATTATAGAGCGGATTGATGTCTACTGCCATTCCCCTGCCATGCTTCGACAACACTTTCGAACCTGCCACCTTCCTGAAATTGAAGCACGAAGAGTTGTTTGCTGCCATCGAGGCATCATCGTCGGCATTGAATTCGTCGACCAGCAATATCTTCTCAATCGGGTAATGTGCTTCATAGAGCTTGTGGAAGATGTCAATGAGGTCCCCTGCAATTCGTCGGTTACAGATCATTTCGCCAGTCCTGACAATGCCCTTGAAGTCATAGTGGAGCAGACGGAGGTAGCAGAGGCTGTCACGACTCATGGTGCAGCCGTCCTTGAACGACTTGCCCTTTATGCGCTCAAACAATCCGTCGTTGATTGGCTCAATGGCGAACCCGTCAGGAACCGGTTGGGCATGACCTCCTATATTATAATATAATAGGTATAGGACAAATGTGAGTATTCTAACCGTTGATTGCCTCATCGATTACTTGTGGGAAATAAGTCTGTTCGAGCACGTGGATCTTCTGCTCAATGTCTTCTATCGTGTCCTCCGGAGTCAGTTCGGTCTTGAACTGGCGGATAATGTCGCCACCGTCGCATATCTCGTTGACATAGTGGATGGTGATTCCCGTTTCCTTCTCACCTGCAGCCTTTACAGCCTCGTGGACATGATGACCGTACATACCCTTGCCACCATATTTCGGCAGGAGGGCAGGGTGGATGTTGATGATCCTGTGGTCGTACTCACGGACGAGGAAATCAGGAGCCATCAGGAGGAATCCTGCAAGGATGACATAGTCCACATCATATTCCCGAAGCAATGGGAGAAGTACGCTCTCGTCGTTGAACCTGTCCCTTTTCAGCACGACTGCCGGTACGTTGAGGTTCCTTGCACGCACAAGGGCATAGGCATCGTCCCTGTTGCTGACTACCAGCACCGTGCGCACATTGTCTGATTTCTGGAAATACCTGATGATATTCTCGCAGTTGGTACCGCTTCCCGATACGAATATTGCCAAGTTCTTCATTTGTCTGAGTGAATGTAATGATTAATTGTTGCAAATATACGAAAAAAGCGAGAAAAGAACAAAATAATTTTTCCAACACCACCGTTCTTTGTGGCACTTTGGATTCATCTGATGACGATAAATGATACAGACAAGTGGTACTACGGACGCAGACAAGTAGCATTGCTGATGCGGGCAAATGGTACTTCTGAGACGGTCAAAAATTAGTACTGACGTTTTGCCCGAAACGTCAGTACAAAATGGGGAAAACGTCAGTACAAAATGGGGAAAACGTCAGTAATAATTTTTGCCCGGCTCAGAAGTACTGCATGTGTGCCTCGGAAGTAGCCGATGCGAGTGCCTGTAGCAGATTACTTCCACACCCTGTTTTTTCAGCAGAAATGGAAGGACTTTTATCCTTCACATCCTTCACTCACCCATTATTTTCTTGATTGCCAAGAAGAAACAGTGAAGATTCTACTATGAAAACAGTGAAGAATGTGATGGTTCTATCAGTTTTCTTACACTGAATTTGGCTTCAAAATGCTCATGTAAAATGAGAATCTTCACAATCTTCACATTTTTTGCACATAGAATCTTCACTGTAATTATCACAAATATAGTATGTTAACCCCATTGTGAAGATTGTGAAGGATAATCTTGCGACTTTTTTTAAAAGGAAACTATATACATTTAGACTCCAAGAATAAATTCACGAATGAAAAATTCACGTTAGAAAATATCAATTGAATCAGTAGCACCTGGTCCTTGACTCAATTGACTCACGATTGATTCGATTTTTCCACAAAAAGACAACCATGTTTTGATGAATCAAATCTTTTTAATACATTTGCAGCAAACAACACGCACACTATGGTTAACGACAAATTCACAATCGAAGAAATCGACGGCAAAAAGGTCTTGACAAGGGTGTCACAATATGCCACATCAATCATAATCCCTGACTCGGTGAAGGAAATTGGAGAAAGTGCATTCTATGGTTGCTCATTACTCACATCAATCGTAATTCCTGGCTGTTGGCGTTTAAAAGAAATGCATATTCGTGTTAAGGATCCCACAAACATTGAAGTTACTAACATTTTTAGTTGGTTTACTACATCCTTTGATGGTTTTGATGTTTCTGTATGCGCATTGTATGTACCTGTGAGTGCAGGATACAGGTATCGACATCATGATGTGTTCGGAAAGGTCAAGGAGGTGGTGCAAGAAAGATGATAAGATGATAAAATTTGGAATGAAGTATTATCATTACAATTTTGCAGGATTAATTTTATAATTTAGGCAGACAAGAATACACTACATTAGTCGAAAAATAGTTGTTCGGAACATTGTGTAATTGAGATTTTTATTAAATAAGGTGTAAATCCTTTGCGGAACCAATAATTATTTGTAAATTTGCCCGAATAAACTAAATTGGTGGCTGAATATGAAGACGAAAATATATCTGACGATGTCGGTGTGGCTGGTTGCCACGATGTGCCTGGCCCAGTACAGGATGTCGGGGAGGGTTGTTGACGGACGGACGAAGGAACCTGTGCCTTATGCGAGCATCTATCTGAGCGATGCTCCGGGCACGGTGACGAACGAGATGGGTGAGTTTGAACTGACGAATCCTGAGACAGGCTATGTGAAGATTCAGTGTATGGGATATGAGACATTGCAGATGGATGTGGCCAACCTTACTCCTACTGTCGCGCTCAAGGCGAAGGCTTACGACATCAGGACGGTGACCATCACTGCAATCGACATCAACAAACTTATCAGAAGACTGAGGAGCAAGTACTACCCGATTCTTGAGAATGATGCGAAATATCTGAACCGTATGTATTTCTATCGTCAGACCACGAGCAACAACGACCATGTGAACGAACTGGTGGAGGCGTTCTTCAAGGCAAATCCAAACCTGTACGTCCACAACCTGCAACTGCTTCAGGGACGGTATGCTGCATTGCCCAACGACTCGGTAAACAACAGGGAACTGATGCATTCCAACTTTTTCGACTTCTCGTGCATCGCTCCTATCGGCGACCAGGAGAAGCCGTGGGTGAAGTTCATCAACGAGAACTGGGCGAAATACTACAGTGTGGATATCGAGACGGTGAAGGACTCTGCGGGAGTGGAATTCTACAAGATGCATTTCACTGCAAAGAAGAAAGTGAAGAAAGATGTGGTGGAAGGTACTCTGTGGGTGAATCCGAAGTCGCTCATCGTCTATAGATACGAGGGACATATAAAGAACTTCCACTATAGTGCTACGGGACTTGGAATCATGAAGCACCAGTGTCCGACCTTCACTATAGAATACGACACAGAGAGCATGCTCCCGAGAGTGAGGAGTGTGAAGGTGGACGAGGACTACAACTTCACTTATTTCCTTGCTTTGGGCAAGAGGAAGTACCACGTGAAGATTTCGTCGGTGCTGGTGGCTGTGGACGACATGGACTCTCTCTATTCGAAGTTCAATATGGCTGACACACGGATTGCGGGCAAGGATGACCTTGCGGACAAGATAGACGAACAACCGTACGACTCGCTCTTCTGGGAGAACAATCCGATCATCAAGCGGACTCCGCTGGAGGCATCTGCCACGAAAATATTCTCGGAGGCTGGGAGGTTTGGAAACTACAGTGCTGAGTGGGGCAAGCCTCACTCAGAGTGAAAAGTGAATAGTGAAATGTAAGTCTGCCAAATAGATAAATAGTAAATAGTAAATTGTCAAATAGTAAATAAAACGATGTTATCAGTAGAAGAACTTAATGACCGACTTATTGACCTCGCGTTTTCGGAGGATATAGGCGACGGAGACCATACCACGCTGTGTTGCATCCCAGCAGATGCGGTAAGTGAATCAAAACTGCTCATCAAGGAGGAGGGTATCTTCGCGGGTGAGAAGATTGCCATCGAGGTGTTCCACCGTTTCGACCCGAGTATGGAGGTCGAGGTGTATATCCACGATGGTGCTCATGTGAAGCCCGGGGATATCGTGATGAGTGTGAAGGGCAAGATTCAGAGTCTGCTTCAGACGGAACGGCTGATGCTCAACATCCTTCAGCGTATGTCGGGAATCGCAACGATGACAAACAGGTATGTGAAGCGAATAGAGGGAACCAACGCCCGTGTGCTCGATACCCGCAAGACTACTCCAGGCATGCGTATGCTGGAGAAGGAGGCTGTGAAGATTGGTGGAGGAACCAACCACAGAATCGGCTTGTTTGACATGATACTCCTCAAGGACAATCACATCGACTTTGCCGGAGGAATAGAGAATGCCATCAGCCGTTGCCATAAGTATCTTGAAGAGAAGGGCAAGGACCTCAAGATAGAGATTGAGGTGCGCGACTTCGAGGAACTCAATAAGGTGCTTGCCTTTGGCGGAGTTGACCGCATCATGTTCGACAACTTCACACCGGAACAGACCCGCGAGGCAGTGAAGTTGATTGACGGCAGATTTGAAACTGAGTCATCAGGAGGAATTACTTACGATACCATACGCGACTATGCTGAGGCTGGAGTGGACTTCGTTTCGGTCGGCGCTCTCACTCATTCCGTAAAGGGATTGGACATGAGTTTCAAGGCAGCAGGGTCGGATAAGTTGATAGTTAAAAGTTAACAGTTAACAATGAATGAATAATTCAACTTCAGCATATATTTTAAAACATTAATGACCATTCTTCGGGTGCTACGACCACTCAGGCGAGCAAGCTCGGAGTTATCTAAACATTAATCAGACATTAATTTTATTTATGGCTGACGACAAAATGTTTAGCACGAATAAAAAAGATATCAATGTTTGATTAACGTTTTAATTAATGTTTGATTAATGTTAAAAATCAAAAATATA
>JAZQPD010000088.1:0-3121 GCA_045628285.1 Bacteroidaceae bacterium
ACAGAGGAGCATCATACATGTCTCTTGACTTCACGTCGAGCTGTCCCCACTCGTATGGTGCAAGGTTTCCGCTACGGATCTTGTCGCCTGTAATCTCACACACATTCACGAGCAAACGGTTGACCAACTGTACATTCGACATTTCGAGCGAGAACATCGCAACAGGCTTCCTCATGTCTATGGCAATATTTTTTGCCATAGAGAGCACGAATGCTGTCTTACCCATAGCTGGTCGGGCAGCTATAACGATGAGATCCGACTTCTGCCAGCCATTTGTAATCTTGTCCAGGTCATCAAAACCGGAACTTAATCCGGATAGTCCGTCCTTTCTTGCTGCAGCAGACTCAAGCATCTTCATTGCTTCCTTGATTACAGGATTTATCTGGGTGAAATCCTTCTTCATGTTCGTCTTGGAAAGCTCGAAGAGTTCTCCTTCTGCTCGCTGCATGAGTTCGTTGATGTCCTGCCCTTCGTCGAAGGCATCACGCAAAGTATTGCTCGAATAAGTTATCAGCTGTCGTGCCAATGACTTCTGTGCAATAATCCTGGCATGATACTCAATATGGGCTGATGACAATACTTTCTGAGTCAGTTCCGATATATAATAAGGTCCTCCGACATCTTCCAACTCGCCAGTGGAGCGGAGTTCCTCTGTCACTGTCAGGATATCAATAGGTTTGTCCTCTGCCGACAGCGTCTGGATTGCACGGAAAATCTTCTCGTGCTTGGAATCGTAGAATGATTCCGGCTTCAGCATGTCTGCCACTTGTCCGAACGCGTCCTGTTCTATCAGGCAAGCACCTATCACGGCTGCTTCAAAGTCCAATGCCTGCGGTTGCTGACGTCCCAATTCACTCTCCACAGATGCATCAGTCCTCTTCCTTCGGGTCGTTGTACGCTTCGTTTCTGCCATACCTATCAATTCACGACGGCAAAGTTAGATGTTTTATCTTATATAATGTACTTAAAGTTATAAAAGCTTTCAACACAACTGTTCACAACTCTGTTCATAACAGTAATAAACAAAAAAGAAGTTCCCAATTATCAGGCAGTTGGGAACTTCTGGAGTTTTTTCTCATTTTTCACTGATGTTGTTCACGAAGCAAGTCGTTGACCGTCTTCACTGGATTGAAGGTGGTAAGCGGAACCTCTACAAATACCGTATTCCAGTCGCTCATGGCACCGTTCCAGAGTCCCGGCAACTCGAGTGCCTTGAGATCCTTTCCGTTCTTGCTCTTGGATGAGATAAATCCCGTCATAGGGTTGACAAAGGCTGTAAGGTCGAATGGTTTGCCTTCAAAGTCCCTGATTCCACATACAAGATCAACCGGATTGAAGTGGGTACCACCTTTGAACATTTGGAGATATTCCGCATTGCCAGTATCTATCTGGCTGCTCTCAAGTATCTGTAGAGAGATTGTGCCATCGTCGTTGTAGGCAAGGAACGGACCACCTCCAGGCTCACCTACATTCTTCACCATGCCACAGACACGGATTGGGCGATTAAGTTTCTTCAGAAGATATGATGCAAGTTCCCTACCATCCAATTTCTCTTCATCGGGATTGATGCAGCATACATTCTTTCTGAGGAAAGATGCCATCTCGGCAAGTTGCTCATGGGAACAGTACCCGCTCTTTATAAGGCGGACATACTCGAATATCTGTTTCTGGAGGGATACGAGCACTCCGGCAATGAGTTTCTTATAAGTCACAGTGTCATCCTTCAGACGGTCAGGCACCACATTATCTATATTCTTTATAAATATGACATCGGCATCGAGGTCGTTGAGATTTTCTATAAGTGCACCGTGACCTCCCGGACGGAACAGCATCGTGCCGTCGTCGTTGCGGAACGGCTCGTTGGCAATGGTTGCAGCTACAGTGTCCGTACTGCTTTTCTGCTCGGAAAAAGAGATGTCATATTTCACACCAAACTGGTTCGCGTAAGATTCCGTCTTTTCAGCAACCAATTTTTCGAATAGCTGACGATGCTCCGGACTTACCGTGAAATGTACATTCACCTTGCCATCCTTGCCAGCTGCATAGAGAGCACCTTCTACGAGATGTTCCTCGAGAGGAGTTCTCACACAATCATCGTAGGCATGGAAGAACAGCAAACCTTTTGGAAGTTTTCCATAACCGAGCCCCTGTTCGTTCAGCAAGTTGTCGATGACTGCCTTATAATTGCCTTCCCCTACTAAAGAGTCAATGCCCTTGCCTTCGTTTACAAAACATGAGTCATTGAGTGCATCATAGAAAGCGAAGTTCTCTATATTGTCGAAGAACTTCCTAATGAAATCATTGTCTGGAGTATCATTCTCACCATCGAGAAACTCAAAAAGATTCTTGAACATCCTGCTTGCAGCACCCGAAGCAGGTACGAACTTCAGCACGGAATGACTGCCGTCAAGATATTCGTCCCAAGCCGTAAGATAATCTGACTTCTCGCCATCAGCAGGGCACTTCACACCTCCGTTTTCTACAGAAGCCGCACCAGCCAGTTTCAGGAATGGGAAACCTGTACGAAACTGTTCAAGCTGATGAGCAACCGTTTCTTCACTGATGCCTTTCTCTTGCAGAAAAGCCTTGTCTTCTTGTGTAAACATAGGATTTAATTTACTATTTACGAATTTACTATTTACTATTTCTCTTTCTCGTTTCTTCCCTATGGTGGTGTGTTCATGGAGATGTCTCCTACTCATGGTGATATGATTCACCTTTCAGAATTGTCATAGCCCGATAGAGCTGTTCCATGAATATCATGCGGATCATTTGGTGAGAAAAAGTCATCTTCGACAACGACAGGATGTCGTTTGCCACCCTATAGACATCCTTGTTGAATCCATAGGGACCGCCTATCACGAACACCAACCTTCGTGGTCCGGCATTAAGACGTTTCTCCATCCAGTCAGCAAATTCCACACTGCGGTATTCCTTTCCTCGTTCGTCCAGCAACACCACATAGTCACCGTCCTGAATGACCGAGAGAATCATGTCGCCTTCCTTCTTCTTTATCTGATCTTCGCTGTAGGCTTTCAGGTCCTTCAAGTCCCTGATAGTGACGATTTCCATCGTAATGTAGTGTTTCAGCCGGTTGGCATATTCCTCTATGATGTCCGCA
>JAZQPD010000089.1:0-8872 GCA_045628285.1 Bacteroidaceae bacterium
ATCCTCGTCCTTCGAGAACATGTAGCACACCGTGTAGATGGTACTCTTCTGTTCCCTCACCATCTGGGCGAAAGCCGGTTCGTTATCTCTCCTGTTTGCCATTTTCATTATTCATTATTCAGTTCCTGCAAAGTTGGCTGCTGTTCAGCATAACTTAAGTAAACTTAGTTCTGCATTCACCTTGCACAACTTTTCACTATACACTATTCACTATTCACTATTCTCTCTGGCAATGCCAGTCTTTCACTCCTTTAGACGCATGAAAATACAATTTGCTACAAAATTAATGAAAAAAAACATAAAAAGACGAAAGCCGAACAAAAATTCGCCTCCCGTCCCTTCATTAATCGTTAATCGTTTAATCCTTAATCCCTAATCGCAACTACCCTACAGTGCTATAACCTATATCCTATAGGCTGGCGTTCCTTTTTCTTGTTGAGGAGTTCGTGCTGGCAGAAACCGTCTATTTCCTCAAGGCTGGCTTTCTTGCCCGAGAGGATGAACTCTATGGTGCGTTTTCTGGCGATATTTTCAATCTGACCTCCTGAGAAGTCATATCGTGAAGCCAGCACACGTGCATCCTGCTCTGAGATACCGTCACCGAGCATGCTCTGCCACAACTTTGTCTTCACGTCCACGTCAGGCTTCTGGAAATCCACCTTGAAGAGAAAACGTCTCTCAAATGCGTCATCCAGGTTACAAGTCAGGTTCGTCGTTGCAATCAGGATACCCTCGAGGTCTTCCATCTCCTGAAGGATGATGTTCTGCATCGTGTTGTCCATCTTCTCCACAGAAGAGTTCAATCCGCCGATGGTCGTACGCTTCCCGAATATTGCGTCTGCCTCGTTGAAGAAAAGGATTGGCATCACCTCGCTCTGCTTGCACACATCCTTGTAGCGGGCAAACACAGCCTTGATGTTCTTCTCGCTCTCCCCCACATACTTGTCACGCATTCCTGCGATGTCAATCTGCATGATGTCTCTGCCCGTCTGACGTGCAATCTGCAGTACGGTCTCGGTCTTGCCCGTACCTGGAGCGCCGAAGAACAGACATGCAAAGCCCTTTCTCATACCCTCATCCTCCAGGCGCTTCTGTATGCCGGGAAGATTCTCCTGGCTCAGCAGGGTTGTCAGCCGGTCTATCTGCTCCTGCTCCGTAGAGTTGTAGAACATCCTCTTAGTCTTGATGCCGGCATGCTTCTTAAGGTCCTGTGACACATCCCTTCTCGTCACACATTTCGACTTGCTTGGTACATATCCCTTCAGTATGTTCTCCTTGCACTCGCGGGTGAGAACATATCGTTCTACGTCAGCAACACCATCCTCACACTTATGCTCTATATATCCCTCTTGAATGAGGACATGCGAACCTCGTTTCAGGCGACTGCGCATTCCTCTCGTCTCGTATTCTTCAGGGAAGAAACGGTCGATGACCGACAGGGTGAGTCCCTCGTCATCCGAGTCAGCCCACTGAGCGTAATCATACACAATCATCATGAGCAGTGCCTGCACGTGAATGTCATCCTGGAATTTCATCACATGATGACAGAGTGGCAGATGCGGATTTGCCTTGCAAAGTCTGACCATCCATCTTTCTTCCTCTTCGAAGTCTACGTGGTGATTACAGAGGGCCTTGTCAAGATGACTCTCCACTTTGGTCATCAGTTCCTGAATCCCGAGACCGTCAATCTTCTCTGGAACGAAACACTTGTTGTGACGGAGAGCAGTCACGACACCATTTTCAAGTGTGAATCCTCTGCTTCCGTTGATTCCTCGTGATTCACGCTTGCAGATCCAGCGCTTCTCCATCAGGTCCTCGATCTCTTCCGAGTAAATCATCATGGAAAGACGTGAACAATGTAGGTAGTTACCCATATCACGCCAGCTCATAGGATCTTCCGACTCCACGAGAAGCGCTACGATGACAACCTGCATCCTTGAGAGACCGAGTTCCTTTGTAAGGAAGTCTATTGGATTCTTGCAGGTCTCCCAGAACTTCTCCGAGAGTTCAGAACGACGTGCCTGATTCAGTACTCTGTTCATGGCAGTGATGATAGTCCAGTTCTCGGGCTCCTCATAATTCTCCTCAGGTCCTGTTTCATTGAGTAAGTCACTGTAGTCGTCAAGGTCGTCAAAATCTTCGAAATCGTCGTTTGGTAAAGTGTTATTCTTCATGATCGTTAAATTTATTTGGTTGTTCTACAAGCATAATAGTCCCATATTCTGAAAAACCAAACAAAAAAGTAGTTTTTTTGTCAAACCCCTTGCAACTTTATTTTCTTTTTCATACCTTTGCCGCGGATTCAGAAAGAATTCCGGTTAGGAAAGCATCAAGAACGTGTTTTCGGACACGTACCAACCGAGTCTCAGAACTTGAGCAGTTCTCCGGCCACGGTGGTTTACCGACAGGTAGATGTGAGCATTTTGCTAAAAAAGACGACATAGCTCAGATGTAATTTCCTTGCTTGAGGTCTCCGGACTGATTGTGAGGATTTTTTATATCAGGATTGTTATTGAGGCATTTTGCACTGACTGATGTGTAACATTTTAACCCAAATCGGTCATTAGCGTTATGATGATAATAGATATGGTTTTTGAACAGATGTATTGCCGGTTTGAGGGCGCAATGGGGTTCCATTGTAACCGAAAAGCGACGATACAGATGACAAAAAGATAGCTTATTAGCGCATAACAGTCTAATGACCGATTTGGGTTTAATAACAATCATATGCGCCAAACCGAAACACACACGCTTGCGGGACATTCTGACTGCGACTCGCTTTCCTGCCACGCCAGCACCATTGGAACTTTCGGTTCCATCATCCTCCATATCGCCCATTCTGGCACCACATTCCTGAACGAACGGGCAGGATATGCCGACACCCTGCTGTGGAATGCGAGAGATGTGATAGACTGGTTCACCGATGAACTGTTCACACCCACATCAGGAGATGGCAGAATCCTTCCTGTGGTATTTCCATACTGCAGGACGGAATGCGACGTGGAGAGACTGATCGATGACCCTCTTGAAGATCGGAATCTCGGCATCTGCTGCGATTCCGACCGGCAGAAGGAAAGTCATGGATTCTTCCGTATTGATGACACGACTCTTTCACATAGCGACCACGATGACTACAGGCTATACCTCGAACACCATCAGAAAATGGAGACACTGCTCCTTAATCACGAAAACCCGTTACTGATCGACTGCCATAGCTTCAGCTCGTATCCCACCGTGATTAATCCCGACTATGATGCGACGAATCAATACGACATCTGTATCGGATACAATGCCGACAGAACTAAACCTGATGATACGGTCATCCGAACCATCATGGATCATTTCGAGTCATACAGATATAGAGTCGGGGTGAACTGTCCTTATTCCAATTCCAAGACCTTCAATGTCCCAACTGCCTACAAAAGTATAATGATAGAAGTCAACAAGCGATGCTACATGGATGAGAATACCTATAGCCGAGGAACTGACATGCCAGCTCTGCACGACTGTATCGGGAAACTCTATCCGAAACTCATGTCCCACCCACGAGAATCCTAGAGACAATGATGCTACTGCTTTCATGTGTAGATGATAATTATATATAATAAGGTGTGCCTTCTTGGAACTTCCATATTTTTGGAGCGAGGGGAAATGGGACATACGTCACTGATAATCCCAAAAGAACATGGAAAATGGAAATCAGTATTGCTATATAGGATTTTTCTTTATTATAGTAATAGGAATGTAAGTATGAATAATATAAGATATATAATAGGTAACTATATTGATTCCCCACTGAGGAACATGGATCATACGAAAATTTCTGACATGGCAATACGGATTTCCAAAAAAACATAAATATGGGAATCTGTATTGCTATGTCCAAAAATTCTTTACAATGGTAATGTGAAACGTTAACGTCAGCGTAGATATGTATAACTTAATAAATTATTATATGAATAAGAGTGCAAAACAATCGAAGAAAGAAGTGATTGCAAACTTTAAGACAAAAGACACTATGAACAACACAAGTAAGAACTCCCGCACCCACAAGTCGTTAATCTTCGATATTCCAGATGTGGTCAAGGAATCCATGAAGTATCATATCGCTGAAATCAGTAAGTACCCTCAACTTACAGCCGCGGAAAACGCCGAATGTGCGCGCATAATGTGCGAGGGAACCCCGTCAGAAGCCAGAATTGCACGTGAGAAGTTTATAAACGGCAATCTCCGACTCGCATTGCGACATGCATACTGGTATTGCAAGTCCGATTACTTCTGCGATGTCTACTCCGAATGTCTCGTAGGACTGATCTACGCAGTAGATTCCTTCGATGTAACCGTTGGCGTACCGTTCGGCTTATGGGCGAGGTATTACATGCGAAGTCGCCTTAAATCTACCCTCAAGGAACGAGGCGGTGTTGTAGCAGGCCCCCAGAAGACCCGTCGTGACAAGGAGGATGAGCAGACCGTAACTCCAGTCAAGATCTATACCGAGAATATCGACGAATTCTTTGACTTTCGTGCATCCGATATTTATGACGGCGATGACCTCTTCGCATCAGGCACCGGCAACAAGGCCTTCATGCCTCTCTCTGACGATATGTCACCAGTCACCCGGCTTACCAGGATGGAAGTCCGTCAGGTCTTCGAGGACTACCTGAACACAATATCAGAAAGAGATGCCACCATCCTCAGAATGTACTACGAGGAGACTGACAACTACACATCTGTAGCACTTGCGGTCGGCCTGTCCGACGTTGGAGTGGCAAAGATCGTAGCCCGGCACACCCTCGTCCTGCGAGACCTGCTTGCACCTTACTGCCTAAGCGCGTAATGGGCAGCATTCCATTTGTCCGGGTCGGAATTTTTTTGCAGATCATTTTGGAAATCCGCAAGACGATACTATAATGCATATATATGAAAGACATGATAGTAATACCTGATATACACGGACGCGACTTCTGGAAGGAAGCAGTAAACGGACACGAGGATGAAGAAATCATCTTCCTTGGAGACTATGTCGATCCTTATTGCTATTTCGAAGATGTCAATCCTTGGGACGGACTGAAATCCCTCAGGGAAGTTATTGACTTTAAGAAACAGCATCCCGGCAACGTGACGCTCTTGCTTGGAAATCATGACCTGAGTTATGTTTCCGACTATCTCGCAAAATGCCGGCACGACTACGACAACGACGAGGTGATACACCATCTCATACTCGACAACCTCCCGCTCTTCTCCATCGCCCATCAGAAGCTTATCGCAGGCAGGCGATACATCTTCACCCATGCAGGCATCATTCCTTACTGGCTTCTGTCCGATGAACTGCTTTCGGAGACAGTCACTGCCGGTCACGAGGTGGAAACCCTCAACAACCTGTTCCGGTCAGGACGCCTATATCCTTCGCTGGGCTGCATATCTGCCACCCGAGGCGGTGATCAGCTCTTTGGCAGTTGTGTTTGGGCCGATGTCTCGGAACATCTGGTTTGTGAGTCCTTCCCCGACCTCTCGCTTGGAGCGGAAGTCTACCAAGTATTCGGCCATACCCTCCAGACATCCGGAAAACCAATAATCACCCCACACTTCGCAGGTCTCGATTGCCGCAAGGCATTCACCATCAATCCCGAAGGCCAGATTACTGAATTTCCACTCCCTCACTAATCATTAATCATTAATCGTCTAATCCTTAATCGATAATCGCTAGTGGCTCTAAACTCCTTTTGTTATAAACCTGTCATCAAAAAAACAAAAAAGTATGGAAAAGTTGCGTTATTCAGTTAGTTTTCATAAATTTGCAATTGCAATTATTCATTAAACATTTTAGAATCCAATAATATGACCTACAATCGAGAATTCACACCACATCTCATCACAGACCTGAAACCAGGCGAGATATTCGTATTTGGCAGTAACATACATGGAATGCATGGAGGCGGTGCAGCGTACATCGCCAACAAGAAGTTTGGAGCCGAGTGGGGAGTAGGAGAGGGGCTGACAGGCCAGTGCTATGCCCTGCCTACAATGGAAGGCGGAGTCGACTACATCGCCGGGAAGGTACAGAACTTCCTTTCGTGCGCAAAGGCCCACCCCGAGCTGAAGTTCTATGTCACCCCTGTCGCATGCGGCATTGCCGGATTCACTCCGGAAGAGATTGCCCCTTTGTTCAGGGATGCCATTGAGCAGGAGAATGTGATCCTGCCTGAGACATTCGTTATAATCATCGAAAATCGTTAATGCATAATTATGGTAATAAGAGAAGGTGACACGTCGATCGGGAAGATTCTCTTCACCGTGACTGGAAACAAAATACGTCTGGGAAGTGGTAGCTGGGGTCAGGTCGTTGCTACGATTGATGGACAGCGGATTCGTCTGGGGGATAACCCTTGGGGCGAGATTCTGGCTCATTTTGATGGCAAGTACATCCGTCAGGGTGATGCTACCTATGGTGACATTTTGGTTAATATTGACGGTAAGTACATCAGGAAGGGACAGACTTCGTATGGGACGATTATTGCCAACATCGATGACTCGATTTAGTGCTGCAACGGTTTTGGCGTCGATATGGCTCGCCAGTAAGGAAACCGTCAGCCGATAACCGTTGGCAAGATAAAAGTGTCATCTGGAATATAGTTCCCCAAAATTTTTTTATGCCAGATATTATTCGTATCTTTGCCGTGAAAACTTACTGAACGTAAAACCAAGAAAGTACCGCACAGTTCTATCGAGGGTACTGGTTTGTTTCTTGCCTTCTTACAGGTAGATGCAAATATGTATATATTAAATTGAATAGACGTGCGCAGGTTCGTGATCATACAGACCGGACCTGATATCAGGCGGATCCGTGAGATGAAAGTCGGGTCGCTGCACACAGATTCTCATCTCTCCAATTGTCATCTGACATGAGGATGCATGGTAAACTGTAATTTCATCGGTTGCTGTGCGGGTACTTTTTTAAATCGAACATATGCAGTCTCTGTATGATTATGCCACACCCGAACGGCTCACCATGTTGCTCATCCGCGAAAGGGTGAAGTGCTGTCGTAAGAATGCCAAGGCACGTCCGTTTACTAAGGAGGAACTTGAAGGTAGTGACGTGAGCGACACCGAATCCGTCCGCTTGCAATTGTCCAGGATGATGCCCCGCCGGTACGACTGGGTCCGTCCCGACAGCAAGGACAGAGGCAGGAAGGCCGATGGCACGTCTGATAGAAAGGCCATGAATGCCAAAGCCTTGAAACTGACCATCTGGCGCGACCGGCAATTGGCTGCCCGTACCCCGTCCGACAGGAAAGTCCAGTACCTGAAAGTACTCGACCGATATATAGAGTCCATCCGCAAAGAACTCTCTGCAGATGGCGAGCTGACCCTGGACAAGCCAGTACTCCAGGCCCATTTCAAGGAAGCGAAGGAGAAAGATGGTGGCGGCCTGGAAGTCACCTGCCGTCCCATGTCCGTCTATACATCCCTTCACGACAAGATCATATTAGCCATCACCAGCCGCTATCTGGCCAACAAGTTCAACTGGTACCTGCACAGGAACATACTCTCCTATCGGTCGGCCCGTAAATTCTATGACGAATCCTACTATGTCACGGATTTCAACGACGGCATAGCCTTGATAAAGCAGTTCAGGAACACCCATGACGGCAATATATATGTGGCCGATTGCGACATCAAGAAGTTCTACGACACCATCAACCACGAAGTAGTCAGGGACTGCTTCACCCGTATGCTCCAAGCCTCCACACTCTCGCCCGCCGGTTGCCTGCAGGTCATGCGTGTGCTCAATGCCTATCTGCAGTCCTACAACTTCTACGAGAACGTCATGCAGGCAGACAGTCGTGACGGAATCTGGGGCAAGATTGCAAAACGGCTCCATGATCCCGACCGCATCAACACCTATCAGTTCAAGTGGGTTGACGAGTCCGAATTTGTCAGATGCTATGGCGGCAAGGATGCTTTCCGCGCCGAGCGTCAGAACATAGGAGTCCCACAGGGAGGAGCATTGTCGCTGATGATAGCCGACGTAGTGCTCAACGATGTCGACCGCGCTATCGTCGGTTCACACGACGTCCCTGCCGACGATCCCCACCGGCTGTTCGTACGCTTCTGCGACGACATGATACTGATGCATACCGATGCCTCCGAGTGCAAGCGCCTGATATCCGCCTACTGCGAGTCCCTCAGCCAGCACAAGCTCGTCTATCATGATTTCACCCAGGTAGCCGATGTCAAGGACGACGAGAAGACCCGTCCCGATTTCTGGCACGTGAAGTCCCATGCCACCTATTGCTGGGGAAACGGTACCGGCGATGCCTCGGCATGGATTGGATTCCTCGGCTATGAGATGCGCTTCGACGGCCAGTTGCGTCTGCGCATGAGCAACATCGGGAAGATAGAAGACAAGATTCGCCGAAAGTACTACGCTATGCAGAGGAAACTCAAGAACGCAGAGTCCGAAACGGCACCCGCCACCACCCACGCCCTTGGGAAGGGAAAGGCAAATGCACAGGAAAGGCTGAAGAAACAGAAAAAACTGTCCGACGACATAAGGCAGTCCAATGCAGAACTGTCCAATGTCCTGGGATACTACAAGGAACTCGAAGACAATCCTGCGCTCACACTACAGCTCATTCGTCTGAACCGTAAACGCAGGAAGGCATTACGTCGCTTATCCAGGAAAATATCGAGAACCAACCCCATCCTGGCCAATTCCATCCGCAGTTATATGAAGCCAGACCATAATATTGCCATCCCAACTCACCACCCCACAACTGACGATCACTGATCACTCATCCCTAATCGCTCATCACTAATTCTTAATCGTCTAATCACCTAATCATTAATCCTTAATCGTCTAATCATTAAT
>JAZQPD010000090.1:0-6054 GCA_045628285.1 Bacteroidaceae bacterium
CATACACCTGTCCGTTGATGCCTTCATCAAAGGTCCAATAGAGAATGAGATTCTTTTCCGTGCCTGCGAGTGGATGTTCGGAATAACGCTGTATTTCTGTCTCACTGAGTTCGCGGGCGAAGAGCCGTACGTCATCAAAACAGCCATTGTATGTGATTAATGGATTCAGATTTCCTATCATCAGACCGCCCTCCATTTTGTAGGCATTCCACAGGTTGGTCTTATTGGCACAGTTGCATGGCACTATGGTCAGGTTGTTATCGTCGTCCTTGACAGCCAAGGTAATGGTCTTGCTCTGAGGATTGACAGAAATACTGAGGAAATACCACTTGCCTTTTTGCAAATGTGTACCCTCTCCATCAAACAGAATTCGCTCTTCATCTGTTTTACCAGTCTCGTTAAAGTAAATGAACGGTTGATAATAACTGCCCTTGTTGCTGAGACCGAAATATACGACATCACCTATCATTGCCTGGACACATTCAGCCGTGGCATCATACATTTCCGGCTTTATAAACATCTGCAGAGTCCAAGCCTTGTCATTTCCTATGAGTTTCTCCAGGTCGGCCTCCTTGTCGGATGGATACCACGAGACTGTTGATGCAATGCCTGTAGGAGTGGTCTTCATGGAGAAGAAGGTCGATTCGTTGTCCTCGCTGTTAGGCACAAGCATGACCTTCACTCCCTCGACGGCAGTTCCCGAGTCGTAGTATATTCTTCCGTTGACTATTCCTGAAGCCAATGAGAAACCGTCGGAGTCAATATATGATGACACCAAATTTTGTTGTGTTGACCCACCATTTTCATTGCAGTTTGTGCTGCATGTCACGCGATACTCATAGTAATCGCCTGGCTTTGCGGATATGTCGTCGTAGGAATATGTGGAAGCTGTTCCCTCAATGGTGTAGATGGTCTTCCAGTCGCCGTCAGTACCTAATTTGCGCCGCTGGAGGGTGAATATGGCATTTCGGTTTCCTATTATATTTGCCTTCCAGTTGACTCGCACCATATTGCTGAAGTCACCGTAGGTGGTGGTAAGGGCAGTAACTTGTGTGGAACCTGTCAAGCTTGCTGTATATCCGCCTCCAAGTCCCTTGGAATATGTCTCGCCGAGAACTTCTATCCGTATGGCATATGCTGCATCATCACACTGCTGTATGCCGCCCTCATCATTACTGAGGTCATCAAATTTACCACTGATCATTGTCGGAGAGGTGATGGATATGGTCTTCAATATAGTCCATTCCGTTTCTCCATTCTTCTTGCGCAGGAATTGCAGGGTATATGGTTTTGACGTGCTTGCATCTGTCAGTTCCAGGATTTTCCAGGAAGCAACCACCTTGTCCTCTTGGCCAGTCACCTCGAAACTCTGTATGCTGAACGGTCGCTGGGTATCTATGTCTTTCGTTTCTCTGCGGAGGTATGAATTGTCAGGAGTGGTGATGTCGCCCCAGTCATTTCGTTCGAACATCACGGTGTAATAGTATCTTGAGTCATAGTCTAATTCAGAATCCTTATCCTCAAAAGTATATTCCACTGATGCATCCGTGTTCTTCTGGTGGGCTATCTGACCGATGCGTTTGGTATTGCCATGGGTATCAGTACGGAATACAGCCCAGTCACCATCATAGGTATATTCGCCCGATTTGGTGCTTGCGAAACTGGAGTTCCATGTGAGTTTTATCGTTTTCGTCCACGCATCAAACTGTCCTTTCAGTTGCCGTGGCACTGGCATACAAGGCACAATATACTTGGCATCGGTATAGTCTTGTATGAATTCGACTCTGTTATCGTACTCGTTCTTCCATCCAAAGTCCTTATTAGTGTAATAACGAATATCACGGTAGTAACGGGGGTAGAGTATGTTGACTTCTGAATAGTCAAGTGTTCTTTTTACATCAAATTCCGTCCTGTAATCCCCCCAATAGTCGTATATAATGTAAGAACTACTCATCTTGCCAGAGGCATAGTCATTGAGATGGCTGTCTCCGCTATAGACTTTCAGATAATGATAGACATCTTTACCTGCCAGTTTTCCAGTACGCTCGAGCTTTGTCAGGTTGCTGATCTTGCAGGTGACCTCTCCATTTGACTTGTAGCTCCAGGTGAAATCGTTCTTCGATGGCATATTGTCGGCATTGGTTGTTTTAGTCTCGAAATTAAAAGTCGCCTTTGTCGGCGTACCGCCATTGCATATCCAGCTACCCTCCACCTTTATCTTGTGGGTCTTACCCACATAGTTGTTGCGGAATATGAATTCAATGTATAGCCAGTATTCATGGTTATCACCGTTGTGATGGATTGTACCCATTGTTATGACATCTTCGTTGGAAGTAGTGGCTTTCCCGAGCCATTTATCCTGGTTAGCCCAGTATGCCAGAATCTGGTAACGGGCATTATACCATAGATTACCATAGTATCCGCTTGATCGTATCACATCGGAATTGCGAAATACATCCATGATATCACAAGCCAGCGTACCGTCAACGTATATTTTCGCAAAGTCGTTTATGTCCCACATGGAGCATCCCTTGGCTGAACTGTTGTCTCCATGATCATAGTCTTCGCCCAAATAGAGATCCAACCCATAGACATAATCCTGATAGTTCAGATTGGTATTGTGATTAATTTTGCAATATGGTCCATCCGCCATTGCCACTGACGGAATGGCCATCATAACCACAATTGCCAGCACTCTATACTGCATTACCTTGTTTGCCGTTGCCATGACGGCATTTCTGATAAAATTCACGTTCCTCATATCGTTTTCGTTTTCGTTATTTCAATATCCCCAATAGTCATCGTCGTAATCTTCCGACTCGTATTCATCCTGAGGCTCTGAGTCTACAGGATCCTGATAAAGAGAGTTGGGACTTATCAGACAACTCTTGCAGATAGTTACGGACCTCGTTCTAAACAACGGTTTAATATATGTCTTTTTCATCACTGTAATACTTTTTTGATTTTGCCATCATGACCACGCCGTATTACTATGCGGTGTGTGCCATCGTTCATATTCCCTATCGTCATACCGTTGATGCCATAGATTTCGCTGTTTCCTGAGATTGGCCTGTCCTGAGCTTGTCGAGGGGTCGAAGGATCGTTATCATTCACTGCCTCTATCCCATCGGCCTCGTCTATCCACGACATGCTGAGGACAGCCTTTACCGGTGAAGGATCGTCGGTTGGAATAGAGAGGTATCCGCGGAACGGCAGCAGGTTGCCCGACGTGTATCTCACGAATGCATCATGCGTACCATTTACGGCCTTCTGCTTCAGCAGCCACATTTCCTGTTTTCTGAGTATGCGGTAGTTGCCCTGATAGGTGTAGTCATCCTTTTCTGTCTGCTGCCAGCTGCCTATGAGTTTTGCCGGAGTCTTGGGCAGTACCTGCGAGTTGTTCTGCAAGTATATGGTATAACTGCTCATGTCAAGACTATAGTCAATGCCCTTGTCTGTCATCTGGAAATACGACCCTGGAAAAGTGATGAGATACGGGCTGTTCTGTTCAATGACACCCTCTATCGTGCTTGCCGCACCCACGATACCATCATTGGCAGTAGCATAATCCACACGGCAGAGCCACAGACCATAGCCACGTTGCCATTCTGATGACGATGGAGTGAACGAAGTAAATGGCGGGACCTCAAATGTTTTGTTTTCGTAACTTGCCCACACCTTTGCCTCGAACGGTATGCACAGCGTGTTCCATCCCGACTTGCCGTCAGCCATCGACCACTGACGCGTGTATGTGGCACGATGTCCATCCAGGTCTATGTCCATAGGGTTGAGAAAAGGATGCTGTCCGTCGGTCAGACTGATGTCGCCCAATGCCTTGCCTCCCTGTATGGCATGGTGCCATCCTTCAGGTACGGGTATGTGGGCAGGGAAGAAATACAGACAGTTGGGATTCATCTCCGATGCAGGTTTGTCGGCAGTTTGTACCCTTATGCCGGCAAGGAGTTCGGTAGTCCAATTACCAGTGAATATGATACTCGTAGTTACAGGAAAGTTCTTGGCACTTTCCGAGCAAGTAGCAGGAGTGAAATCATATGTACTCCCATCTGGCAGCGATGCAAAGGCTATCGGCTCGTCGATTATGGTGAGTATCTTTCCGAAATCTGCACAACCTGGTACGTATTCATACGTTTCCTGCACCGATGCCACGCATGTAATACCGTTTTCGTCGTCGTAAGCCACCTTGAAGTGCATCTCTTCCTTGTAGTCGCCTTTGATGGTAAGCATACAGCGCCCCAAGCCATAACCTTGATCCACAAGACTCGACTTGCACTCGCGCTGCTCACCGTTGGAGTCGTACACCGCACATTCATAACTCTCAAGTTTCTTGCCATCCTTATACACTTCAACTCCCAAAGAACCATTGTTGCTGTATTTCGCCCATACTGATTCCCAGTCGGATATGAGTAGCGTCAGCGAACGTCGCACATACTGGGAGTCGTTCCACCAGTCATTCTCCGCAGCAAACACAGTCTGCAGCTGCAGAAGAGACAAAATTAAAAAAACAAATTGCTTCCTAATCATCTTACCTGAACGATTCATCTTATTGCATCATTTTAATATTCTTATACTACCTGTGTAACAATCAGCCTCAACTTATTCCACAATTATCTGCAAAGATACAAATTTTGCATGGAACTGCAAAATTTTTCTCATTCGAGGCAGTAAAATCATTCAACACCCAAGAATAAATTCACAAAAAACTCACGGTTACCAGTAAAATCCCGTGTTTGCATGGCAAGTCAATGAGATTGAGACTTGAAAAAATAAAAAAGCCAAGCAGAGCTTGGAGAAAAGCGGGTGGCACAGGTGATGGACTATGAAACCGAATAAGGGGACCGTCCCCAGTTCCCTTTTTTCTGATCTTTTAGTATAGACTTTAATAATTCCTTATTCATACTTTCCACTTTAACTGAATATTTTTTTACTATTTTATCCAACCGCATTGGACAATCTGCACAAAGTTACAGCAAATAAATGACGCATGCATTTTTTTCCGAACTTTTCTGCATGCCCATTCCATCTCCATATTCACTTTGTTTTATTTAATCGTGAACTATATTAGGGTCAAATTGTATGTAATTGCCTAAAATATCCGAATCACAAAAGCAGGCTGCGGTTGTTGCCTGCATCCATACACCTGTCCGGCATGAACGGTTGTGATATTCACGACGATGACAGCTTCTACTGCTGATGCAGACAAGTGGTACTGCGGACACATACAAGTGGCATTTCTGATGCTGGCAAATGGTACTTCTGAGACGCTCAAAAATTATTAGTGGCGTTTTGCCCGAAACGTCAGTACAAAATGGGGAAAACGTCAGTACAAAATGCCCGAAACGTCAGTAATAATTTTTGCACGTCACAGAAGTACAACATGTGTGTCTCGGAAGTAGCCGATGCGAGAGCCTGTAGCAGATTACCCCCACCTGTTTTTCAACAGAAAATTTGTAACGGTAGTGGAGCTGGCGGGACCTAAATCACAAAAACGGAAATGGTTCAAATCCCGAGTCTTCTCAGTATGGTGGAGCTGGCGGGACCTAAATCATAAAAACGGAAAAGGTTCAAATCCCGAGTCTTCTCAGTATAGTGGAGCTGGCGGGATTTGAACCCGCGTCCAAACAAGGAGACCATGCGCTTTCTACATGCTTATTCCGGCTTAGGTTTTCGTGCTGCATCAAGACCCGGACCACCAAACGCAGCCTTATCCTCTAAGAGTTTCATCGCAGACGCGAGGCTGTCCACGACTATTCCCGATTTTGCTGCACCGCTTGACTGACCGCTTCAGGAAAATGGCTTTCAGGGCGATGTCTCGTTCCCCTGCCTGGCAAGGGAATTAAGCAGTTAAACTACTGAACTTCGTTTATGCAGCGAGAGCATAAGTGTTGTTGCCAGATAAATTTGATTCGAGACGTTTTGAAGAGTCTGTCTCAACACTCTGCATGCTTACGCACCACCTCAACTTGCTGTCAAATCCATTCAACCCCAAGTTGTACTCCTCCCTCCGGAGAAAAAGCGTGCAAAGATACACATTAT
>JAZQPD010000091.1:0-28632 GCA_045628285.1 Bacteroidaceae bacterium
AAGACTCCTTCAGACGGTAGTACTTCTCGTCCTTGCCCGCCTGCGGATTGTATCGTATCTGCGAAGTGAAGTTCATGCGTGCAAAGTTACGACAAAGATTTGACACCCTTTGTTCTACATTGCACTTTTGACAGTTTTGAAGGACTAACTCGTTAATTTTCAACCTAAACTTTTTTGAAACAAGTTCAAAGTGTAAAAGTTGGGTTAAAAGATATTGGTTTATGTTTTTAATTTCTCTTTGGCACTACAAAGTTATTAAAAAAATCTATACGACAAAAGTTTTGTCGCTAAATTATCACTCCATTTCCCTTATGAGCCTACAGTGTTACTCCTGTCTTGAAGATGGCGATTTCGTGATAGGCTTTCTTTTCATTCCAGGTTGGTTCGCCGTTGGCAATGGATATTACTTTCTGGGCAAAGGAATTGGCGAGGACGGGCATTTCGGTACCTTCGAGGAGTTGGCCGGCATTGAAGTCTATCCAGTTTGATTTGTTGTGGGCAAGACGGGTGTTGGTGGATATTTTCATTGTCGGTACGAATGTGCCGAATGGCGTACCACGACCGGTAGTAAAGAGTACGATGTGGCATCCTGCTGCTGCGAGTGCGGTACTTGCCACGAGGTCGTTGCCTGGTGCTGAGAGGAGATTGAGTCCCTTGCTGCCATTGGTAAGGAGTCGGTCGCCATAGCGGAGTACACCTCTAACTATGCTCTTCCCGCATTTCTGCGTACAGCCGAGTGCCTTTTCTTCGAGTGTTGAAATGCCTCCTGCCTTGTTGCCTGGTGACGGATTTTCTCCTACCGGTTCGCCGTGGGAAAGGAAATACTGCTTGAAGTCGTTGACGAGCGAGACAGTCTTGACAAACAGTTCTTCATCGGCACAACGGCTCATGAGGATGGTCTCGGCTCCAAACATCTCGGGTACTTCGGTGAGCACAGACGTGCCGCCTTGCATTACTACGAAATCAGAGAATACTCCGAGAAGAGGATTGGCGGTGATGCCGGAGAATCCGTCGGAACCTCCACACTTGAGTCCGATGCGCAGTTCGGAGAGAGGTGTTTCCTCACGCTGGTCGTGGCTGATGATGTCTGCCAGTTCACGGACTATGGATAGTCCGGTCTCTACCTCGTTGCCTTCTACTTCCTGACATATCATGAAGCGGATTCGCTCTTCGTCGTAATCACCCAACATGTCACGGAACTTGTCGGGCTGGTTGTTCTCACATCCCAATCCTACAACCAACACCCCTCCTGCATTTGGATGGAGTACGAGATCACGAAGAATCTTGCGGGTGTTCTCATGATCGTCGGAGAGTTGGCTACACCCGTAGTTATGGCCAAAAGGAATAGCCTTTATGCAGTTTTCGTCTTCGTTTTCGTTTTCGTCTTCGTTTTCGTTATTTCCTTTCAAAGGACATTTTTCCCGCCTGTTGAACTCTTCTGCAATCTCATTGCACACTCCGTTCACACATCCTACAGTAGGGACAATCCAGATGTCATTCCTTATCCCGACCTCTCCGTTCTTTCTGCGGTAGCCCCTGAATGTCTTGGGCAAATTGTCTGCTATTTGTTCGGCAATGCTGTTGCGAGTATCTTCTGCACTGGTGGCAGGATGGTATTCGTAGGACAAGAGTCCACTGAGATTGGTCTTTATATTCCTGTCGCTGACAAAATCACCCACTTTCCTGTCTTCCGTCAGATGTCCGATAGGATAACCGTACTTGATGACATTCTCACCGATTCCGACATTTTCCAGCAGAATCTTATGCCCTGCAGGGATATCCTCTCTGACTTCGATTTCCTTTTCTCCAATGTTTATGACTTCACCTTTTGCCAGTGATCCGATGGCAACCGCCACATTGTCATCCTGATTTATTTTAATAACTTTCTTCATTGTTTGCTATTCTTTTTTTCACTCAGACCAAGTGCCGGTCATGATTCTCTATATTCCTTTGGTGTAAATCCTGTATTCTGTTTAAAGTATTTTGTAAAGACAGACATACTGCTGAAGTTGAGCCCTATGCATATTTCCTTGATTGTCATATTGCTATTCTTCAGCAATGCCTTTGCTTCGAGCAGCACATATTCATTAATCCAGTCGGTAGCGTATTTGCCGCTTATATCCTTTATGACAGTCGACAGATATTTCGGTGTCACTCCCATCTGGGTGGAATAGAATGACAGTTGCCGTTCCGTCCTGTAGTTTTCCCTGACAATTGATATAAACTGGTTGAGCATATCCTCCTTCCTGTTGGTTATGAGAGGACGGTTCTTCCCGAGGTACTCAACGATGGCCTGAAGTCCGTTATACCTTAGTATGTTGAGAAGATTCTTTGCCACCTGTTCCTTATATTTGAAATTCGGTTCCTTGAGCTTTCGCTTCATCATCGTGTAGATGTCGATGGCATCCTGCATATTCGAGTCGCTGAGTGGGGCAAGCGGATATTCCCTTGTCTGGTTTATCATTGCGAGACCTATCTTGAAATCTTGCGAATAGTCGAGAAATCCTTGGGAGATGGCAATCAGATATCCTTTGAAGTCCTTGCTTATCTCTGTTATTTGCATGAACGAGCTTGCGGTGATCGTTGCAACGTGTTTCGGGACGAGTTTGTATTCCTGGAGATTTATGTTAAGGTTCATGTGGCCTTGTGTGCAGATGAATATCAGCGACATCTTCATCTTTACAGGTCCTTGCATGCTGATTGCCATCGGCGAATAATCTTCCATTCTGCCAATGTTGTCCGTAAGGAATACCTTTCCCTCAATCTGTGCACAGTCCAGATTATGCGGAAAACTGTTGAAATCAATCTGCTTTACTTCCTTCATGGCATCTTGGGCCTTGTCTCTCCCTTCTCGAATAGTTCTATTGCACGTTTCACTGTAATGTCGTCCTGATTGAAATACTTCACATACTCTTCCATATCCATAATGTTGTAGATAATGGCACCATATATGACATCCTCAAACAACTGACGTGATTTAATAATCATGTTGTTCCTTCTCTTCACACCCTTGGAGTCGCAGAAGCGCACGAATTCTTCTATTACGTGGTTCTTCCTGAGTTCCGCAACTATGTTGTCGGCTGTCTCAAGTGCTTTCAGTTCTTTCCTGTTCTTATCGGAATAGTCGAAGCAGAACTGGCTTATCAGTCCTTTCGTTGCCACTTCCTGATAGTATGAGGTAAAGGCTGTAGTATCTTCTGCCACGAATACGTCAGGCACAATGCCACCACCGCCATACACTTCCCGTCCTATGCTTGTCTTATAAATCTCTCCACTCTGGCGTATTGAGTCCTCATTGAAGAATTCTCCATGTTCATATCTGCGGATGATGTCCATTTCGTAGTCCTTGATATCTCCGTTTGTATATGGCTTCTGTATGCATCGTCCGGAAGGGGTGTAGTAACGTGCAATGGTGAGGTTGACGAGCGACCCGTCGGAGAATGGCATCTGCTGTTGGACAAGTCCCTTTCCGAATGTCCTCCGTCCTACAATCATACCTCTGTCGTTGTCCTGTATTGCTCCTGAGAATATTTCCGATGCACTTGCGCTGATTTCGTCGGTCAGCACGATAAGTGGGATACTCTGGTATGAGCCGTGTCCGTCGCTGTTGAACTCCTCGCGTGGTGTCTTCCTTCCCTTTGTATAGACAATCAGTTTGTTGGCAGGGAGAAATTCGTTGACCATCTGAATTGCACTCATCATATATCCGCCCGTATTTCCTCTCAGGTCGATGACGAGTCCCTTGAAATCTTCCTGTTGGAGTTTGGCAAGGGAGGTGAGGAGTTCTGCATAGGTTGTCTCGCTGAATTTTGCGACCTTTATGTATCCCAATTCCTTTGTGAGCATATAGGTTGCATCAATGCTTGTGATTGGTATGTCGCCTCTTACGATAGAGAAGTACTTTGGTTTCTTCTCACCGTTTCTTACCACACCAATCTTCACGGTCGTTCCCTTGTCGCCCTTGAGCCGATGGAGGGTTTCGTTGTTGGTGACAATCTTTCCCACATACGGCTTACCGTCGACACTGACAATCCTGTCGCCGGCACATAAGCCAACTTTTTCCGACGGACCCCCCTTGATGATATTGGTGATGTAGACAGTATCGTTCTTGATGGTAAACTGCACACCGACACCACTGAAACTCTTCTTCAGGTCATCGTTCGCCACCTTTGCGTCTTCTGCCGAGATATAGGAAGAGTGGGGGTCGAGTTCCGAGAGGATGTTCGGAATGGTCGACTCCACGATTTTCTCTATGTCGACTGTATCGACGTACTGGTTGTCGATATAGTGCAGCAGATAGTTGAGTTTGTTTGATGTAGTGTTTACTATATTGAGTTTGTTTCCTGTGAACCTGCCGGCAAAGAACATACCGAGCAGCATTCCGATCACCACACTTACGGCAATCACTATAGGTACAAATCTTGATTTCTTGTCCATCTTGATATAATTATTTGACTTTAGATTTTATTTTAAAACATTAATGACCGTTAATCTAAACATTCTTCGGGCGCTTCGGCCACTCAGGCGGCAAAGCCGGAGTTATCGACATTCTTCGGGCACTACGGCCACTCAGGCGAGCAGAGCTCCGAGTTATATTATTTATGGCTGATGGACCTCCGAGCTTGCTCGTCTGATGGTCGAAGTACCGGAAGAATGTTTTGATACATATCATGGGAAATATATTTATTATATGTCTGATTAATGTTTTAATTAATGTCTGATTAATGTTATAAATCAAGTATTTACGCATATGCTAAAGCTAAGAGATTACGAATTACAAATCCATAAATACCACTTCGATTCCGGCTCTTTCAAGAAGGTTGATGCCTTCGTCGAGACGGTATTTCTCACCATAAATCACTCGCTTTATTCCAGACTGGATGATCAGTTTGGCGCACTCAATGCACGGCGAGGCTGTGATGTACATGGTTGCACCGTCACTCGAGTTGTGTGAGCGTGCCAGTTTCGTTATTGCATTAGCCTCAGCGTGGAGCACATAGGGTTTGGTGACATTGTTTTCCTCGCATACATTCTCAAATCCCGATGGGGTCCCATTGTAGCCATCAGATATGATTCTGTTGTCCTTCACTACCAATGCACCTACCTGCCGCCGCTGGCAATAGGAGTTTTCAGCCCATATCCTTGCCATTCTCAGATAGCGTTCATCCAGTTTTCGTTGCTTTTCCTTATCCATTGTAATAATATTATCTGTTTATTTGACTATAATTCTTTTAGAACTGTCCCGAATCCAGGTCGATGTAATTGCTCTTGTCCTGATATATCCTCATCACGTTATGGTCACCGGAATAGCCCGATGCATTATTTAGAATGTTGATGACCATTCGTCCGAGTTCTGTGGAAGTCGGTACAGCCCCATTCATACCGACTCTGAACTCTCTACTTACGGGGATTGCGGTCCACGAACCATTGAAGGTCTCGCCTTCATTGAGGATACCTGTGAAGGTGTTGCCGGAGAAAGTGATGCAATAGAGGTTGAGGTTCTTGTTCATCTCCTTTAACTTGTCGTTCTCGCAGACTCCGTTGTATCTATAGCCGGTAATCTTGAACCGGCCAGAGAAAATCTCACTCAGGTCGTCTTCCTTGTTGCATCCGCACATCAGCAATAGGGTTGCCAATATGAATATCGCCTGCTTCATCTGTCCACAATGCCGTTTCTCTTGAGCAGTGCATCGATTGTCGGTTCACTGCCTTTGAATCGTTTATATAGCACCATTGGCTTTTCCGAACCTCCCTTGGAGAGAATATGTTCCCTGAAGCGTCGTGCTGTCTCTCTGTTGAATATACCGTTTTTCTTGAATACGGCAAAGGCATCGGCATCAAGTACCTCAGCCCATTTGTAACTGTAGTACCCTGCTGCATATCCGCCTGCCATGATATGTGAGAACTGTACGGACATGCATGTATCCTCGCATCCTGGAGTAATCACCACATCTTTCCATACCTCTTTCTCGAATGCCTTGAGGTCCTTGTCGAATTCTTCTTCCTGAGTATAGAAGGCCATGTCGAGCAGTCCGAAACTAACCTGCCGGAGGCATCCCAGTGCCACGTTGAAGTTCCTGCTCTTCACGATTCGGTCTGTCAGGTCGTCAGGAATCATCTCTCCGGTCTTGTAGTGGGATGCAAAGGTGGAGAGGAATTCCTGCTCCACGCTGTAGTTCTCCATAAACTGAGATGGCAGTTCCACGAAGTCCCAGTCGACATTGCTACCCGACAGTTCCTCGTATGTTCCGTCAGCAAATATCTCGTGCAGTGCATGACCGAATTCGTGCAGGAAGGTCTCCACCTCGCCCAATGTCAGCAATGCAGGTTTTTCTTCGGTCGGTTTGGTGAAGTTCATTACCAGGGAAACGTGAGGTCTTGAATCCGTCCCGTCTGCTTCCTTCCATTGCCCTTTGAAGGTCGTCATCCATGCTCCCGATTTCTTGTTTTCCCTTGGATGGAAGTCACAATAGAGAAGTGCCAGATACCTGCCGTCTTCATCGTTGACTTCGTATACATCTATATCCTTGTCATAAACCGGTATGTCGTTTCTTTCCTTGAATGTGATGCCGTAGAGTCGGGTTGCAAGTCCGAAAACACCTTTCTTCACCTTGCTGAGTTCAAGATACGGTCTCAACATTTCGGAGTTGATGCTGTATTCCTTTTCCTGGAGTTTGTTGGAATAGAATCCCATGTCCCACGGCATCAGTTCAAATTCATCACCCTCCATCTCTTTTGCCAGAGCCTTAATGGATTCCAGTTCCTTCCTCGCAGCAGGCATATATGCCGTCGTGAGCTGATTGAGAAGCCTGTAGACATTCTCCTTGTTCTCTGCCATTCTCTCTTCGAGTACGAAGTCGGCATAGTTTCTGTATCCGAGTATCTGGGCTTCTTCCCTGCAGAGATTCACAATCCTCTTCACTACCTCCGTGTTGTTTCGTTTGTTGTCGTGCGTGCAGATAGTGTTGTAAGCCAGATACATTTTCTTCCTCAGTTCGCGCTTAGTGCTGTAGGTCATGAATGGCGACATGGATGGCGAGTGGAGAGTAAACACCCATCCTTCTTTCTTCTTCTCCCTTGCAGCAATCCATGCTGCCTCGATGGCACTTTCAGGCAATCCTTCCAGGTCGGATTCGTCTGTCAGGTGAAGTATGAAGGCATTGGTTTCCTTCAATTTGTTCTGCGAGAACCTAAGGTCGAGCAGACTCATCTCGTTCGAAATTTCCCTCAGCCTCTTCTGCTTGTCCTCAGGAAGATTCACACCGCTTCTGGTGAATCCCTTATAAGAATCATCAAGTAATGTCCATTCTTCTGTAGTCAGTTCATTGCGCCGCTCGCCCTCATAGTCTTTCCACACCTGTTCCACTCTCCTGAACAATCCCTTGTTGAACGCAATATTTGTTGCATGGTCCGAAAGGATAGGGGAGAGTTTTTCCGACAGTTTGTCCATCTCGTCAGTTGTGGCACAACTCAGCAGGTTAAACAACACGTCGCAGGCTTTGCCCATCAGTTCCCCTGCCTTCTCGAATGCCACGATGGTATTCTCGAAGGTCGGAACCTCAGGGTTGTTCACGATGGCATCAACCTCCTTGTCTTCATCCTCAATTCCCTTCATGATGGCTTCCTCGTAGTCATTCAGTGAAATCCTGTCAAAGGGAATCGCCTCAAAAGGCGTATCGTATTTAGTGAAAAAAACATTCATCATTCATCATTCGTTTTTGAAAGCCTCAAGCATCTGCAGGTCTACAATGTTCCACGCATTTCTCTTCAGCTCGATAAGTCCGTTGTCACTCCATATATTGAGCACTTTCGATACATTCAGTCTTGTTTCCTGTATGCTCTCTGCCAGATCCTCCATTTTCACCTTGACGGTTTTCTGCCCATAAGGAACTTTACACATATCACGTATCAGTTTGCAGATTTTTCCGTCTACTCCCAGAGGTGTGGCCTTCAAGTTGGCATCGTGGAATTTCCGAAGTTCATTGCAGGTCATGTTGATAAGATTGCTCCTCACGATATGATTCTTGAGCATACGGTTGAGGAATGTACTCTTGTCGATGCAGAACGTGGAACCTTTTGTCCTGAATGTATAAGTGCGTTCGAATGTCCTTTTTACGCTGAAAAGATTGTAGGGTTCGATAAGGTATGCATTTGTGCCGCAGGATTCGGTAAGAACCATATTGGGCTGGTCGCACCGGAATTCAATGTCAAAGGTACCGTCCATGATGTAGATAAGTCTGGTACACGACTCATCCTGGTGTGCAATAGTATCCCCCGCTTCGTATTGCTCGAAGTCCAGCTTTATCGACTGGATTATCTCCGAGAACTCACCCAATCCCACTCCCTGTATCAGAGGCAGCGACTGCATCTTTTCAAACATTAACAATTCCATGACCGCAAAGTTACAAAAATACGATGTAATTACCAAATTAATATCTAATTCCACATCATTTACAACGTTATTTAACACACGGGGTTACTGGCAAGCTCGAACTTTGCCATCTTCCTCACAATCCATTGATTTGCCAATCGGACCGCATATTCCTTAAAAAAAGATAAAAAACATCTATAAAACCTTAAAATGCATTGGTGTTATAAAAAAAAAATCCTATATTTGTGGCAGAAAATTTCGAATACATTAATTAACTATAGTAATTGGAGCTTATGAAAAAGATTTATTTTGTATTGATGACTGTCGTAGTGGCTATGTCATTGAGTTCTTGTGTAAGCAAGAAAAAACTTCTAAGTTGTCAGGAAGAGAGCAAGGCTCTTGCTACCAGTTTGCAGGGAACCAAGGATGAACTTGCTGCAGCACGGGCTCAAATCAGCGGACTGAATTCGCAGGTTTCCGGACTTAATGCCCAGCTCAAGGCTCAGGAGAAGTCAAACGCAGAAATCCAGCGTGCTCTCGACAAGAGTCTGTCAACCGGTACAATGTCGAATGCAAATATTGCAAAACTCGTTGAGCAGATTGGCACATCAAACCAGTACATCCGTTACCTTACTGAAATGAAGAGCAAGTCGGATTCCCTCAACCTTATCCTTACCAACAACCTCACCCGTTCTCTCAGCCGTGAGGAATTGAAGGAAGTAGATATTCAGGTACTCAAGGGCGTGGTCTATATCTCACTTGCCGACAACATGCTCTACAAGTCGGGCAGTTATGAAATCAGCAGCCGTGCCCGTGAAACTCTCGGCAAGATTGCAAAGATCATAACCGACTACAAGGATTATGACGTACTCGTAGAGGGCAACACCGATACAGTGCCTATCTCCAAGACCAACATCCGCAACAACTGGGATCTCTCATGTCTGCGTGCATCAAGTGTGGTTCAATATCTGCAGGAGAACTTCGGTGTCAATCCAAGCCGTCTGACTGCCGGTGGCCGTGGCGAATACAATCCTATAGCCGACAACAATACCGTAGAAGGCCGTCAGAGCAACCGCCGTACTCAGATTATCGTTACTCCAAGACTCGACCAGTTTATGGAACTGATTGAAAAGGAATAGTCTTGAACCTTTCCGATAGGTACTGATACCTATATAATAATATTACAGCGACTATCTATACATCATGTTGATAGTCGCTGTATGTCATACATGGGGTTTACGCCACTATGACAGATCATTCGGTTATGGCAATCAAGACGATGCAGGCATCTACTGCTGATGCAGACGAATGGCATAACTGATGCAGACAAATGGCATAACTGATGCAGACGAACGGTACTTCTGAGACAGTCAAAAATTACTACTGACGCGTAAGCCATTTTGTACTGACGTTTTGGGTAAAACGTCAGTACAAAACACCCGAAACGTCAGTACTAATTTTTTGCAGCGTCAACAGTACGGCATGTGTGCCTCGGAAGTAGCATTCCGTTCACACGGTAGTGATGACCTCTCAGTACATAACGGCTAATGGCTATTGTGGAATCTGCCTTAACTGAAGGTTGGTGACAGTGCTATTGAACCTGCCTGTATGGGCAAGGGGAAATACAAGGGTAGGGACGACAGCCATCTTGGACTTGCGCTGCGGTCCGATGAAAATCCAGTGGCGTTCCTGAGTACTAACCTCACCATCAAGAGTAAGGCGGGTATAGGTGTCGGTACCCTCGACCTTGATGGTGTGGTGACCTGGAGTAAGGGTCTTCCCAAATGTGAAGAGATGACCTTCGCGGCTGAAACCTATCTCTCCATGAACAGGATCGGCGAGATAGAAATTGGAAATTCCATCTGTGAAGAGTTTCGTTCCGAGTCCTTCCTGCCGGTAGTCGATTTCGAATGAGACTGTGTAGTTATATCCTATTCTCTTTATCTTATTCTCTTTGCCAGGAAGTACTTTCTCTATGGTTATCAGTTTTTCTCCCTTAGGCAATCTTGCCAGACGGTTGACATTAGGACCTTCACCGATATTCTTCCTATGGGCATCAAATTGCTGATAATTGAGTGTAGTGTTTCCTGCACTCCAACTTTTTGCTGCAATTGTCTGCAAGGCAGGGAAGAGACGCTGATGAATGTCGTCAACGGTAATTCCGTTTCCGCAATGGTCGTTCCATACGGCAAACATTCCTCCTTCGATACATGGGTCACCCTCACTGAAGCGCGCACCACTCATCTGTGCCGGTGTCCACTGGTTGTAGAGGAGTTGGCAATTGAGGTAATCGTAATAGTAACCGGCGGCTGGAACTATATATACATACCCGTCGGGGATGCTGACCAACTGGTATCCGAGTTCCTTCATATCTTGTGGTTTGGCATATCCGCCCGACCAACTGCTCATGAGGACATTTTCGACCTTGACAGGAGTGACACCCTTTGCGTGAGTGAGGGATCCCCAGAGCATAGCCTGTTTGCCATAGGATTCTACAAGACGTATGTAATGGTCGGTGAACCGGCGGAATTCCTCGACAATGGTGCTGTCGCGGTTGCTGTATTCATCAGTTCCTATGTTGACCCTGTGCCCTCTGAAAACAGGATTGTCGCCTTCGAGGTATTCACGGAAAAGTCCGTCGACAAACGGATAGACTTTTTCAGGTTTGCGCAGGTCGAGATGATCCATGCCAAACTCGTCGCTGCCCAATTCCGGGTCATAGTGGGTAAAGGCAAGACAATGTGCAGGTGCGTCTATCTCTGGAATGATTTCAACCCCTACTTTCTCTGCATGCTTCTGAAGTTCTATAAATTCGGCCTTGCTGTAGAATCCGTCGGTGGAAGTGAGGCCGGGATAGGTGTCGCACTGAAGACGGAACGCAGCATAGGTTTTGTTCCAGTTGTTGTCGAAATACTGTCGGAACCCATTGTCGTTGAGATGAATCTGGAGTGTGTTCATCTTGTAATATGCCAGTACATCTACCAATTCGTGCAGATAGGAGATTGGTATGTACTTCCGTCCGCAGTCAATCATGAATCCCCTAAGGGCATAGGCTGGTTTGTCCGTAATGTTGCCACAAGGGATATCCGGACCTTGTTCGAGGATTTGCAGGAGTGTCTGGCGGGCATAGAACAGTCCCTTCTCTGTTGGGGCAGTAGCACTAACCTTGTCCGATGTGATGTTTATTGCATATCCTTCGTCACCAAGTTCCCTGTCGGGAGTGATGGTAAACGAGATGCGAGGGTCAGACAACCCGTTCCTTGGAGTGAATGTGGATTCACCGGGAGTGAATTTCATTACCTCAGGGATGGTTGAGGGACGCTGTGCATGGATGGGATGCGAATGGACAAGAACCAATAATAGGATGATTCCTGACAAGTGTTTCAAGAGTGACTGATAATTCATAATTCTTTATTTTTGTTTTTCCAGTTTAATTGCAAATCCACCTGCTGATGAAAGATGAATCGGAGGGAGTTTTGTTGAGCGTGTTACGCTGAAACTTGTCTGCTGCCAGTCGGTTGCAACATGATCGGCATTGGGACCGTCGTGGAACATGGTTGCCTTGAATGTCCCGTCAGCAGGAAGAAAGGAGAAATCCAATGTTATGTCGCGCGGATCCCAGTTGGTTTCTCCGCCAATATAGTAATTTCCATTCTTGTCGGAACGGAGCACTACGATGAATTCGCCCATCTTGCCGTCAATACATCTTAGCGAGTTGTAGTTTGCTGGCAGCGATGCAAGGAATGATGTACATTCGGGTTCCTTTTCGTATGCAGAAGGGCTGTCGGCAAACATGGTGAAAGGTGAGTTGTGAACGATATAGTGTGCCATTTGATGACAGCGGGTTCCCATTGTCATCGGATTGTTGTTGATTGGCTGGAAGTCTGCCTTTGTTGCGTTGCGCATTCCTCCGGGAGTGAAGTCAACGGGACCTGCCTGTCCTCGGATAAACGGGAATGTTACATCGTAGAGCGGCATGTCCTTTGATGGCTCGCTGCCATCACGGGTACGGGTGGTCCACTTCACTTCTTCCATACCAAACACGGCTTCAAAGTTGAGCACATTGGGATATGTAGTGTTCAGTCCTGCCGGCGAATAGATTCCATGATAGTCGAGGATGAGATTATGGCGTGCACACATATCGGCAATGCGATAGGTCATCTCAACAGCGGTCTGGTCATTACGGTCCATGAAATCCACCTTGAATCCCTTGATTCCCATAGCAGAGTATTTTCCGCATGCCTCCTGCAGATGTTCATCGAGTACATTGAACACACACCAGAGTATGATTCCAACATTTTTCTGCCGACCATAAGAGATGAGTTCGGCAAGGTTGATGTCGGGAATTGGATTCATTATGTCGCCTGACTTTGGTTCATACCAGCCTTCATCGAGGATGATATATTCCAGATGGTTGCGGCTGGCAAAATCTATATAGTACTTGTATGTCTGAGTGTTGATACCAGCCTTGAATGGAACACGCTGAAGTCCCCAGTCGTTCCACCAGTCCCATGCTACGCGTCCGGGGTGAATCCAACTTGTATCGGCAATCCTTGACGGTTCGGCGAGTCGGCTGACGATATCAATTGACGGCATGTCGGTGTCCTTTTCCGCTATGGAAAGTACGCGCCAGGGAAATGTACGGGGACCCTGGCATTTTGCAATGAAATTCTCTGTATCCTTCACATAGGTCATGTGGCGCCAGTTGTAGTATTCCATTGTACGAGGATATTTTGAGAAGGATGCCTTGAGGGCTGTGCCTTCTGCGGACACAAACATTCCGGGGTAGGCATTAAGGTCGGTTTCGAGCAGTGTCACCTTTACGGAACCACAATCTACAGTCAACGGAAGGAATGCGAGGAGTGAGCCCTGACGTGAAATCGGTTGAACGTCGAAGGTAGCCTGAAACGCCATTGCTTCCGGCTTACGAGGATTTGTAGAGTGGGGGAGATAGGATATGTAGTCGGAAGGGAAAGTAAAGTCTGCCTTCTCGGACTCTACGATATAATCACCCTTCAACTTTGAGACATAACGATAAGCCACACCATCATCAAATGCCTTTACTTCGATGTCAACACCTTTACCGAAAGTGACTGTACGGCCATTCTGCGATATGACGATATCAGCAGGAATAGTCAGCAGCGCATTGCCATCGCGGGTGACTGTGATAGTCTTGTCGGAGTATTCAATTTTGTTCCTACCGTCTGGAGAGACTGACTTTATGGTCTTTGCCGATGTGCTGACTGATATGACCAGACACGAGACAAGAGTTGCGATACTTATGTTCCGTTTCATTATATCGAGATTTTGATTTTGTATGGATAATATGCCTTTTCTTCGCCTTGTCCTCCCTGTTCGCCTCTGCGTGGACGACGGAATGACTCTGCCTTGTATTCTTTGGTTGGACATCCCACTACTACCAGATAGAGTTTCTTCATGTTGCCGGGATTTTTCCATGTGAGGCGGTTCTTTGCCTTTGACTGTGCAGGAAGATATGTAGGGATATTGTCGTTGTCAACAGCAACGAGCCCATATCTGTATCCGATATTCTCCTTGGCGGAAAGTGCCTGGAAGTCAATCTTTACAGCCTTGCCTTCTGCAGGGAGAGTAATCTCATCGACATTGAAGCCGTATGTCTGAGGAATCTCCTCATCTTTTGGCTTCAGCCATCCGTTGCCTGCATCGATGAGGTCTGTCTTCATCTCGCATGCATATCGTACACTGCTGTTTCGCTTCGATGGGAAATCAAAGGTGATGAGCCGGCTGTAGTTGTCGAGCATCTCGTTGCCTTCTTCCTCGAGCGATACGTTGTACATTCTCATGTAAGCCTGCAACACGTCTTCCCCACGCCGGGCCTGACGGAAAATGTCTGCCATGACCGTAAGACCGCGTCGCATACTCCAGTATTCGAGGACATAGGGTGAGTGGTAGATATTCTCTCCGTTGAGGAAATTGAGATGGATGAGTTTCTTGAATGCTTCCCAGTGGTAGTTCTCGTCTGTGGTCCATTCGGGATTGACATTCCAGAGTTGCCATTGAGAGCACATCTCAAAGACTCCGCCGCCACCACCGCCGCCACTCTTGCCGTCGCATGAAATCTGGGTCTGGAAGGAGTGTCCCAGTTCGTGGGCAATACAGTTGAGTTTCTTGTCCTGAACACGATTCGGTGCAATCCAGAGTGCGCCTATTACATCGTCGTAACTACCTCCGTAGGCAGTGCCCTCAAGAGAGTAATTGAGCATAACCATCATGCGGTATTTGTCGGCCTTGCTGCCTGGGAGTGTGAATTTCATCATGTCGCGATAGACCTGATAGAAATATTCCACTCTTCCAAGCAGATTGTCAATATCCACTGTCATTTTATGTCCGTCGAGGTCGGGTGCCTTCGAGAGGTCCTCGCCAAAACCTTTCTCCCAGAAACAGACAACATTGGGAGTATAAGCCATCCTGTAATAACTCCATTGTGAGTCCTTGCTCGTAAAGTCGTTATTACGCAGTTCCTCTGGAATGTATATTTCTTTTCCCGGAGGTGGTACCTGAGCGAATGTTTCGCAAGTGCAAAGCAGTGATAATGCAATTACTGTAATGATAAGAGTTTTTTTCATAATGTTTCAGTTATATAAGTTAGTGTTATAAGATTGAGTAAATTATATTGTGCGTTGTAATGACGTCATTAGCCTTGAACTCAGTCGGCTTGGATATGGATGACGAATGAAGTATGCCAGTGAGGATGGAGTTGTTGTTGAATGGCTTGGTGAGAGTTATGTCTGTGGTGTTGAAGGTGACCCGCAACAGGTTGTCGACTACAGAGTTCTTTCCTTCATTCCTTATATCCCTTTTCTCTCTTGTGAATGGATCCAAGGAAATGCCTATGGGACCTTCTACAGATGAGAGAAGTTCACAATCCTTCAGTGCAATCACCTTGTCTTTGTAGATTACTCTGTCACGAGTGATTTTCAGGCTAAAGTCGATGGAGATGTTGTCGTCGTCAGCAAGCAGACGTCCTTGGAGGATGAGCGACTTTTTTGATAGCCGGTAGGTTGGTTCTCCGTCGAGCCGTGCATTGACCTTATGTCCTTTGATTTCATACCATCCGAATATGTTTCCCGTATTGTTTCGGCGGAACGGCACTATGAGGTTGTTGTTGTCGGCGGAAATGGGGGCAAAATATCCTGTATAACTCTTCAGTCCTTCACTCCAGCACAGGCAGAACAACTGCTTGTCGGACAGAAATCTAAAGACTTTCTGACAAGGGAATTGCTTCGGTCCCTGGTATCTGCGAAGGAATTCATTCCATTCGGTAGGTTTGATGTCTATAGTAGGGAGAAGTTCGTGCATAAGCAATGTCATGAGCACCCTGTGGGCCTGGACTCCCATCCTCCGTGCACCAACATCTGGACGCAGGAGCCATGAACCATCAGTAGTGGTTTGCTGGCGCTTCTGAATTTGTTGCAGACATGCTTCTTCGAGCATGAGCGCATCAGGATCCCTGAGAAAACATGCCATTGTTGTGTAGGATGTCACCTGATCATATAGAAACAGACTCCAGTCGTTTCCGTTTGGCATTGCCAATTCTCCATCGGGCAGGGCCAGCCATTTCAGAACATTGTCCATCACCTTCCGGTTGTTGTGCATCAACGCATTTGTTTTCCATCGTTCCTTGCCATGAAGACGGGTTTGGAACAACTTGAGTGCAAGTGCCGATTCACCCAGTTCCTGCATTACTACATTTTGGTAACTGGTATGGAAATAGTTGTGGTTCTGTAGTGTATAGTCCTGATAGAGATTTGGACCTACGAATAACTGTGCGACTGTCTTGTTGTCGTATTCAGGGTCGATGACTGTGTTGTCGTATTTATCGTCGGGATGTGAATAGCAGTTGATTGCAAACTCCCTCAGACGTTCAAACCACCTTGGAGCAAGAGGGTCGTCGGGGTAGAGACCAAGTGTTGCTGCAAGGATGTTTGTCTCCCAGCCGTTTTCCTCAGCCTTCGTATCACCCTGATATTGGGTAGGAATTTCGCGCTGGAGTTCATAATTGCATTCTGCCTTTAATACATTATATATATATTGCTTGTCATCATTTGTCAGTTTGTCCCACTGAAAATAGGCGGAGAATGCAAGTGAGAATGCCCATAGTGATGATTCCCATACATGGTCAGTGATACTTACTGATCCCCAGTAACGGCCGTCAGTGCAGGTCAGCAGTTTGTTTGCCTTGTGGGTGGAATAGGCATATCGAAGGGATTTGAGTGCAATTTCGTCCTTGCCGAGATATGCGGCAATCATAGATAGGTCTGTGTTTGTGCGAACTCCCCGTTCGTCGCTTGCACCAGAATGTTCTCCGTTGAAATACTGGCCTGAGAAATCATTCTCAAGCCATGTAGCGAATTTTGCCAGCATCTGTCGCTCCATTCCCGAAGATGCAAATCCGTTGGAGCAAACCAGGCAAAGCCAGCAGAGGATGTATAGATGCCTTGAAACCATTCTAATTCGGGATGATAGGAATAATCTTACCATCTTTATCGAATTTCATCCGGTCTATACAAACCTCACGATGCCAGCCGCCATCACGTTTAACGTATTTCTTGTTGATGCGGTGATAGACGATGTACCATTTGTCCTTGCCGTTAACCTGAAGTACCGAGTTGTGGGCAGGTCCGTAGATTTCCTTGTCAGGACGCTGTTGGAGCACTATTGGCTGGTCTGCCACTCTAATTGGACCGAGTGGGCTGTCGCTTGTTCCGTAGGCAACATGATAGTTCGGACTACCCGTGTCGTCAACACTCCAGAGGAAATAATAGATTCCTTTTCTGTAAAAGACATAGGTACCTTCCCTGAAGGCATAGTCTTTCAGAGTACCGCCTTTTGGTGTGAGGTTGACTATTGTCTCTTTCTTCACGGAAAGCATGTCGTGGTTGAGTTCTGCTCCTGCCATAAATCCGTTTCCCCAGTAGAGATAGTGCTTGCCCGTCTTCGGGTCGGTGAACACATCGACATCAATGGCCTGTCCGCCTGTATTTGCAGGACGGTCATTGTCGGTGATGATAGGAGTCGGCAGGGCTGTGAACGGTCCTGTAGGAGAATCGGATGTAGCAACGCTAATTTCCTTTCTACGGGTTGTCGGATTGTTTGCGCTGAAATAGAAATAGTACTTGTATGAGCCGTCGGTTTGCCTGACCTCTTCAATGCATGGAGCCCATGCGTTTCCGTTTGCCCATGGCACCTGGTCGGACTTCACATCAAGCATCACTCCTTCGTTTTCCCATTTCTTCAGATTCTTCGATGAGAACACCTGAAAATACCAGCCGCCCCAACCTGGTTGGCCGTCGGTGGTAGAATAGATGTAGAACTTGCCTGTCTTGTCAGAATGAAGCACTTCCGGGTCGGCATGATACTCGGGAAGAATAGGATTCTGAGAATTGGCAATTGTACTGAAAGATGTAAGTGCAGAGATTAGTAATAGTCGGTTAATTTGGTTCATAAGAGTTTATTTTTTAGTTTTGGTTATGTCAACGAGATAGATGAGTTTCACGCATATCGTCTGGTTGGCAGACCGTCCGAAATAGCCTTTCTTGCTATTGTCGAATATATCTCCCAATCCGTAGTAATAGCGTGCTGACAGTATTAAGTGGCCAATGGCACTGGAATGTTCCAAACCCAGTCCGGCTGTGATTCCATAATCAAACTTATTGTCGATGTCCATCCCGTACTGCCTTGTGACGTTATTGGGACGGTGGTCCATCAGGAACGGTTCGCTTTTATGCTCAGTATAGCCGAGACAATATCCGAACTGGGGTCCTGCTTCAAAGAGAAACTTGCAGCCCCTTTCTTCCTTTCCCCATCCAAGCTGCATGAGGAGTGGCATCTGGATGTACGGTATGGTTCTGTTGTAGGTATCATTGGACTCCTCAATATCTTCTTTCCAGCCTAAGGTTGTGTAATTGAGTTCCACTTGCAATCCGCAGATACAGGTGAAGTACTTTTCAGAGATGTATCGTCCTGTCAGTCCGAATGTCGTACCGAACTGCTGTCCTTGCTTTATTGAAGGCTGAAAACTCATGCTGTTCAGTACCCCTCCGATATTTCCTCCTATAGCGAAATTCGTGCGCTTCTCACCAACCTGGGCATTAAGGCAGAGTGTAGCCATGCACAAAAGAGCTATGGCACTGATATATTTGAATGTCGTATGTAATCTGATGGACTTCAATGAATGATGGTTTGATGTTTTGTTGATTTTACAATTGTTCTACGGTTGCACTTCCGTCTGTATTGTATGCAACTCTCATAAGCGCATTGTTGATGTATCCGCTTGCAGAGTTCTTTTTCACGAATCTCATCGGATTCTGCATTGCCTTGCTCTTCAGACTGGTAATCCTTTCAAAGAACTTGTTTCCTTGTTCGTAGAAGTTCTGGATGAAGTATGTGCCTACGTCATATCCCAGCATTCCATATCTCGGATATGTATTGAACTGGTCTCTCTTGAACTGGTTGAGGAAGCGGTTATTGAAACTGACTGTCCGGCTCGCACTTGGATTATGATAGAAGGTGGTAAAGAAGGTACAGTGGTAGGTTGCGAACAATGTCTTGTATTTTGAAGCAAATGCCTGCCAATCATCATATCCGTAGAGCGTGATTTTCTCTGCAGAGATTGGAAGGGTTTCGAGCTTTTCGCATATCTGTTCGAATCCCTTTTGAGTGCTTGAAAGCGGTATTATTACATTCTGCCTGCCCGGTTGGAGTATTTTTGAATCCGGTGTAAGTTCATCAACGATAATATTCCTATATGTGATGCCTTGTCTGTCAAGGTATCTTCGCATCTGGACCGCCTTCGACATCTCATTGTCATTATCCCCTAGGGCTACGAAGATGATGTTGGATGTGCGGTATAATCTTGTAAACTCTTCGAACACCCTGTCGTAACGATAATCCAGTTTTGTATTCACCTGGAAGACATGAGGTGCGTTGTTCACGATATTGTCCTGCGATGAGAATGGTACTACGAGTACAGCCTTGTTTGACTGGCAGAACCGTGTCAGCATGGATATGTTGGAAACTTCCTTTGGACCGACTATGATGTCGACTTCCTTCATTTCGGGACGCTGCAAAATTTTGCTCAAATCTGCTTCATCATAGGAATAGACACTTGTATTGATGCCTTTCTTCTTCATGTCCTGAACGGAAAGAAGGAAACCTTCATAGAAATCAATCATCGTACAGGCTTCCTTTGTTTTTTCACTTTTGTCGAGTGCGAATGGCAGAAAGACTGCTATCTTCACTTCTTCCGGCATTATGACGGTCGGCTGGGGCTGCATGGCATCCTTTTCCTGAGCAGAGTAGGGGATGCATATCTCCATGTTCTTTTTCAGGGTTTTCTCCTTCAGTATAGGATTGGCATTCACCAGTTCGTCAACTGTAAGACCGAATTGTTTGGAAATGCTATAGAGGGTTTCTTTCTTTTTTACCTTGTATGTCTGCTTGCAGTCCGGTATCTTAATCTCTATGGTTGGGATGCGTATCTTCTGGCCTATCTGATAGGTCTCGCCCAACTGCGGATTGGCAGTCCGTATCTCATCAACACTGGTTCCATACGACTTGGCAAGACTATAAAGGGTTTCGCCCGCCTGAATCACATGGTCTTTGTAGACAACCTCCTGGGCACTTACCACCATAAAAGACAGTAAAAAACAAGCCCAAAACACAATTTGTCGTTTCATTTCTCCGTTAAATAGAATATAAAAAATAATTTCAAAAGGCAAAGTTAGTGAAAATTCAACACATTTTAGTAAATTTGCAGAAAAATTATCGATATGGGTAGAAATATATTAAATATTCTTGCATTCATCCTCATGCTATTCCCATTGAAAATGTGGGCTGATGACGGACCGTTCATAGATCCGATAATATATTGCGAATATGCGGATTCTACTGGAGCCATCAAGTCCGACAGTGTTAAAATGGGTGGTTCAGTCACGTGCGAGGCTCCGGTGGAAGTGTATTGCTTTGCAAATCCTGATGAGGAGAATGTTGTCTCTGCCAAGTTCGAGTGGATACTCTACAACATGGCGGGCGACTACACCTCTTCGTTGATTGACCGTTTCACCGAAGACATGACCTACACCATCAGGGACAAGGGCTCCTATGTCGTAAAACTGATTTATTTTATTACTGCCAAGAATGGTTACACCTATGAGGGCGAAACTGATTCCGTAATAATCGGCATCAAGGATTCCGAACTTGACTGTCCGGATGGATTCTCGCCGAATGGTGATGGGACAAACGACATATTCAGAATGACAAAGCTCCAGTCCATAGTGGAACTTGAAGGCGAGATTTACAATCGCTGGGGACAGGTTCTGCATACATTCAATCTCGAGAACATTTCCAAGGGCTGGGACGGATACTACAAAGGCAAGGTGGTGAAGGATGGTGCGTACATTCTCCGCATTCATGCAAAGGGGAGTGAAGGTAAGGAGTATAATATAAGAAAGGTGATTAATGACCTCAAAGGTTACAGAAACAAAGAAGACGAATAACATAGATGTCTATGGTGCAAGGGTCAACAACCTGAAGAATGTCGACGTGTCCATTCCGCGCAACAGTCTTACTGTCATTACCGGACTGAGTGGGAGCGGCAAGTCAAGTCTTGCTTTCGATACAATTTACGCAGAGGGCCAGCGACGCTATATCGAGACCTTTTCTGCCTATGTCAGGAATTTTCTCGGCGGCATTCAGCGTCCCGATGTCGACAAGATTACCGGACTGAGTCCGGTAATCAGCATTGAACAGAAGACCACTTCCAAGAATCCACGTTCCACAGTCGGCACAGTAACTGAAATCTACGATTATCTCAGATTGCTCTATGCAAGGGCAGGGGAGGCATACAGCTATGTCACCGGGGAGAAAATGATAAAATACACCGACGAACAGATTCTCGACCTTATCCTCGATTACTATGAAGGCAAGAAAATATGTATACTTTCGCCACTTGTACGCAGCAGGAAAGGACATTACCGCGAACTGTTTGACAACGTATTGCGCAAGGGGTACCTTCATGTCCGTGTCGACGGTGAGATAAAGGAAGTAGTTTCCGGCATGAAAGTCGACCGCTACAAAAACCATGACATCGAAGTTGTCATCGACCGGTTACTTGTGAATAAAAAGGATTCTGAGCGGTTGAAGAAGAGTGTGGGTAAAGCCATGCAGATGGGAAACGGACTTATCATGATTCTGGATGCTGCAACTGATGAACTGAAATACTATTCCCGACGGCTGATGTGTCCTACATCCGGTATTTGTTACCACGATCCGGCTCCACACAACTTCTCCTTCAATTCTCCACTGGGAGCATGCCCCTGTTGCAATGGCTTGGGGCATGTAAGTATGATTGATGTGGACAAGATAATCCCGGAACCTGCCCTGTCAGTCCATGACGGAGCGCTTGCCCCACTTGGAAAATTCCGGAATACCATGATTTTCTGGCAGATCAATGCATTGCTGGAAACTCATGGCTATGATTTGAGGACTCCTCTGTCTGAGATACCTTCAGAGGTAATACACGAACTGATATATGGCTGTCAGGACCGGATTTGCATCAAGGGCAGTAATATCGGACAGGCCAACGATTTCTATACCCATTACGAGGGCATAGGACGGTACATTCGTCAGCTGAAGGATATGGAACAATCCTCGCAGGTACAGAAATGGGCGGAGTCGTTTGATACGGTGGCCGAGTGCCCCGAATGTCATGGTGCACGCCTAAACCAGGAGGCATTGCACTATCGCATTGCGGACAGAAATATCAGCCAACTGGCATCCATGGACATTTCCGAACTCCATGCATGGATACAGAGTGTAGGTAGCAAACTGTCGCCTACCCAGCAGAAGATAGCCGACGAGATAATAAAGGAAATACAAAACCGCCTGAGTTTTCTTCTCGATGTAGGACTGGACTATTTGTCGCTCAACAGGGCCACAGCATCGCTTTCGGGAGGCGAAAGCCAGCGAATACGCCTCGCCACTCAGATTGGTGCAAAACTGGTAAATGTCCTTTACATCCTTGATGAACCCAGTATCGGACTTCATCAGCGTGATAACGACAAACTCATTTCATCGCTCAAGTCATTGAGGGATGCTGGAAACACCGTCATTGTTGTCGAACACGACCGCGACATGATGCTCAATGCCGACTATATAGTCGACATGGGACCTCTTGCCGGGCGCAAGGGCGGAAATGTAGTGTTTCAGGGAACTCCGGCACAGTTGCTGAAAACCGACACCCTTACGGCAAGAAGCCTATATCATGCCGGCACACCTGATAGTTTTCCTGCAATCGGAAACTCCCCTTCTTCAAGTCTTCCCCCTCTGAAAGAAATTAGGAAGGACAGTCCTTCCCTGACCATACATGGTTGCACAGGCAATAATCTGAAGAACGTTGATGTAACATTTCCTCTGGGAAAATTTATCTGTGTAACTGGCGTCAGCGGGTCGGGCAAGTCAACACTCATCAACGATACTTTGCAGCCCATCCTTTCGCAAAAAATCTATCATTCGCTTCGGGAACCATTGCCCTATGAATCCGTTTCCGGCCTGGAATATGTCAATAAGGTCGTTACCGTCGACCAGTCGCCTATAGGACGCTCCCCAAGAAGCAATCCGGCCACCTATACCGGTGTATTCTCGGATATCCGCGACTTGTTTGCAGCACTGCCTGAAGCCCGAATGCGGGGATATAAATCAGGCCGGTTCTCCTTCAATGTAAAGGGCGGACGATGTGAGACGTGTGGCGGAAACGGATACAAGACTATAGAGATGAATTTCCTTCCGGACGTGTCCGTTCCATGCGAGACCTGTCATGGCAGACGCTACAATCGTGAGACACTGGAAGTACGGTTCAAGGGTAAGTCCATTGCCGATGTGCTCGATATGACCATCAATCAGGCTGTGGAGTGCTTCGACAATCAGCCTCAAATACTTTCCAAGATAAAAGTGTTGCAGGATGTCGGACTGGGATACATCAAGTTGGGACAGTCTGCCACGACCTTGTCGGGTGGTGAGAGCCAGCGCGTAAAACTCGCTACCGAACTGAGCAAGAAAGACACAGGCAACACTGTCTACATCCTCGATGAACCTACCACCGGTCTTCACTACGAGGACATCAAGGCACTCATGGCTGTCCTCCGTTCACTTGTAGGGAAGGGAAATACTGTAATAGTGATTGAGCACAATGTCGATGTCATCTCTCAGGCAGAGTATATTATCGATATGGGACCGGAAGGTGGCAGAAAGGGTGGTCAGTTGATTGCCCAGGGCACTGTCGGCGATATAGTCAAGGCAAAACAGGGCTATACCTGGAAATATCTCACACCCCTCGTGCTATTGCAATAAGGACAATAAGTATGTAGTTTGCAAAAACCACTGCAAGAAAGGCATTCAGGTCGGTGATGAGATAGCCCGTGGCCGTGAACTTGTCCGACGAGGCTCTGGAACTGCCCAGTCTCTCGTGCAGTTTATCATATATGGCATAGAAAGCAGCGCCAATAAATATGCCAGCAAGCATTCCCACAATCACATCGCCAAAGTAATGAACACCGAGATAAATGCGTGTAAAGGTCGTTGCAGCCGCCCATAGATAGAACACGATGGCAGTTGACCTGTGCCGGAACAGAAGAGACATAAATGTAGCAACACAAAAAGTATTGCATGCATGGCCGGAAAAGAAGCCGAACCTGCCGCCCCGATATCCGTTCACTATGTCCACCAGATACATAATCTGAGGATCCTGTGTAGGCCGCCATCTTGCCACCATAGGCTTCACCAGACCCGAACAAATCCTGTCGGCAACCGTTATCATCAGGGCAATTGAAATGAGTATGAGGAAAAATTCCCTGATGTCATTATTCTTGAACATCACGGTCAGCATGGCAATAATCACCAGAGTCCACGACCAAGTGCTTGTTGTCGTGGTCATGATGTTATCCCAGAAGAGGTTGTCGCTCCCGTTCAGGGCAAGGGTAATATCTCTGTCAAGTTCCAGCATTATTTGCTCTCCGTTTCCATTTCCGATGCAAATTTAATGATATTTTATCGAAAAGCATCAAAATCCTACGATTTATTTTAGGAATTTAAATAAAATGCCTAACTTTGCACCCGTAAAATCCTGCAGCACTCCGCCCCTTCGACCCTTTGACAATCTTAGGGCAGGCGGGGCTCAGGGCAGGTGAACCATCAATCGTCAACCCTCAACCATAAACTATAAACCATCGACTATAATAAATATACATACGAAACTCAGAAAATCAATCTCGGCAATGTGGTGAATGCACGCCAGATGGGAGGCTATGTCATGCAGGATGGAAGGAAAATCCGCAACAATGTCCTCCTCAGAGGCGGTTTTCTTCAGAACGCCACTGATTCCGACATACGCCGGCTCTCTGAGGAATTCCACGTAACCTACGTATTCGATTTCAGAACAAAGGGTGAGGTGGATCATGCTCCGGACCGACCGGTTCCCGGAAGCCAACATCTGTGGCTGCCTACCATCGACGAGAAGACGGAAAAACTCGGCGAAGGTTGTCTGCCACGCGAGGCATACAGGGATCTTGAGAAATACCTTCTCCAACATGCCGGCGACCAGTCGGTGAAGGATACTGCCCGCACGATGTACCCAAGTTACGTACGCAACGAGTACACACAGTTGCAGTATGCTGCCTTCCTCCAGAAAATCATCGATACGCCGGAGGGTGCCTTCTATTGGCACTGCTCGCAGGGCAAGGATCGTACCGGACTCGGAGCAGCCTATCTGCTCTCCGCACTTGGAGCAGACAGAGAGATGATACTCAGGGATTTCGCTATTACCAACGAATATTACGGGGAACTCATCGACCGGATGAAGTGGCAGATTGAAGCCCTCGGCGGCGGAGAAAAAGAAAAACGGGTCATCCAGACCTTCATAGGAGTCGATACCGAATATTTCAACGATGCCCTTGAACTCATAGAGCACGAATACGGAGGTATGCAGAAATTCCTCCGAAACGAACTCTGTCTCTCGGACGACGATATCATTACCCTCCAGAAACGTCTGCTGGTATAGCGGTAAACTGGAAGTAACTTTACATCATAATTGGAAATAAAAAGAATGGAAAATAACTTGCTTGAGAAACTTGAGGGGCTTGTAAGCCGGTTTGAGGAAGTGTCGACGCTGATTACTGACCCGAATGTGATTGGCGACCAGAAACGCTACGTGAAACTGACGAAGGAATACAAGGAACTGAACAGCCTTATGGCTGCCAGAAAGGAATATATACAGTGTTTCAGGAACGCGGATGAGGCAAGGGAAATAATCCAGACTGAGGATGATCCGGAAATGAAGGAGATGGCCCGTGAGGAACTGGCGTCATCCGAAAGGCGTATCCCCGAACTGGAGGAGGAGATAAAGCTCCTTCTCGTTCCTGCCGATCCGGAGGATAGCAAGAATGTTGTGCTCGAAATCCGTGGTGGTACGGGTGGCGACGAGGCTGCATTGTTTGCCGGCGACCTCTTCAGAATGTATTCGAAATACAGTGAACAGAAGGGGTGGAAACTGACGGTATCCAGTTTCTCGGAAGGTGCTGCAGGTGGTTTCAAGGAAATCGTGTGCAGCGTGACAGGCGAGGGAGTGTATGGCACGATGAAATACGAATCGGGAGTCCACCGGGTTCAGCGCGTACCAGTCACTGAGACTCAGGGTAGGGTCCATACCAGTGCGGCAACAGTGGCTGTGCTGCCTGAAGCCGAGACTTTCGATGTGGAAATCAACGAGGGTGCAATCAAGTGGGACACGTTCCGCTCGAGCGGTGCCGGAGGTCAGAATGTCAACAAGGTGGAGTCGGGAGTCCGAGCCAGGTATATGTGGAAGAATCCGAACACAGGAGTGGAGGAGGAAATACTCGTGGAATGTACCGAGACACGTGACCAGCCTAAGAACAAGGAGCGTGCACTGGCACGCCTGCGCACGTTTATCTACGACCGTGAGCATCAGAAGTACATCGACGACATTGCCTCAAGGCGAAAGACTATGGTGTCGACAGGCGACAGAAGTGCAAAGATACGTACCTATAACTATCCCCAGGGACGTATCACCGACCACAGGATAAACTACACAATCTATAATCTCAGTGCCTTCATGGACGGTGATATCCAGGACTGCATAGACCACCTCATCGTTGCCGAGAATGCCGAGCGACTAAAAGAAGCAGAACTGTAGTTTAGTTAACAGTTAATAATTAACAGTTAACAATGAAGAATGAAAGCTGAGTCTGGCATTATTGCAATCAAGGGCGTCAGGGTCAATAATCTGAAGAATATTGATGTTGAGATTCCACGTGGACAGTTCGTGGTAATTACTGGCGTGAGTGGCAGTGGCAAATCGTCGCTGGCATTCGATACCCTTTATGCCGAGGGACAGCGGCGCTACGTGGAGTCACTCTCCACCTATGCCCGTCAGTTTATGGGGAAACTCAACAAGCCTGAATGCGATTTCATTGAGGGAATCCCTCCTGCCATTGCCATTGAGCAGAAGGTGACGAGCCGCAATCCGCGAAGCACCGTTGGAACGACCACCGAGATATACGACTACATGAGGATGCTCTTTGCAAGGGTAGGGCATACGTTCTCACCGGTGAGTGGCAGGGAAGTGAAGAAGAACTCCCCAGAGGACCTGGTAGACTGCATGAAAGCCTATACTCCGGGAACGCGTTTCATGGTGCTTTGCCCGTTGGTACCGCACGCAGGAAGGACGGAGAAACAGCAATTGGAAATATATGCTCTGCAGGGACTGACGCGGACGGAGACGATTGACGGGAAGACCTATCTTGTCATAGCCAGGATCGTTGCAAAAGATGACAAGGAGACCATAACCCATCTCTTGGATTCGTGTGAGACGGCCATTTATGAAGGGCAGGGGAAGTGCATTCTGAAGTTCTTTACCACAGGGGATACGGACGGTACGGACTATGACGTACACGAGTTCTCGCTTGCTTTCGAGACCGACGGAATCACCTTTGAGGAACCTACGGAACAATTCTTTTCCTTCAACTCGCCTATGGGTGCATGTCCCGAATGTGAGGGATTTGGCAAAGTGATGGGGATTGACGAGAGTCTTGTCATCCCCAACCAAGAACTAAGTCTCTACGACGGTGCCGTGCTGTGCTGGCGGGGAGAGAAAATGGGACAGTGGAAGGATGAATTCATCCTGCGGAACAGTAGCAAGGGATTTCCCATCTTCACCCCTTATTTCCAGCTTACCCAGACAGAAAAGGACTGGCTGTGGCATGGTGCACCCGGAACCAATCCGATTGAGAAGGGAAATATCTGCATCGACCGTTTCTTCGAGATGCTGAAAGAGAAACAGTACAAGATACAGAACCGTGTGATGCTTGCCCGATATAGGGGAAAGACCATCTGTCCGTCGTGCCACGGCACCCGCCTGAAAAAGGAGGCTACATACGTGAATGTAGGCGGAAAGAGCATCACGGAACTAGTGGAGATGCCGGTGGACGAGTTGTTGGATTTCTTCACCGGCATATCGCTCAACGAACACGACGCTGCGATAGCCAAGAACCTGCTTGTGGAGATCAGGAGCAGACTGCAGTTCCTCCTTGACGTGGGACTTTCGTACATTACCCTCAACCGGTCGTGCAACACCCTCTCGGGAGGCGAGAGCCAGCGGATAAACCTGACGACCAGTCTGGGCAGTACGCTCATGGGCTCGTTGTATGTGCTCGACGAACCAAGTATCGGCATGCACAGCCGTGATACCCACCGTCTGATAAAGGTACTCCATGGATTGAGGGATGCAGGAAATACGGTGGTGGTCGTGGAACACGACGAGGAGATAATGCGTGCAGCCGACTACCTCATTGACGTGGGTCCCGATGCCGGTCGTCATGGCGGCGAGATTGTGTTCCAGGGTAATATGGCAGACATCGAGTCAGGCAACGTAGCACACGACGAGGGTAAGGTAAGCCATACGGTTGACTACCTCACGCATGCCGAAAGCATCGAGGTGCCAACGTCACGCCGGCAGTGGAACCATCATCTGCTCATCAAATCGCCTCGCATGAACAACCTCAAGGGCATGGATGTCAAGATACCACTCAACGTGATGACGGTCGTCACGGGCGTATCTGGCTCCGGTAAGTCATCACTCATCAAGGGTATTCTCTATCCGGCACTGAGACGTGCCAAGGGCGAGGTGGGTGATGCGCCTGGTATGTTCGGCG
>JAZQPD010000092.1:0-7004 GCA_045628285.1 Bacteroidaceae bacterium
TGTTGAACGTCTGCCCGTCCCTGACATGCCATGGGCAGCCGCCGAGTCTTTTGCAGTCGAGAAGCATGAGAAGGTGCTCGTACTCCTTACGGATATGACATCCTATGCCGACTCACTCTCAATCGTGAGCAACCGTATGGACCAGATTCCATCCAAGGACTCAATGCCAGGTTCACTCTATAGTGACCTTGCAAAGATTTACGAGAAGGCAGTTCAGTTCCCAGAGGAGGCTGGTGGCGGTAGTATCACTATCATTGCTGTCACTACACTTTCTGGTGGCGATATTACTCACGCAGTGCCAGACAACACTGGTTACATCACAGAAGGTCAGTTGTATCTTCGTCGTGACAGTGACATCGGTAAGGTCATCGTTGACCCATTCCGTTCACTTTCCCGTCTGAAGCAACTTGTAGCAGGCAAGAAGACTCGTAAGGACCACAGTCAGGTGATGAATGCAGCAATCCGACTCTATGCCGATGCGGCAAATGCAAAGACAAAGTTGGAGAATGGTTTCGACCTGACAGACTACGACAACCGTTGTCTTGACTTTGCAAAGGAATATGCAGACAAGATTCTTGCCATCGACGTCGATCTCGATACAACCGAGATGCTTGATGTCACATGGACACTCTTCTGCAAGTACTTCTCACTCGAAGAAGTCAACATCAAGAAAGAATTCACTGACATCTACTGGAAAAAGTAATGGCAATAACTTTTCAATACAATAAGACATCGCTTCAGCAAATCGAAAAGCAACTGAAGATGCGTGAGCGGACCTTGCCTATCATAAAGAACAAGGAAACTGCATTGCGTCTTGAGGTCAAGAAATGCAAGGAAGAGGCCGTCGAGTTGGAGAAACAGTTGCAGAACCAGATTCAAGGCTACGAATCCATGTACGCACTCTGGGGAGAGTTTGACCCATCCCTCGTGTCGCTCAAGGATGTCGAAATGGATGTGAAGAAGATTGCGGGAGTCCGTGTCCCTATTCTCACCAACATCCGACTTGACGTAAAGCCTTTCGGCCTGTTCTCTTCTCCAAAGTGGTATTTCGACGGAGTCAAACTCCTTGAGGGACTTGCCAAGACAGCAGTAGAACGCGCATTCGTGCTTGCCAAACTCGGTCTGCTGGATCACGCACGCCGCAAGACCACCCAGAAGGTGAACCTTTTCGAGAAGGTCCAGATTCCTGGATACCAAGAGGCGGTACGCAAGATCAAGCGATTCATGGAAGATGAGGAAAACCTCTCCAAGTCTTCGCAAAAGATTCTCAAGTCCCTTCAGGAGAAACGGGCTGCAGCTGAAAGAAAGGAGGAAGAAGTATGATTCAGAAAATGAAAAAGTTGTCATTCCTCGTATTCCACAAGGACTACGACGCATTCCTCGAGCAACTTCGCGGTCTGGGAGTCGTGCATGTGATAGAGAAGGAACAAGGAACTGCAACGGATGAGACATTGCAGGCAAATATCAGTCTCCTTTCACGGTATAATAGCATAATCCCGTCATTGCAGACACTTGCCGAGGGTGTTCAGCCCTCCGACAACCACGTCGGAACTCTTGATGACTACGACCAACTGCTGTCGGACAAGTCCTCTCTTGAGCGTCGGGTTCAGCAACTGGCTCAGGACTGTAATTCACTCCAGCCTTGGGGCGACTTCTCTCAGGATAATGTCGCACGGCTTGAGAGTGCGGGGTACAGACTCGGTTATTTTATCTGCGACAGAAAACTGTTCAACGAACAGTGGGTGGAGCAATACAACGCCACTGTCATAAGTGACGGCAAACAGGTTCGTTTTGTCACAGTCACGCCTTTGGACGAGGATGTACAGATTGCAGCAGAACAGCAGTCACTCCCACAGGTGTCGCTGTCAGACCTTCAGAAGGAACTTGAATCAGCCGAGCAGCAACTTGAACAGAATAAACAGTCCATCATACAATTCGCAGCCAATAATGTCGGAACATTCATAGCACAACGTGATCAGCTTGTTCGGAGCATCAACCTCTCGAAGGTTCGTCTCAATGGTGAAGGTATGGCCGAAGGCAAACTCATTCTCCTTCAAGGCTGGTTGCCGGCAAAGAATGTTGATGCCGTCAAGGCAGAATTGGACAAGAGCAGCCTTTACTATGAGATAGAGAACCCAACATCGGAAGACAATGTGCCGATTCTTCTTTCAAACAACAAGTTTGCACGCCTCTTCGAACCGCTGACACATCTCTATATGTTGCCACAGTACAATGAACTCGACCTCACATTCTTCTTCGCACCATTCTTCATGCTCTTCTTCGGACTCTGTCTGGGCGACATGGGATATGGTCTGCTGATGATTGTGGCATTGCCTGTGTTCACGAAACTGTTCCAGCTCATCAATCCTAACTTCACGAAATGGCTTGTAGTCCTCTTTGGCGCAAGTACCATCATTTGCGGTTCACTCTCAGGTTCATTCTTCGGATTCAGCCTCTACGTCCTCGACATTCCGTTCGTGAAGTCGATGAAGGAACTTCTCTATACCGACAACTCCAAGATGTTTACCCTCTCACTCGTCATCGGAGTCATTCAGATTCTCTTCGGTATGATACTCAAGGCGGTGAACCTCTCCATCCAGTGTGGTTTCAAGTCGGCACTCGGAACCATCGGCTGGCTGATACTCCTTCTTACTGTCGGAGCCTGTTCAGTAATTGGAATACCTTTCAATAATCCGGTTGTAACGGCTTTGCTTGTCATAGCACTAGTCGGCATCTTCCTGCTCAACAGTCCGGGGAAGAATATCTTCCTCAATATCGGACTCGGTCTGTGGGATACCTACAACATGGCAACAGGTCTTCTCGGTGATGTGCTTTCCTATGTCCGACTCTTTGCTCTCGGACTTTCAGGAGGAATCCTCGCAAATGTGTTCAACCAGATGGCAACGGGTATGAGCCCCGATGTACCAGTGGTCGGTTTCATCGTCACTGTCATCATCTTCCTCATCGGTCATGGTCTGAACATCTTCATGAATATCCTTGGAGCAATCGTCCATCCAATGCGACTCACCTTCGTGGAGTTCTTCAAGAACTCAGGATATACTGGAGGTGGAGTAGGGTATAACCCATTCAAATAGGGGGCTATTTGAATGCGAGTGAAAAGTGAAAAGTCTACGAACCACAAAATAAGAATTAACAAAGTACTAATCAATAAAAACATTAAATTATGACACCATTATTTATCGCCTATTTAGGCATCGGCCTTATGTTGGGCCTCACAGGAATCGGTAGTGCATACGGTGTTACTATCACTGGTAACGCAGCAATCGGTGCATTGAAGAAAGTTGACAAGTTCGGTAACTTCATCGTCCTCACAGCCCTTCCAGGTACTCAGGGACTTTACGGATTTGCAGGTTACTTCATTTTCCAGAACATGTTCCCGGTACTCACACCAGAGATTTCAAATCTTCAGGCATGTGCAGTATTCGGTGGCGGTCTTGCGCTCGGACTTGTAGGTCTCTTCTCAGCAATCCGTCAGGGGCAGGTCTGTGCAGCAGGTATGCAGGGTATCGCTCAGGGTCACGACGTATTCAGCAAGACACTTATCCTTGCCGTATTCCCAGAACTCTACGCCATCGTATCCCTCGCAGCAGTATTCTTGATGGCATCAGTTCTCTAATTATTAGTGAAACTATCACAAAGAAACCGTCTCGGCATATTGTGTTGAGACGGTTTCTTTTTATTTGCATTTGTTTGACTATTTATTTCAGTTTGTATACGACAGGGACGATGAATTTTGTCGCAAAGATAGAAGAAGTTTCTTGATAAGGCAATGAGTAACTAAAAGAAATCGTTACTTTTTAACTTTTTAATAGTTACATGTTTTTGTCAAACTTTCGGAGCTCATATCAATAAATACTCAATCCGACTGCGATAGGAACTCTCGATGAGGGTGACAACTTCCTTGTCGGAGATGCGGCTGATTCTCTGCCTGTTGGCTATAGACTTTGTCTTTGGCAAGAAAAATACCTGAGGGATTTGGTTGTATCACAGGAAATTCGTATATTTGCCAAATGATTAATGCATCATTCATTTTACTTGTCTTTATGTAACATTAAGATATGTGAGTGTCTGATGTCAAAGTGTTTTACTGCTTACTGCGAAATTATTGGAATATGAGAAAGTATCTTAGCATATTGTTTCTGTTTTCTTCGTTGGCTGTGTTTGCTGATACTATAACAGAGGAACAGGCACATGAGATTGCCTGTCGTTTCTTTAGTACCTTATCGTCATCGCACAGATTGAAGAAAAACACTGCTGAGCCTCGGATGTCGCTTGCATTCAGGAAGGGTAGTGGAGAGTCCGCACTTTATGTCTTCAACAGAGGGGAAGGAAACGGTTTTGCCGTGATTGCCGTCAAAGATGCCTTGGACAATCCCGTCATCGGATGGTCAGATGAGGGAAGTGTCGATGGGAAGCATTTGCCAGAGGTTATGAACGGGCTGTTCCTGGGGTATCAGAAACAACTGGAATTCCTTTGTTCCCATCCCGAGAGTGCCCGAAAGGCAACAGGCGACGGAAATGGCGCTCAGGTGGTAGTGCCTCCGCTTACCAAAACGATTTGGAACCAGGCGGCACCGTTCAATCAGATGCTCCCGTCAGAACTCCATGTAACAGGATGCACCACCACAGCCATGGCTCAGATTATGAAATACTGGGAATGGCCGAGCAAGGGACGTGGTTCTCATACCAACCGTACCTATCCCGATAACTGGGCACAGCTGCTCAGCGAAGGACGTTTCGATGAACTGAAGGCTGGTCATGTCATTGCAACGGTGGATTTCTCACAGTCGGTATATGACTGGGACAATATGCTTGATGACTATCGTGATGGCACTTACAACGACAAACAGGCTGATGCAGTTGCACAACTGATGCTCGACTGCAATACGGCAATAGATTCCCGCAAGATGGATTGGTCAGGCTACTCCGTTGGTGCATATCCCGAGGATGCTGCAAAAGCCTTGGTGCGCTATTTCTCATACAGACCCGACTGGAAGACAATCCTTGGCAATCAGGACTCTCTCATAATGCGGGAACTTGACGATAAACGCCCGGTAATATACTACGGATATCCCTCCCACAATAGTAGAGACGGACATACCTTCGTGTGCGATGGATATAATGATGCAGGCTATTTCCACTTTAATTTCGGCTGGTCGGGAAGGGGTAACGGCTATTACCTCACATCCCTCATCAATCCTTTGGAACAAAACTACAGCAACGTGTCCTTCGCAATAATAGGCATCCAGCCGTCAAAGACCTCTTTCGAAAAGGACGGCGTGTGCTATGATGTGATAGATGACAGCCGTGCCGGAGTAATATGTGCCATGACTTCCGACGCCAATATTGAAGAAAAGGTGGTGAATGATGGCAGAGAGTACACTGTAACCAAGATTTTCAGCCGTGCCTTCGATAATCTTGACGTTGACTTCAACGTCGTAAGACTTCCGGCAACGCTCGATACAATTTGCTCGGAAGCATTCTACCGTGCCAGTGTGAAGACCATCGACCTCGGTTCGCTGGAGATGTGGAACAATGTACACTTTACTGATCACTATGCCAATCCACAGAGTTCTGGAATAAATGACTGTCTGCTTAATGGCCAGCCTATCATTAATCTCAATATCCCTGCCACATTGGGCAAGGTGCGACCGCATCTGCTGCAATACAACAAGACACTCCAGTACCTGACTTTTGAGAACGGAATAACGGAAATAGGCGACTCCGCTTTCTTCGGATGCACTAATCTTGAGTATGTGGATCTGCCACACACGCCTGTCAAGATAGGCAATGCGGCATTCTGCAACGGAGTCAACAACTCAAGACTTGAGACAGTCTCTGCCCTCAATATGGCAACGTCCATAGGTGACAGAGCCTTTGCAGGCTGTCCTATCAGTAACATTTTGCTCAACGACGAACTGACATACATAGGCAATTCCGCATTCTCGTACCACAAGACAGAGTATATCGATATTCCTGCCAAACTGGAACGTATTGGCAGACAGGCGTTCTATTCAGACAATCTGTATGGTTTCCGCGACAAGGAGAAGAAAAACACTTCATACAGCATCCACAACGATGCCTTGTATAATGCCGAAGGCACACGACTCCTTCAAGTGCCGGTAATGGTGAGAACCAGTGGCAGTTATGGACGACGCTATGAATTTGGTGTCCTGAAAACCACTCGCGTCATTTCGTCCGAGGCATTCGCGGGCTGTCGCGGTATCAGGAAGGTCATAATTCCTGCCTCTGTCGTGGATATTGAAAAAGGTGCGTTCTACTATCTTGATGAGTTGACCGACTTTAGCAACTATGCAACCACTCCGCAGACCATAGAAGACGGCACTTTTGCCGATTCGCCGTTCGAATACACGAATGTGGCACGCAGAGCCAAGCTCCATGTGCCGGAAGGATGTGGCGAGGCTTATGCTTCTGCACCATACTGGAACCGTTTCAACATCATCGAGGACATTCCTGCAGGAAGTACCCCGACGCCTGGCTATGACGGTGAGATGAAAGTCAACGGTTTCGTACTCACATACAAACTTCCGGAAGGGGGCTGGGACGAAATGCGATGTCTGTTCTCCGACAATCCGGTGCTCACTACCGACAGCAAGGGACTGATAGTGACCACCGACAGGCTGAGGATAAGCATAGGGTGGAATTCCGAAGAGTGTCTGCTGGATGAGCTGGTCTTCACCGAACTCGATGATCCAAACGGAATCGGGGAAATACGAAATTCGGACAAACCGTCATACCTCTTCTCCGGTAACACAATCCGAATCTTCGGCCAGGGAAGGGACACGACGGCATGGCTCTATACTCTGGACGGACGACAGGTCCTTTCTTCCAAGGTGACCGGAAGGGGAGAGGTCCAGATGGTATTGCCAGACAGCGGACCGAGAACCTACATACTTCGCGTAGGCAATCAGTCGGTTCTGATACAGAAGAGATAGGTTAGAGATTAGAGGTTAGAGATTAGA
>JAZQPD010000093.1:0-2180 GCA_045628285.1 Bacteroidaceae bacterium
TGTGTGCGAGATGCCTGACGTGGACGTGGCTACAATCCTTGACTGCCAGCGTAGTTTCGTAGAGCATTTCTGCGTGGAAAGATGGTACGACGAAGTGAATATTGATTTCTCACGTCTGGCATTCGTGCCGAAGGAGGACGATATTCTCTACTGCTCGGATGATCTCTTCACATTGAAGCCTTACAACGAGCAGAGGCTGAAAAATGAAATGGCAAAGGGAGAGAAGGATGATGAACCCGTAAAGTCGAAGAAAACTCCGTATAGCAGGGCGACTCTCGATGAGGAAGAGCTGAAATCATACGACGAATTTGAGTTCCGTAATCACAGGCTGAAGGATGTCGTTCACGAATGGACGATGTACAGGGGCGAACAGCTTGGAATAATCGTGAACGGCAAGCCATTTGCCGGGGAGGTTCACTCACTGCATTACAACATCCTTCGCGACATTCGCAACATGTGTGAAAGCAATCCTGTACTGATGACAGCAATGATGCCGGCTTTCGGACATGAACTGACCGAAATCTTCAACCAGGCGAAGAAGGTCTGCTCGTACAACACGAACGGCAGAATACCTTCCAACCTCTGGCACTGGATGAAGGATAAAGGCTATCTGGGCGAGAGGAATGTGAACGTTGAAGATGATGACGATGACGAGCAGGACAGCCCATACGAGGACTTGCTGAGCCGAATGCCGGAATTGCCACCAATCATCAAGGACTGGGTGAAGGCTGCACCAGCGGACTTCAGGATTCCGACAATCTCTGCCCTGCTGGAAATACTCGGAACTCTCACTACATACGCACAGGCAGAGTACTTTGACGGAATGATGCACACCTCTTCCTTCTTTACGGTGATCTGGGCAGAGGCGGCAGGCGGAAAGTCGTTCGTGAAGAAATTCATGTACCTTCTCGACAAGATACGTAGCCGCGAGGACATCATCAATGCAAGGGAAAGGCTCTACGATTCGTTAGTCAACTCACGTAGCGACAACAAGGACAAGCCCGAAAAGCCATCGCTCTGCAAGCGAATACTGGAGCCGAAGTTCTCGGAGGTACAGCTGTTCACTCAGTGTTTCGAGAACAAGGGAATGCACCTTCACACCTATTGCCCCGAAATCGACACTCTCGGGCGAGGTATCAGAGGACTCTCCGACTTGCTCCGAATTGCATGGGATAACGATGCCACAGGTCAGCAGTACCGAAGCAGTCAGACATTCAAGGGAACGGTCAACCTGTTCTGGAACCTGATTGTGACTGGAACGCCGGAGAGAGTGCTCCACTTCTTCAATGACGTGACTGACGGGCTGGTGACGAGAATAACCATCACTCCAATCTTCGCAAGTGAGTTTGCTCCATATCGGCCCTGGAAGAAGATAAATGACAAGGTACTGCAGAAGCATTACGAAATCATGGAGCGTTTTGACGAGCAGACATACGTCGATCCGATAGAAGTAGCCACTCCGGAAATGCTTGCAGGATATAAGGACATAAAAGCCTTCGACAGCAATATCAACTGGAAGTTCGAGGTAAGACCACGAATCACCCGTGACCTGTCGTATCTCCATGCTCCGCTGCTGAAATGGACAGCACAATGTATCAAGAGAGCCAGTTATGGTCCGGACAATGCCTACGGCACATTCACAAAGCGAAGTGCGAACAAGGGATTCCGTGCGGCTCTCATCGCCAACGAACTCTGGGGCAACCCTACAAGCGAGAAGATGCAGCAGAAGATTAAGGACTTCTGCATGTGGTGGAGTGAAGTGGAACTTTTCAGCACTTACTACATTTTCGGAACCAGGTACAACAAGAAACGCGCCGAGGTGAAGGAGTCAATGAACTACTGCAAGCCGATGAGGTATGGAACACTATGGGATGAATTGCCTGATGAATTTACGATAGGAGACATTATTGCAAACTCGCAAAGGATGCACGTATTGACAACTCCGAGGTCCATAATATCTGCATGGAAGAAAGAAGGTTTGATTGAAAAAACAGGTAAGAACCAATGGAGAAAGAAGTAAAGTGATCAACAATTAAAAATCAACAATTAAAATTAGTAAAGTCATGAAGAGTACAGGAAAAATCGGGAAAATCTACCCACAGAGAACAGGAACAAGTAAGCGTACTGGCAACCCATTCACGGTAACTGAATTTCACGTTGTATGGTACGAGGAGAACAAC
>JAZQPD010000094.1:0-12681 GCA_045628285.1 Bacteroidaceae bacterium
GCCTCTGTTCATTGATGACGAGCCAGATGGCATTGTCCTCATTTGTCATATTGTAGGAAAGTCCGGTAATTCCCCTGACATCGAAGTTGTCAGTACTGCCTGTGAAAGTACCGGTGTACTCCATCAGTTTGTATTTGCCAGCATGCAGATCCGGGAATGCAATGGAGAACACTGGTTTTCCTACGATATTGAGGTCACCTTTCACCAGTATGCAGTCGGTTTCGCGGGTGAGTTCGATGAACACCCTCTTGTCGATGGTCAGCGATTGGTTGAAGATCATCACTCCGTTCGGCATCAGCCGACATCCCTCATAGTTCAGCGCACCTTCAAACTTCACGTTTCCGTTCACCACAGGTGCTCCTGCCAGTGTGCCCTTCGCCCTGAGTTCTATCGGACCATCAATTTTGCAGTATGATTCAAGAATTCCCTCTGAGATGTATGTAGTGCCGAAAGTAGTGACGGGCACGTTCAGCAATGCCGTACCGTTCTGACTTTTCCAGATATCGTTTTCGCCAGCTATCTCTCCTGCTCCCGAGAATCGGATGACCTGATTCAGCACAGGCATCATATATACCGTGCCAGGTTTGATTGCAGCCATTACATCTACGTTCTCACCGGTATCCAAGTCGTAGAGCACACTCCTGCCGTCCTGATATGTTGCAGGTTTCACCCTTCCGAAGTCGGTGTAAGTGCTGCCTCCGCTACATGTAAGGTCGGCAACCATCACCGGTGGTAGTGGTGGACGTGGCATGTCGTACCCCAAGTAGAATCCAGGATTCGGTGTCTGGTAGTAACCCTTCGTGTGACAGTCACCACGATAGTGAGGATCCTGGAGCAGACAGTATATACGGTCTTCCGTAGTGGAATAATCAGTAGAAAATCCTACAAATCCGTCTGTCACCCCATTAGTGAGATGTTTCAGAATCACTTCCTCTCTCCAATCACCGATGATGTCGCCCCAGAAAGCAGCCCTCGCACCGTATTCGCTGTTCACCTGCCACCCACTCAGTTTTGCCATCTCTATGAGGCGACCAGTATCGTATTTCGCAATATACGCATTATATCCGTTTCCATCGGGAGCAGCAAGATATTCCCTGCCAAGGTCACCATCCCACCACAGGGCCTCGGTCGGGAAATACCCCTTCTTGCCAGTGTCATTGCCCTGGGCATCATATATGGCATTGCCGTTCATCGTCGAGAACATCTCCCATCCGAGATGACTGGCATCCATATCGTAACAGTCGCCACGACCTACATCCCCCACTCCACTCAGATACCATTTCTTTATTGCCTTCCCGTTCGAAGCGTCATACAGAATCTGTCCAAGCATGTCTCCTGCCTCCTGCTGTATGGCAAAGGTCTCCAATCCCGGGCGTTCAGGGTCGATGTCGGAAGTGCGGAACCTGTCGCCATGAGCAATTCCGGCATTGAAAAGCACTTTTCCCGTGTGGTCCATCGTCCACCCGCCTTCTATCATCTCGTCCCTTCCGTCAAGATCCGGGTCGCCCACACGTATGGAATGGAACGAACCGTTTCCGCACGGCTGCAGGAACAATTCCTTCAGTTCGCCTGTCTCTCCCGAGGAGAAATCGTAGCCGAAACCTTCCACATAGTAGTTATGGTTGCCGTTGGTATAGCGTGTGTGCCATTCCATCACCACCGCAGGATGCACACCATCGAGATACGCAATGCAGAACTTACCCACATGCTTGTTGTATTCATCGCCCATGAGTGCAGCCTTGTTGGTGCGATTGTAGGCATTGTTGTAATGCATCTCCACGGATGCCTGTTCCTCACCGGTCATGCCGTCAACCACGGTGAAATACCTTGGAGGATTCTTCGAGTTTTGCGAAGCATAGTTAGTGATGCCGTCGCCATCCACGTCGGGCGAATCCTTGTGGTTCACGTATTTTCCCCACGATTCCGTTGAGCTGTCCCAGAAACGTGTTCCATCGCTCGTCTGTATCATCACCTCGCCAAGTCCGTCGAGGTCAAAGTCATACACAGCCACCTGGTCATCCTGCCCGAGACTGATTGACTCGTTAGGTCCCATGTCAATCGTCCACAGGTACGTACCGTCGCGCAGATACCCCTCCAACTTGTTCGTACCACCATTGACGGGATTCCGGTCCACCACATAATCTACCTCACCGTCACCATCGAGGTCGTAAGGCCATACGTACTTTGTGGCATAATCTGCATTGGCGAGCGGACTTTCGTTGAACCGTATGTCCACGAAGACATTTCTCATGAACTGGCTCTGGAAATGGAACGGAACGGAAGGTTCACTCTCTACCGTCTGGTTCTTCCTGTCAGTAGTGAGAAGCGACACAGCCACATGACTTCCCAAAGGTATGACTGAAGTATTGGTTGAAAAGTTCGAATGCTTCACCGGAGATGTATTGATCTTCGTATAGCTGGTAGCATTCGGTTTCTTCACATATATATTATATAAGGTGTTTTCCGGTTCCTGTGCCAGTCTTCTCCAACTTACCAAGACAGAGTTACCGTTCTGCACGGCAACCACACCCCTACCCAGTTCACCGCCCATCCGCTGGGCACTTATATCCATCGCCATTCCCATGGCAACAATAATCACAAGTAAATTCCTCTTCTTCATAATTAAATTATTCAAGTTTGTATACTATTGATTTACATTATTTTATTTAACATTCTTCGGGCACTACGGCCACTCAGGCGAGCAGAGCTCCGAGTTCCATCAGTCATAAATAAATTAATGTCTGATTAATGTTTGGATAACTCCGAGCTTGCTCGCCTGAGTGGTCGTAGCACCCGAAGAATGGTCATTAATGTTTTTAATCTACATGCGATAGTCGTATTAAGTAATTTCGGTCTACAAATATATACAAATTTCCAGAATTACACAAAATAATATTGCCTTATTTACTGAATTTTCAAATCCAACATACTCTGTCCTCACTCCACCCCGCACACTGTCAAATACACATTATGAACCACAAACCACAAAAATAACCTGTAATTAAAAAAATTTGTCTATCTTTGCACAAGATTACGATTGTCATGAAAAAGAGACTGATTATATTACTGATTTCCATCGTATGGTTGCCGTCTATCTGTATGGGACAGGGACTCTCTCGCGAACGGGCCGAGAACATACGCAAGGAAGTGATAGACCAATGGGTGAAGGAAGTACGCGAGAAGACTGACTACATCACTAAACGGCAAGCTATTACAAGGGATGGACTTGAGATGAAGTTGTCATGCTCGGTATTCGGCAATGTTCCATCTGACGGACACAGCCTATTCATTTCACTGCACGGAGGTGGAAATACTCCGAAGGAAGTGAACGACCAACAATGGCAGAACCAATGGAGGCTCTATACCCCCAAGGAGGGCATATACATCTGTCCAAGAGCTCCCTACAACGACTGGGACATGCACTTCAAAAAAGGTCTTGACGAGTTCTACAAGGATATCATTCTCTATGCCTATACCCATCTGAAGGTGAACCCCGACAAGGTGTATATCATGGGGTACAGCGCAGGAGGTGACGGTGTATGGCGTCTGGCTCCACGAATGGCCGACACATGGGCTGCTGCCTCGATGATGGCAGGACATCCGGGAGATGTGTCGCTTGTTAATCTCAGAAATACTCCGTTCATGGTGTGGTGTGGAGCACTTGATGCTGCCTACGACCGCAACAGGAAGTGCATGGAGAGAATTGCCGAACTCGATTCACTACACTCTACCGACAATGAGGGATACATACACGAAGGACATATTGTGGAAGGAAAGCCTCACTGGATGGACAGGGTCGACACCATGGCAGTGGAATGGATGGCTCAGTACAAGAGGAATCCCTACCCTAAAACCATAGTATGGCGACAGGAGGAAGTGGTGCACGAACACTTTTACTGGATAAGCGCCCCGAAGGAAGAGTTGCAGAAAGGCAAGGAAGTGAGGATAAGAGTAGTAGACAACACCATTTTCATTGACAAGTGTGACTACAGTTCTCTCACGTTCGGTCTTAACGACAAGATATTAAACCTCGACAATCCCGTGACCATAAAGTACGGCAAAAAGACCATCTCAAAGAAACGCCTTCAGCGAAGCCGTGACACCATGGAACAAACCCTGCACGAGAGGAACGATGCCCGCTATGCGTTCGACACAAAGATAACAGCAAGAATACCCCATTAACCATAAACTGTCAATCATCAACCATACTTATGAATTATTACGGACTTGTCACTGCCATTGTCACATTCCTGATCATCGGGATTTTCCATCCCATCGTAATCAAATCGGAATACTATTTCGGCACACGTTGCTGGTGGGTATTCCTCGTGTCGGGACTTGTCTTCATAGGCTGTTCCCTGATAATAAATTCTCAGATGCTCAGCATAATATTGGGTGTCATAGGTTGTTCCTGTCTTTGGAGCATACTTGAGATATTCGAGCAGAAGCAGAGAGTGAAGAAAGGCTGGTTTCCAATGAATCCTATGAGGAAGGACGAATATAAGAAATAAAGCATATTTGCTGTTGTTTTTTTTGTCATTTCACAAATTTTCACTATATTTGCAAAAAATTTCATTGCAAACAACAAACATTGCAAAAGAGACCTATAAAAAAGACAACGTATTAAACAACAATATCATTATAATGAAACGAATAATCTTATTACTTCTTGCCGTAACATCTCTTGCGAACGCGCACGCACAGATTGATGACGATTACGGCATTGTGAATGTAGTGAAAGAAACCACAGGCGACAATACCGAAGTGGAAGTATCATACTATGACTCGCTCCTTGTAAGAACCAACAGTTTTCTTTCCAACTGGGAGTTTCTCTTCTGCTTGGGTCCTCAGTTCTCAGTAGGTGAAGACGACCCAAGTGCCAAGTTCAAGGACTGGATTACCTTCCCTGTAGTCGATGTACGTGCTTACAAATGGGTGAACCCGGTATTCGGTGCCGGTCTCGGTATGACCTATGTCCGTTGGAAGGGCATCTATGGAAAGAATACCTATGACATTGAGACCTTTGGTGCACCTGACGACGAGACAGTCTTCTGCGATGGCAATGTACTCGGTCTCGGAACTGTTCGCAACGGATATGCTCAGCAGAGCCGTGGACACTATATGGACGTATTCCTTCTCGGAATGGTAGACTTATCCAATTTTTTTGGCGGTTACAAGCCTTACCGTCGTTTCCACTTCCTTGCAACCTTCGGAGGCGGTTTTGCATTCACCATTGCAGCCAAGCACAACAAGATGAGTCCGTCGTTCAATCTCGGTTTGCATGCAGAATACGACATAACATCGAGATGGGGACTCTCATTCGGTGCCAGAGGAATGTTCCTCTCCGACAGTTTCGATGGCCAGTTCTATGAAACCAACGTACTAAGATGGAACGGCAAAGGTGACCGTGGCAATCTTAAGATGGACGGAGCCTTCGGACTCACTGTCGGTATAAACTATTCATTCGGATTCCAAAAGGAGAAGCGAGGCTACTCCAAGTGGGTGCCAATGACCAGAGTCGTACAGACATCTGTCGATGCAGCTTATGTACCGCACACTGATGAAATTAATCAGCTTCATACCGAGACTGCCAACGTAGCCGCTGCAGCCACAGCAGCCGGTATGAACGTAGCAGGTATGGTATCCAACCCTACAGTGGCAGCACAATCAGAGAAACTCGTAGACAACTATCAGCACCTCAAGCCACAGAAGGAGATAATCAAGGAATTTGACACCAACTACAGAGTGCTCGTGAATTTCGTGATTGACAAGTGGGACATATCCCATCGTGAGGAAATCATCATCAAGCATGCAGCCGAATTCATCAACACTGCTCCAAAAGACCAGAAATTCGAAGTCATCGGATATGCCGACGTACAGACTGCAACCCCTGAGCACAATATGTTCCTCTCCAAGAACCGTGCAGAAATCGTCACAAAGATGCTTGTCGAGAAATACAATGTCGACCGCAACCGTCTGAACGTATTATGGGTAGGAGGTCACGACTACCTCTACTTCGATGATCCGCAATGTACCCGTTCATGCATCATCCGCGCAGTCGGAAGTGAAAATATGAGAAAATAATCAAATGGCTTGAGAAAACAAGAAAAAGAATATCAGATATGAAAAAGATACTATTCATCATTGCAGCATTGGCAGTCAGCCTCGGTATCCAGGCGCAGGAGTCAGATAACAGCCTGAACATCGTCAAGGAATCCACAGGAGCTGCCGGCGAACTCCCCATTGATTACTACGATCCGTCATTGGTACGTATGAACGAGTTCCACTCAAATTGGGAAGTCAATTTCGGCATCGGTTCCTCGTTCTATTATGGCGAGAGCGAGAACCATGCGAAACTAAAGGATCTCTGGGCATTCCCGTCCATCGACCTTAGCCTATGGAAGTGGGCAACACCAATCTTCGGACTAGGTGCATGCTTCAACTTCTCCAGTTACAAGAGTGTCTATGACGCCATCACCTATCCTGTGGAAACATATAGCAAGCCGGACGACTCCTTCTATGATGGTACCACCGACCTGCGCAAAAGTACAGGTAGTTATGGCAATATCTACCTTATGGGAGTTACCGACCTCTGTAACCTCTTTGGAGGCTATAATGCAGCCCGCAGGTTCCATTGCATTTTCACCTACGGAGCAGGATTCGTATTTACCATAAATGCAAATCAAATCAACAAGATGGGACCATCCTTCAACCTTGGATTCATGAATCAGTATGACCTTTATAAGGGTTGGGCAGTTAATCTCAACATTCGTGGAGCCTTCATAGCCGAAAGTTTCGACGGACAAAGTTGGGAAACTGACCTCCTCCAAAACCACTCATGCGGTCCAGACCTTACTATGGATGGTTCAGCAGGCATCACGGTTGGTGTATCATACAAATTCGGATGGAAGAAGAGTGCTACAGCCCGTAGTTGGATCCCTATGTCACAGATAGTCCAGACTTCTGCCCTCGCAGGCGAGAATGCAGCAACCAAGACCATCAATCAGGCAAGCCACGACCTCACCAACGTAGCTGCGGCAGCTACGGCAGCAGGAGTCGATGTAGGTAGCATGATTCAGAATCCGAACATCATCAAGGATGCCAAGGAGAAGTCTGGCAACTACACTGCACCAAAGCGTGAAGTAGAATACGTCAGGGAATTCAATACGAACTATAGAGTTCTGATTAACTTTGTGATTGACAAGTGGGATATCTCTCATCGTGAGGAAATTATCATCAAACATGCAGCCGAATTCATCAACGAGGCACCTGAAGGAGTGAAGTTCGATGTCATCGGATATGCAGATGTCCAGACAGCAACTCCAGACCACAACATGTTCCTCTCCAAGAATCGTGCAGAAATAGTAACAAAGATGCTCGTTGAGAAGTATCACGTCGATCGTAACCGTCTCAACATATCATGGGTAGGAGGTCACGACTATCTCTATTTCGATGACCCACAATGCACTCGTTCATGCATTATCCAAGCCCATGGATCCACCAATATGGTGAAATAGTCCTGTATTGGAATGAAGAATAGAAAACCCGCCCAAGTCCTTCCTTTAAGGGAGACCAGGGGCGGGTTTCTTTTTAAGTCCAAAACGATAACTACTTCTCAGCCATCACATCATGGCATTTCACAGTATGTGGCTTTGAAAGTCTGTACGATGCAGTGCAACGAATATCCTCCACACTGGCACCGAAGCCGACTGTATAGATTCCGGCAGCTGTTTCCCAGCTCTGTGTGGATTCGTTGTATGATGCAAGATAATAATTGCTGACATTCATTGTGAGGGTCTGACTCTCTCCCGGCTGGAGTTCACGGGTCTTGGCAAATGACTTCAGTTCACGTACCGGTTTCTTCAGACCGCCTTCAGGTGCTGACACATAGAGTTCCACGGCTTCCTTGCCTCCCACCTTACCAGTGTTGGTCACTATGATGGATGCCACGAATCCGTCCTTCGTCGCTTTAACTACTGGTTTGCAGTATGAGAATGTGGTGTAACTTAGTCCGTATCCGAATGGATATGACACCTCCCTGCCAATGGTATTGAAATAACGGTAACCTACGTTCAGGCCTTCTGCATGACGGGTATAGTCGGTGAATTCCCTCTTGCCGTCCACAGTGCGTCCTGCCGTTCTCACGTTAGGGAAGTTTAGTGAAGACGGTACATCAAGAAGATTTACGGGCCACGTCATCGACAACTTACCTGAAGGATTGGCCTTTCCTGTCAATACGTCGGCTACTGAATTACCACCCTCCTGTCCTGGTTGCCATGCAAGGAGTATAGCATCCGGTCTGCCCTTCCATGAGGCGGTCTCAATGACATTTCCCATATTGAGTATAACCACTACTTTCTTGCCCTTCATATGAAATGACGAACAAACGTCTGTTATGAGTTGCTGTTCCACGTTGGTAAGGTTGAAATCGTCGGTTTCCCTTCTGTCACTTCCTTCTCCTGCCTGACGCCCGAGAGTGATGATGGCAATATCCGACTCGTCTGCCTGGCCATCGATAATCTGGCGAGAGAGCTCCATTTCAGGCAGAGTAGCTTTACCCCAGAACCAGCCTCGGCGAGGCAAGGCCTGTGAGAGGCAGTTCTGATATTCCCTGTACTTTAGGTAAATGTTGGCCAGTTTCTCGTTCACTTTCAATCCAGCATTACTGAGACCGGTCATAAGGTCGATGGTATAGGCTTTGTTGACATCGCCGGAACCGGTTCCTCCAGCAATGAAATCATAGGATGTCACCCCGAATACAGAAACCTTGTTGACACCCTTCATCGGCAGGATACCATCGAAGTTCTTCAGAAGCACCATTCCTTCCGTAGCACTCTGACGGGTAATCTGAGCATGACTCTTGAGGTCAGGAGTGTTGCTGTACTTGTACCCACGGAAACGAGGTGTCTTTACAAGATATTCCAGTATACGCTTCACGCAAATATCAAGTTCCTCCATCTTCAGTTCACCACTCTTCACCTTGTCAATTACCTCCTGAGTCTGGACAGGATTTCCGGGTTCCATGAGGTCGTTTCCTGCCTTTATCTGTGCTGCCGTATTTCTCTGGCCGGTCCAATCAGTCATTACGATGCCGTCGAATCCCCACTCATCACGGAGGATAGTAGTGAGGAGTTCCTTGCTCTCCTGAGTATATGTACCATTAATCTTGTTATACGATGACATCACTGTCCATGGCTTTCCCTCCTTCACGGCAATCTCGAATCCCTTGAGATAGATTTCTCTCAGGGCTCTCTGGCTTACGATTTCATCTACCTCTGTGCGGTTCGTTTCTTGGGAATTCACTGCAAAGTGCTTCACGGAAGTACCTACTCCCTGACTCTGTACGCCTCTCACATATGCAGCACCTATCTTTCCCGTCAGTATTGGGTCTTCTGAATAATATTCGAAATTTCGTCCACAGAGAGGAGAACGGTGTATGTTCATTCCTGGGGCAAGTATGACGTCACATCCATATTCCAGGACCTCGTTGCCGATGGCCTTTCCAACCTCTTCCACCAGTTCCTGATTCCAAGTACATGCAAGGGCTGTACCCACAGGGAAACCAGTGCAGTAATAGGTCTTGGAGTCGTTGGGACGTGTGGGACTGATTCTCACCCCTGCAGGGCCGTCAGTCAGTATACTTGCAGGCACACCCAATCTGGTTATTGGCTGAGTTGTTCCTGCTGCTCCAGGTACCGCATCAGCATGAGCACCGACCATTCCGTTACCGGTCTGATTACCTCCAGTGGAGCCCTGCCGACTCGTACCGACTACAAGGATTGCCTTTTCTTCGAGAGTCATTGACTTTAGAATTTCATCAACGTTGTCACGCTGAAGTTTCACCTGTGCACTGCCTACCAATGTACAAGACATGAGCATTGCAAAAAAAAATGACTTTTTCATATTTCCGGTTTTTATTGGTTATTCTGTTGCAAAAATACATTATTTCTTTCAAACCACCAAACAATTATGGGAATCATGCCTGTAAAAATTGTGAGAATGAAATATTTTATCTATCTTTGTGGAAAGTTGACTTATGAAGAATCATAACATTTTCCGACTAACAGTTACGGCATTGTCGATGTCTGTCACTCTCGCGATGACGGCACAGAAAGCGCAAGTAAAGAACAATATAGTCCGTATTGAATCCGGACTTGTTCAAGGTTTCAATCAGGAAGGCACTCAAGCCTTTCTGGGCATCCCCTACGCCAAGGTAGAACGTTTCATGCCTCCGTTCCCTGTAACTCCATGGGATACAGTAATGGTATGCAACCACTGGGGACCTCAGGCAATGCAGAACACAGGTCGTAATCTCCCTGAATCGGAGATGAGCGAGAACTGTTGCGTACTGAATGTATGGACAGCAAATATGGGTAGTACCTCTCTGAAACCCGTCATGCTCTGGCTCCACGGAGGTGGTTTTGATTCCGGCACGTCGGCATGGAATCCTGGTATGGGACTGGCCAAGAAGGACGTGGTGGTAGTGAGCATCAACCACCGCCTCAACATCCTCGGGTTCCTCGACCTCTCCGCTGTATCGCCTAAGTACAAGTACTCCGGCAATGTAGGTATGATGGACGTTGTGGCAGCACTTAGGTGGATCCACAAGAACATACATCTGTTCGGAGGCGACCCAGGTAATATCACAGTCTTCGGCGAGTCGGGTGGTGGCGGTAAGGTCGGTACACTCCTCTGCATGCCAGAGGCAAAGGATCTCTTCCACAAGGCCATCATCATGAGTGGTACGATTCTAAATGTAAATACGAAGGAAATGACTGAATCGCTCGGCAAGGCAGTACTCTCGGAACTGGGTATTGACAGAAATCATATCGACAAGATAAAGGACGTACCCTACAAGGAACTCTATGCTGCTGGTCAGAGGGCTATGGGCAAGAGCATCGGCACTCGAAAGCCAGGAACTCCAATGATGTGGGGCTTTGGTCCTACTCCTGACGGTGAGGTACTCATGCAGCAGCCATTCCAGCCAGGGTTCTCACGGTTTGCCGACAACAAGCCGATCATCATCGGTACGACCTTCAACGAACTGCAGCGTCTCACCTACGGGCGGCAGATGACCACAGATGAGGCACGCAAGGTACTGGTTTCTACTTTCGGCGAACAAACTGACGACTATATCAAGGCCTTCGACGAGGCATGGCCACAGCATTCCCCTAACGACCTCCTGTCCATCGACTACCTTTTCCGTCCGAAGACCATCATCACCGCCGACTATGTATCAGCCCATCGTCCCACACCTGTTTATAATTATATGTTCACATGGAAGTCACCCGCCAATCAGGGTTCCGTCCATGGTCATGAACTGAAGTTCTGCTTCAATACCCTTAATCATGCAGGGAACGAACTGCCCCACCCTACAACCAAGGACCAGCAACTCGCCGACCTCATGAGCCAGTCATGGGCAAACTTCGCTCATACAGGTAATCCGAATGTCAGTGGACTCCCCGACTGGCAACCTTATTCTGCCGAAAACGGAGAGATGATGGTCTTTGATTATGACTGCCGGATTCTCCACAACCCCGACAGGAAACTCGAGGAGATAATCAACAACCATTGTTTCCAGCAGCTCAAGGAATTCAACGAGAAGAAAGTTTCCAAACCATAAATCACAAATCAACCATGCGTATCATTTCAACGATTGCACTTTTCCTCATCAGCCTTGCATCTTATTCGCAGGCGATGATCAACACAGCAAGTAGAAAGACCACATCCCTCGATGGGCAGTGGAAGTACATCGTCGACCCTTACGGACATGGCGATGGCTCGTTCTGGCGTGACAGTAAGTTTGACGGAATACATCTTCAGGACTATGACTTCGACACATCACGCGACATTCGGGTACCAGGCGACTGGAATACGCAAAATCCACAACTCTATTACTACGAAGGCCGCCTGTGGTATCGCAAGAAATTCACTATCGACACTCCTTCCCCAGACTCGAAGTATTTCATTCATTTTGGAGCAGCCAACTATAAGTCATCCGTATGGCTTAACGGCAAGAAAGTTGGCGACCACGAAGGTGGATACACCCCATTCGAATTCGAAGTCACAGACAAGGTTAATCTTCAAGGAGAGAATTCGCTTGTCGTACGTGTCAACAACACCCGCCTTGCCGACGGAATTCCCACCTATAACACTGACTGGTGGAACTACGGCGGACTCACACGTTCCGTATGCCTCATCGAAGTCAGCCCTACCTACATCTATGACTATAGCATACGCATATCCGACGATTTCAAGCAAGTTACCGGATACGTACAGTTGAAAGGCGACAACAAGGCAAGTCAGAAAATTCAAATATCCATTCCAGAACTGAAGATAGACAAAGAGTTCCTTACCGATACCGAAGGACATGTTGACTATGCCATAAAGGCAAAGGACGTCCAGCTGTGGTCTCCCGACAATCCAAGACTCTATGATGTCAGTATTACTCTCAAGAGCGGAAAGACAGTCAATACACTCAATGATCAGATTGGATTCCGCACAATAAAGACAGAAGGTTGCAAGATTATTCTCAACGGCAAGCCAATTTTCCTTGCAGGGATTAGCATTCACGAAGAAACCTTCGGCGACAGCCGTCGTGCAGTCAACGCAAAGGACGATGAAGTCATTCTCAAGGCAGCCAAGGAACTCGGATGCAACTACGTACGTCTCGCCCACTAT
>JAZQPD010000095.1:0-5693 GCA_045628285.1 Bacteroidaceae bacterium
CCCTGTACTTTACAAGTTTGGTGGTCAGGAATTCAAGATTGCCATGAAGGGTAAGGAAGAAATCGACCTTGACTGGGGCGGCAAACTCGTATTCATCAACTCAGTTGTCGGTGGTGCTATCGATACACGCTTCATGCCGGCAATCCTCAAGGGTATCATGGCAAGAATGGAACAGGGACCTCTTACGGGTAGCTACGCGCGCGATGTACGCGTAGTAGTATATGATGGTAAGATGCACCCGGTAGATTCAAACGAACTCTCATTCATGCTCGCTGGCCGTCATGCATTCTCCGATGCATTCAAGAATGCTGGTCCGAAACTTCTCGAACCAATCTATGACGTAGAGGTTCTTACTCCAAGCGACAAGATGGGTGACGTGATGAGTGACCTCCAGGGCCGTCGCGGTATGATCGTGGGCAGTGAAAGTGCCAACGGCTATGACAAGCTCAATGCCAAGATTCCACTCAATGAACTCGCAAGCTATTCCACTACCTTGAGTTCACTCACAGGTGGCCGTGCTTCATTCTCAATGAAGTTCTCCAACTATGAACTCGTTCCAACGGATCTCCAGACAAAGCTCATGAAGGAATTCGAAGAGCAGTCAAAGGACGAAGACTAAAAACGAAGTTTACAAATTCTCAAATAAAGAGTTGGCAATTGTTAAATTGTCAGCTCTTTTATTTTTAATTTTGTATTTATTTTGGAGTAAGTTAACTTTTGATGATAAACTTTTATTAATTTAGCCGCACAATGAAGAAATCAACGATATCAATACTGGCAATCATCATCGGAATCTCATTCGTGAGTTTGCTTCTGATGCAAGTTTCGTATATCCGCGAGATATACGGAATGCACAAGCAGCACTTTGAGGAAAGTGTGAACCGCAGCCTTTCTGCAGTGGCTCACCAAATAGAGATTGATGAAGCCACACGCTATATTGAAGGTGCCGTACTGAATAAGTCAAAGGTTGCAGTTCCGGATTCCGGTTCGGTGGATGTTGCAGATGATGTTCCGTTTGTCCATGCAGGTACTGATCAGTTCTTCACCAGAAGGAGCAACCAAAGGGTTTCGAGTTCCCTGCAACAATCTATAAAGAATAGGATTCATCACGGTAAGGAACTGGTTGACGAAGTTGTCTATAACCTTATATATAATGTAAGCGACCTTCCTATAGAGGATAGGATAGACTTCACTACCCTCGACCAGGCACTCAGGGCGGAATTGGCAGACAATGGAGTGAATGAAGCATACCACTATCAGATACTGAACGGAAATGGGGAGGTGGTCTATCAGTGTCCGGATTATGATGCAACCGGACGTAATGAACATCTCTTCACAGTACCTCTCTTCAACACCGACCCTGTGATTCAGATAGGCCGGCTTGCCGTGCACTTCCCTGATATGAGCAGTGCAACCATGAAGGCCTTCTGGCTGTTCCTGCCTTCGTTCCTTTTCACTATCATTCTGCTGGCAACATTCATTGTCACATTGGTGATTGTGTTCCGCCAGAAGAAGGTTGCAGAAATGAAGAACGACTTCATCAACAATATGACTCACGAGTTCAAGACACCTATATCGAGTATCTCGCTTGCTGCACAGATGCTGAACGATGATGCTGTAAAGAAAACCCCTCAGATGGAAAAGCGCCTGTCGGCTACGATAATGGATGAAACCAAACGCCTTCGCTTCCAGGTCGACAAGGTCCTGCAACTTTCTCTCTACGAGAATCAAAATGTGAATTACAATATAAAGGAGATAGACGTCAACGAACTTATTGCAAGTGTGATTCACACGTTTACACTCAAGGTCGAGAAGAGCGGAGGAAAGATAATTGCCGACATAAGGGCAGACAATCCGTTCATCCAAGTTGATGAGATGCACTTCACCAATGTGGTGTTCAATCTCATGGACAATGCGATGAAATATTGCAAGAGCGATGTTCCTGTCGAACTCAAACTCTCATCATGGAACGATCAGAATCATCTGTTCATAGCCATAAAGGACAATGGCATCGGAATGAAGAAAGATGATCTGAAGAAGATATTTGACAAGTTCTACCGTGTCCACACAGGAAACCTTCATGACGTGAAGGGTTTCGGTCTCGGTTTGGCTTATGTCAACAAGATAGTCAAGGACTTCAAGGGCTCTATCCATGCGGAGAGTGAACTGGGAGTCGGCACCATCTTCATAATCAGGATGCCGGTGGTTGACTAAAAAAAAGAAAATAGTATAAACAAAAGAAAAGTCAGTTAGTTATGGAAGAAAGATTAGAAAATGCACGAATCCTTTTGTGCGAAGACGACGAAAACCTCGGAATGCTCTTACGTGAATATCTTGAGGCTAAGGGCTATGAAGCAACACTCTGCGTGGATGGTGAGCATGGACTTGCCGAGTTTGTCAGGAATCAGTATGACCTCTGCATACTCGATGTCATGATGCCAAGGATGGACGGATTCACCCTTGCCAGTAAGATTCGCGAATATAATGTCGATGTGCCGTTCATGTTTCTCACGGCAAAGACGATGAAGGATGATGTAAAGGCTGGGTTCGAACTGGGTGCTGACGACTACATTACAAAACCATTCTCAATGGAGGAGGTCGTGTTCCGTATTGAAGCCATACTCCGCCGAGTTCGTGGAAAGAGTACAAAGGAAGTACTTCTCCACAAAATTGGCAAATACACTTTCGATACCCAGACACAGATTCTCACCATCGGAAATCACGAAGAGAAATTGACTACCAAGGAGGCAGAACTCCTCTCTCTCCTTTGCAACAAGGTCAACGAACTTCTCCCGAGAGACTATGCCCTTAAGGCAATCTGGGTAGATGACAACTATTTCAATGCCCGATCAATGGACGTCTATATTACAAAACTCCGCAAGCACCTCAAGGATGACCCGGATGTGGAGATTCTTAACGTACACGGAAAAGGCTACAAGCTGGTAATCGCAAAATAATCTGCCGGCATGGAGTCAAATGGAAAGAAACTGTTTCGTAGCCGTTCTCAGAGGATGTTGGCTGGGGTGTGTGGCGGCTTTGCCGAGTATTTCGACATGGATGCGACGGTCGTGAGGGTTGTCTATGTCCTCCTGACTCTCTTCACGATATTCTCAGGAATAATATTGTATATAATCCTGATGCTGATAATGCCAGAGAAGGACGGCGGGCTCAAATACTGACTGTTTCACCACAACTGAGGTAATTCATTTGAGTTCCCATGATGTCCTTGAGCTGGAGGAACAGGTCAGTGCCCGTACAATGCATGGTAAAGAAGGTACATCCTGGATATTGTGCCAGTTCTTCGGCAAGACTGTGTATGAAAATATCCTCCTCCTGTCTGTTCAGTCCGTTCTTCATTAGGTGCATTCCTGAGAACACATAGTCGGGAACTGTTCCGATGGTCTCGGCAACACTTCTGAGGATATTGACAAGACCCCGGTGAGCACACCCTGCAAACAATATGGTCTTACCGTCTTCATGCAAGACAAGATTTTGTTCATGGCAGAAATTGTCATGAACATTTTTTGCAGGTCCCAGCAGCCAGTTGTTGCCTGGAGGATAACAGACATTGCCTCTGATGTTAGAAAGAAGAATCGTGCTATCGTCAATCACAGTCTTTCCGTCGCAGATTATGAGGCGAGGGCTATCTTCAAGGCTCTTGTCAAGACCGATATAGTGGATTCCTCCTTCTCGTACTGAATAATGTGGCATAAAGGCATCCTTGTGGATATAGACATTAGCTTTCTGGTTTATTTCGAGAAACATCCTGAGCCCTCCTCCGTGATCGTAATGCCCATGAGAGACAACGGCCATGTCAACATCTGCGACAGATAATCCCAAACGGATGGCATTTTCGGCAAAGAGGGACCCCTGTCCCATATCGAAAAGAATGTTCCTGCCGTCCTTACACTCTATGTAAAGACTCAATCCGTGCTCGGTGGGAATCCCCGTCCGACTTGTATTCTCTACCAATGCCGTTATCTTCATCTGGTACAAAGGTACGATTAAGCGAGCGAAATACAAAATAAACAGTTGAAAACTTTTATTTTTACTTCCGAGCGTGAGTACCTTGCGCGATAGCGATAGTACGATAGGCGAGCGAAATACAAAATAAACAGTTGAAAACTTTTATTTTTATTTCCGAGCGTGAGTACCTTGCGCGATAGCGATAGTACGATAGGCGAGCGAAATACAAAATAAATTATGATTCATTATCCATATTTCATAATTATTTTATACATTTGCATGAAATTATTTCAACTCACAATCAACACAGACATGACAATAGAAGAGCAACAACAGGAGATAATTGATGAATTCAGTGGTTTTGATGACTGGATGGACAAGTACCAGCTTCTCATTGATCTTGGCAGCGAGCAAGAACCTCTGGACGAGAAATACAAGACTGAGCAGAACCTGATAGATGGCTGCCAAAGCCGTGTGTGGCTTCAAGCAGACTATGTTGACGGTAGGGTAAGATTTCAGGCAGAAAGCGATGCACTTATCGTGAAAGGGCTTGTCGCCTTATTGATAAAGGTGCTGGATGACCACACGCCTGGAGAGATTCTTGACTCTGACCTGCATTTCATTTCCGACATAGGTCTGAGTGAGCATCTGAGCCCTACTCGCAGTAATGGATTGCTTGCCATGATAAAACAGATGAAAATCTATGCCATGGCCTTCAAGGAGGTAAAGTGATTGCTACAAGCCAGAAATCGAATAGTGAAAAAATAGCGAAGCCGTAAGACTTCGCTATTCTGTTGATATTGCGGTTTGTACTTATTAGAGCTGAGGACCGGCTGCAACGAGAGCCTTACCGGCTTCATTAGTTGTGTACTTGCCGAAGTTCTTGATGAAGCGGCCTGCAAGATCCTTTGCCTTCTCTTCCCATACAGATGCGTCAGCATAAGTGTCGCGAGGATCGAGGATGCCAGTGTCAACACCCTTGAGTTCTGTAGGAACCTCGAAATTGAAGTAAGGGATGGTCTTTGTAGGAGCCTTGTCGATAGAGCCGTCGAGGATAGCGTCGATGATACCACGAGTATCGCGGATAGAGATACGCTTACCTGTTCCGTTCCAGCCAGTGTTTACGAGATAAGCCTTGGCACCGCTCTTTTCCATCTTCTTCACGAGTTCTTCTGCATACTTGGTTGGGTGAAGCTCGAGGAATGCCTGTCCGAAACAAGCGGAGAATGTAGGAGTTGGTTCTGTGATACCACGTTCTGTACCAGCAAGCTTAGCTGTGAAACCTGAGAGGAAGTAGTACTTTGTCTGCTCTGGAGTAAGGATAGATACTGGAGGAAGAACTCCGAATGCGTCTGCGCTGAGGAAGATAACCTGCTTTGCAGCCGGACCTTCAGAATAAGGGCGAACAATCTTGTTGATGTGGTAGATTGGATAGCTTACGCGAGTATTTTCAGTAACGCTCTTGTCAGCAAAGTCAATCTTGCCTTCTCCGTCTACTGTTACGTTCTCGAGGAGAGCGTCGCGGTGGATTGCGTTGTAGATATCAGGCTCTGATTCCTTGTCGAGGTTGATGACCTTTGCGTAGCAGCCACCTTCGAAGTTGAACACACCTTCATCGTCCCATCCGTGTTCGTCGTCACCGATGAGGAGGCGCTTAGGGTCTGTGGAGAGAGTAGTCTTGCCTGTGCCTGAAAGGCCGAAGAAGATAGCTGTGTTCTCGCCGTTCA
>JAZQPD010000096.1:0-2973 GCA_045628285.1 Bacteroidaceae bacterium
GAGCGCAAGAATTCCATATCTCTTTGTATATGAAACTATTTCGCCCTTACAGGGCTCGTGGAATTGGATAATCTTGATTGCGGGGGCTTACGCACCCCGCCTATATTATTTCGTCCCTACGGGACTTTTTCAGTGCCCTCAATACAGCATAGGGCGTGAGCCCTATTTATCAACAGGCTACAAATCTCCAAAGTCCATAGGGGGACGGCAGAATTGCATATAGTATGTGGATATGAATTATGCCGTCCTTTCAGGACTCAGAGCGGTGGCTGACTTGCCGCCTCATTAGTGTCCGGTTAATGTTTTTCACTATTCACTCGGTTGGTGAGCTTAGTTTATCCTGAGCTTGTCGAAGGGAACCATCACTCCGAACGTAGTGAGGTTTGGCTTTGCGATACTCTGCAATCCATAGCCGAACCTTAAATAAATTGCCATTTATTTTGTATTGTCTTTGATTTGTGTTAAATTTGCAGTTGCTTAACACAATTACAAACAAGGTATGAAGATCGCAATAATAGGAGCCGGTAACATCGGTGGTGCTGTGGCAAGGGGTTGGTATAAGGACAATCCAAAGGCAGACGTGACCGTGTCGGGAGTACATTGGGAGAAACTGAACAGAATCAAGGAAGACTGTCCTACATTCGAAGTGATGGTGGACAACAGGAAGGCAGTTGGCAATGCCGACATGACAATTCTTGCCGTGAAGCCTTGGCAGGTGAACGGTGTGATAAATGAAGTGAAGGACCTTCTGACAGAGGACAAAATCCTTGTGTCGTTTGCTGCCGGAGTGAGCATCGACCAACTTTTGGGCATGCTTGAGGGTTGCAGGATAAGGAATGTCTTCTATGTGATTCCGAATATTGCAGCCGAATTCGGTGAAAGCATGACTTTCGTTGCTGCTGCTCCGGATGTGGAGAAAAGTATAGTCGGCGAAGTGGAGAAATTGTTCGGGAAGATAGGAAGCGTGTTCGTATGTCAGGAAAAACTCATTGCACCTGGCATGCTGATGGCTTCCTGTGGAATTGCATACGTCATGCGATTCCTCCGTGCCCAGACTGAAGCCGGTGTCGAGATGGGATTCTATCCTAAGGACGCATTGAAGATTGCCATCCAGACCATGAAGGGTGCTGCAGAACTCCTCAGCAGGACCGGCGAACATCCTGAAGCAGCAATCGACCGTGTAACTACTCCTGCAGGATATACTATCAAGGGCTTGAACGAGATGGACCACACAGGATTCAATTCTGCCGTGATCAAGGTCTTCAAGGTCGGACTGGACTGAGCACAACGGCCATTGGCTAATGGCTCAAAGAAATAGTAAAATCGTAAATGAATCTATGTCTAATTTAATTGACAAAATCATTGAACGTGCGAAGGCAGACAAGCAGCGCATCGTTCTTCCTGAGAGCCTTGAGGAAAGGACTCTCACAGCAGCCGACAGAGCATTGGCCGACAATCTGGCCGACATCATCCTCATCGGCAATCCAGGTGAAATCAGGGCACTTGCTGCCAAGTTAGGTCTCACTCACATCGACAAGGCCACCATCATCGACCCTGCCACTTCAGAGAAGACCGAGGAATATGCACAGTTGCTCTTCGAACTCCGTAAGTCAAAGGGAATGACCATCGAAGAGGCTCACAAGAAAGTGATGGACCCACTCTATTTCGGATGTCTCATCATCAAGAACGGTGATGCGGATGGCCAGATTAGCGGTGCTCTCAGCACTACGGGCGACACGCTTCGTCCTGCACTCCAGATTATCAAGTGTACACCGGGCATCACTTGCGTCAGCGGCGCAATGCTCATGGTCACTGATGCTCCGGAATACGGCGAGGATGGCGTGCTCGTAGTCGGTGATGTGGCAGTTACCCCAATGCCGGATGCAAACCAACTTGCACAGATTGCAGTATGCACGGCCCAGACCGCAAAGAGCGTAGCCGGATTTGCAGACCCTCGCGTCGCAATGCTCTCATTCTCTACAAAGGGCAGCGCAAAGCACGAAGTAGTCGACAAGGTAGTCGAGGCAACCAAGTTGGCAAAGGAACTCAACCCGTCACTCAAGGTCGACGGTGAACTCCAGGCCGATGCAGCACTCGTTCCATCCGTAGGACAGAAGAAGGCACCAGGTAGCGACATCGCAGGCAATGCCAATGTCCTCGTGTTCCCATGCCTCGAAGTAGGAAACATCGCCTACAAACTCGTTCAGCGACTCGGTCACGCCGATGCCATTGGTCCAATTCTCCAAGGCATTGCCCGACCAGTCAACGACCTCTCACGCGGCTGTTCCGTAGACGACATCTACAAGATGGTAGCCATCACTGCTTGCCAAGCGCAGAACTGAGCAAAGCGGGGCTTTGCTCAGAGTGAAGATTTTTTTAGGGCCATTGGCAATTAGCCCTTAGCCATTGGCCTGCAAATAAGTAAATAAAAAGCTAACGGCTAATGGCTCAAAGAAATAGGATATGAAAATTTTAGTTCTCAATTGTGGCAGCTCATCAATCAAGTATGCGCTCTACAACATGGATGACCAGAGTGTCATCACAAGCGGAGGTATTGAGAAAATCGGTCTCTCCGATTCATTCATCAAGTTAAAGACCGCTGACGGCAACAAAGTAAAGATTGAACGCGAAATTCCCGAACATACAGCAGGAGTGCAGTTCATATTCGAATGTCTGACCCAGGGCGAACATGCAGTCCTCAAGAGTCTGGACGAAATCAATGCAGTAGGACACAGAATGGTTCACGGAGGCGAGAAATTCAACAAGAGTGTCCTTCTTACCGACGAGGTAATGGAAGAATTTGCCAAGTGCAACGACCTCGCTCCACTCCATAATCCTGTAAATATAAAGGGAGTCAACGCAGTAAAGGCATGCCTGCCGAATGTACCTCAGGTGGGCGTGTTTGATACAGCCTTCCATCAGACCATGCCCGACTATGCATTCATGTATGCACTTCCATACGAACTCTACAAG
>JAZQPD010000097.1:0-5690 GCA_045628285.1 Bacteroidaceae bacterium
CAAACGCCGTCGATGATGGATTTCGTATCGAGTCCCTTGAGTTCGGCATAGGTGTCGAGTTCATTGAAATAGCTGACGCGCAGGGCCAGATAGGTATTGGCGAAAAGCTTGACAGCCTCAGCCTCCTTCATACCCATGAGCAAGCAAGGAATTTCCTTGCTTGACGAAAACGAAGACGAAAACGAAAACTCATCGCCATTGCCAATAGCTCCCTCAACAAGAAGGTTGGCAAAAATGCGAGCATACTCTTCTGCTTCTGGATTACCTATGGCATTGATAGCGGCATTTTCTTCATCCCATTTCTTTTCACTTCCTGTAGGAAGCATCTTGGGAAAGCCGACTATGATTCGTGAAGGCCAAAGGTTATCTTCAAGAGCCTTGCTCTCGCGGAGGAACTCCGGAGAGAACAGCAGATTGAAGTGCTTGCCCTTCAGGGACGGATCGGTCAGGAACTTGAGCGCGTACTTCACATACAGGCTTCTGGTATAGCCCACAGGAATGGTCGATTTGATCACCATCACAGCATCAGGATTGACGCTTATGACCAGATCAATCACTTCTTCAACGTGAGAGGTGTCGAAATAGTTCTTGATAGGGTCGTAGTTCGTAGGTGCGGCTATGACCACAAAGTCTGCATCCTTATAAGCTGCTGCTCCATTGAGAGTAGCAGTGAGGTTCAGCTGTTTCTCAGCAAAGAATTTCTCTATGTATTCATCCTGGATAGGCGATATTCGCTTGTTGATTTTCTCTACCTTTTCCGGTATTACGTCAACTGCCGTCACTTTGTGATGCTGGCTCAACAGTGTTGCTATGGACAGACCGACATAGCCAGTTCCCGCTACTGCTATCCTAATGTCTTTGAATTCTCTCATAATAGGGTTGGATTGGGAGATGGATTGATGATTGACTTGTAGATGTGATTGCGTACAAATACTTTCCACGGATATGTAAGTATCTGTGAATTATGTATATAGTACATCCTTACGATGTAATATGTAAGATTTGTCCTTACGAAGGGACGTTAAAATAAATGCAAAGATAGTGAATTTTGTTGAAAATGCAATGCCAAATCTCAATTATTTTACTTGAAGTAAAATGGAGTGGCGGGCTTGAATGGAAAGGCGGGGAGGCTTATAAGTATGTTTTTGCATTGAAACATTACGACGTTTGGGTGACGATATGAAAAACCATTATCGTGTTGTATTTTATCACTATCTTTGTCGCGTCAACGCTGGTTTTTTCCGGGCTTCTATCTGCAACACTAAGTTTGGGAATTTCTGGCAGACAGTATCAAGAACCGGTTTCTGCGGTTTCTGCTATTTCATATTTATCAATGTTAGTGTTGCAGACATGATTTATTATGTTACACTCAAATCATTTCAAACTTGCTGCTCTGATAGGGATAGCAACAATGGCCATTTCCTGTTCGGAGGAACTTCCTGAAACGGAGAAATCAAAGGTGTCTCTGAATGTCCTGGCATTCAATACCGAAAACACGATGTTTACACGTGCTACAGCAGAACAGCCACCTCACAGGATTGTATTCAAGGCATTTGACTCGAATGGTGCCGTTGTCTATGAGGCTACCCAGGCTGCTGGCCAGAATGGATATGGGAGTTTTGACTTCGAACTCTCTCCTGGGGAATATACATTTGTTGCGGTGGCTCATGACTTGTCGAAGTCGGTTTCGGATGTTGCTGCCGACATCGTATCTGCCACTCAGGCAACAGTGCCGGAGGCTCTGATTCAGGATACTTTCTGCAAGAAGATGGATGTCATAGTCAGGTCGGGAGTCCCATTCTCTGCAGACATGGCTCTCCCGAGAGTTATCTCGCACTTTGACTTGTGTATCAATGACGTACTGCCTGCTGGTGTCAAAAAGTTGAAGTTGGTTGCCAATACAGCAGGTGCCGTATCTTCGGGCAATGCATCCTTCAATCCGTCGACGGGTCTTGCAATCTCCAACCAGCAATATGTGAAGGAGGTGGACATCTCTTCGGCTGTTGGTTTGAAGAACAATTCAGTAGGACTGAATCTCTTCCTTACTGATGACGAGCAGGTCATCAATATTACTGCTGCAGCCTATGATGCAGATGGAAAGGAAATCACTTTCCATACTCTGTCTGATGTCCCGATGAAGCGCAACCGCAAGACTGTTGCCAAGGGTAATTTCTTTACTGCAGGTGGGGCTTGCTCCTTTTCCTTTTCCACTGAATGGGATGCGAACAAGGAAATAACATATTGATAAACTTGAAAGCGCGAACTGATTGCGATTTACGTATAGTCGGCACCTTACACTATTGTCTTGTGTAAGGTGCCGATTAGTGTGTGGTTTACATTATCCCAAACCGGTTATTAGACTGTTATGCGCTAACAAGTTTTCTTTTTATCATCTGCCTCGTCGCTTCTCGGTTACAATGGCCCCCCATTGACTATCGTCTTCCTCCTTTGCATCTCGGCAATGCTCAAAAAACATTTTGGCATTGCTCTCGGTTTGGCGTCGGTTGCGCCCTCGATCGGCAATACATCTGTTCAAAGACAATGGTTGATATCACCATAACGCCAATGAACGATTTGGGTTAATATTTTGTCTCCCTATTTGGTTCTGAATTTCCCTTTTGGCGGGTGTCAGGATGCGAGATGACATAGAGGTAGCGAGTGAGGTGATCAGAATGCTCGAGCAGTCCTTCTATTTCCTGCTTGCTGACGTATCCACCTTCGAGGAGGAGCTCCAACCAGTAGTGAGTACTGTTTGCAACATGATAGGCATCAAGGGAATTTTCCTGACGGACATAATCGCCGATGCGTGTTCCTGAAACCAGTAATTGTTTTGAGAGATTGTACTCCTTTTTTGTAGCCTTCTCTGTGAGATGCTGATAGAGTTTGACAATCCTGATTGCAAACTCCTTCAGGGGATGACGGGTCTCAGACTCAGTATGACGATTACCTGATAGAATACTGAGACGGTTCGGGTGCAATAAGCCCGAACATGGGAGAGGGTAGGGGTGGACACTATTTGTCCAGAACTTCGTACTTGGACTGGCGACTCTTGTATTCAGGAACGATTTCCTTCATCTTCTTCACGATTGCCATATCGTCGTAGGTGAAAGAGAGGTCGTAGAGTTCCTGTTCGTTTTTCAGGGCTTCTTCGTATGGATATTCCCTGACGGACGCAATCTTTATCTTTGGATGGTCGGTATGCTTTGTCTGTTCCTCATCATTGAGCACTTCCTCGAAGAGTTTCTCGCCATCGCGCAGACCGGTGTAGGTGATCTTCACGTCCTTTGCTCCCATGAGGTCGATCATTCGTTGTGCAAGGTCAACGATTCGGACTGGTTCACCCATGTCGAATACGAATATCTCGCCTCCATGTCCCATGGTTCCTGCCTCGAGTACCAATCGGCATGCCTCAGGAATGAGCATAAAGTAACGGATGATGTCGGGATGGGTGACGGTGACCGGTCCGCCATGGAGTATCTGCTGCTTGAAGATTGGGATGACTGAACCGTTGCTGCCGAGTACGTTTCCGAATCGGGTAGTGACGAACTGGCATGTATCTTCGCCTGTGGCAAGATGGTGCTCGTAGAGCTTCTTGTTGAGTGCCTGGCAGTATATCTCGCAGATTCGTTTCGAACATCCCATCACGTTGGTTGGGTTCACCGCCTTGTCGGTGGATATCATCACGAATTTCTTCGTGCCGTACTTCACCGCCATGTCGGCTATGACGCGCGTGCCATACACGTTATTCTGGATGGCGAGGGCTGGGTTGTCCTCCATCATCGGCACATGTTTGTAGGCTGCTGCATGGAACACGTATTCCGGACGATGGTCGCGGAAGAGCTGTTCCATGTGGGTGGTGTTGGTGATGGATGTGACGATGGTGAGTGCCTTGATATCAGGGAATTTATTTGCCATCATGAGACGCGTGTCGTGCATTGGGGTCTCGGCCTGATCGATGAGCACCATCTCCTCTGGCTGGAACCTGGCAATCTGCTTGACCATTTCGTGACCGATACTGCCTGCGGCTCCAGTGATGAGGATGCGCTTGCCACGAAGCATCATGCCTATGGCATTCATATCGATTTCTATCTTCTGGCGAGGCAGCAGGTCTTCCACACTCACCACACGGAGCATGCTGTGACTGACATTCGTCTTTCCGTCCCATTCCTGCTCGTGGGGTATCATCATGATTTTTATATTGTTCTGGATGAGATGGTCGATGATGGTCTGGCAGTTGTTGACGAAGAAATCCTGAGCCAATGGGCTTATGAGGACGGCCGTCACGTGTTTCTTATGGAGAAAATCCATAAGTTTTGGGTCTGCATCGCTGATAACCGGTCGGTTCATCAGTGTGTGGCCGACCATGTCGGGATAATTGGTGATGAAACCTACTAAATTATATTGTGCATATTGCTGAGAGTGAATGCTCTGAGCCAGTCCGATACCGCCTTCCTTTGTTCCGAAAATGACGACATTGTCTGCCCTCTCGTAGTTGTCGATAACATCGTGTGCCACCTTGATGCATACCCGTTCGAATTCCATAAGGACAATGGCAATGAGTGAACCGTACATCAGGTCGTGGGCTGATATGGCAGCGAGGTAGTTGTCGGAATGCAGGCACAGGCGGACGGCTTCAACGAGCATGCTGCCTAAGACTAATGCTGCAAAGAGCCGGAAGAGATCGATGAATGACGTGTACCTGACTATTCCGTTGTAGGTGTGGAAGCACCGGAATGCAATGATGTAGAAGATGAGGTAGACCAAGATGGAAACTATCAGCTGGCCCCAGTTGCTGGCCACATTATGGATTCCGACATTCAGTGTGTGCGCAATAAAGAGACTTACGAATACAATCAGACAATCGCAGAGCAGAACACACCAATAAGGCAGGGCATGTTTGCTGAAATACCAGTGGAAAAACTTGTGAATGAATGTCTTAGTATTGCCTTTAATATTCATATATGGATGTCGTTTTTTCTTGTTTTGTTTTATTAATAAACTGTCATCTCTTTTGACTTTCACGCTGAGCTGCTCGTCTGCTATATGGCTCACAGTTTTAATTTTTGCAAAGATATAAAAAAAATATAACATTGCAAAAAAAAAATTGAAATTGAAGAGAAAAGGTGAGTGACCCTCCTGGGTGTGTAAGGCTTTCCTTGCGACATCCCTGAGAGGAACTACACCCATCAAAACCGACTGTAGTTTATGATGCCAAATAGTGCTTCAGCGGTCATAGTGCCATAGTAGGCTGGTCGTGCATCCGAGTCAGATTGGATATGCATCAGAGGTGGCTTGGACGTGCATCCGGACAACTATTGGCGTTCCATAAAATTACTACTGACGTTTTGCCCGAAACGTCAGTACAAAACGAAAAAACGTCAGTACAAAATGCCCGAAACGTCAGTAATAATTTTTGCCTGTCTCAGAAGTGCTGCATGTGTGCCTCGGAAGTAGCCGATGCGGGTGCCTGCAACAGGGTGATTTCTTATCTTGTCGAACACAAGAGGTTATTCACGATTAAATTTAGGCTCTATTTATTTTGAACACGAATCCATCGAATCTGACGAATAAGTCCTTGTGTGTTAATGTAATTCATCACCACATTATTCGTTTAATTAGTTCAATAAGTTTATCCTGAGCAAAGTCGAAGGGTGGTCAGAAAAAAAATAGGTGATTACATACAATGTATA
>JAZQPD010000098.1:0-2392 GCA_045628285.1 Bacteroidaceae bacterium
GCATCTGCGACTGAAAATAGAAGAAAGATACGTCAGTAAGGTCCGTTCCTTCGCAAAGGAGCGTAACATCAAACCTGTGGATATCCATGCAGACTCGTTGTTGTTCCCAGAAAATATGGCGGCAGCCTGTTACTTTGACACTAGCTATTCCGATTACCTGAAAGTCAACAGACAGGACGATAAGCCTATGGGTCGCTATCTGAAAGAGCGCAAGCAGGCAGAGGATCTGGTTGCCAGAATCAAGGTCATGCAAGAGGTCTCTCCTGAAGAAATCGACAAGCTCCCGGCAGAATTCCGCCAGGCCGCCATCGAGCTAAAGGCCAAGATGGATGAAAAGACAAAGGCGTCCAAAGACTGGGAACCCTCAGGCGACCCTGCGACATGGCTGGAGCAAATCGTAGGTCGCCATCACGGCAAGGTCGTCTACATTGACTTCTGGGCAACCTGGTGCGGAGCATGCCTGATGGGCATCAACGAGATGGCACCGGTAAAGGAAGACTACGAGAAGCGTGGTGTGGACTTTGTGTACATCACCGACCACACCTCATCGCTTGATGGATATGACGACATGAAGGAAAAGCATCCAGGCGACCACTTCATATTTACCAAGAATGACATCTTGGCAATGAACATCCCTGAATATTCGGGCGCCATCCCACACTACCTCATCTACGACCGCAACGGCAAGCTCATAAAAGCCATAATAGGCTGGAGCGGACTGGAGGACATAACACAGGAACTGGATAAGGCACTGGTTCAGCAATGAAAGGCTTACGAACATATGGAATTACAAACAGAATTACAAACCACAAGCATTATGGCACAGCAATTTATCACGGCATTCCTGTGCGTGCAGAGCATTGGTTTAGCTGCCAGTGCACAGGAAAAGGTAATTGAAAATCCAGCATACGATTATGGAGGTACGAACTTCACCACAAAGAAGGTGATACTCTCTGACAGCAAGACCACACTCGGGATTAAAATCGACGGGCTGGACTGGAACTTATCGAAGGAGACTCATCTGGTAAGCAACGGCAAGTCGTATGCAATGAAGGCAGTCACCGTCTTCCATCACGAGACAGACAGAGAAGGCAAAAAGACGTTAGCTGGCAACGCACCACTGGACTTCGGCAAGGCCTATAATGCTTACTTCGGAGGCTGGGACTCGCTGAGCATTGACTTCGAGCCTCTCGACAAGGACTGCAAGACGTTCAACTTCATCGAGACGGAGTCATCCAGTTTCAATCACTATGGCGTCCGCCTCGACGGCAAGGACTATGAACTTCTGATAAAAGGCAAGGCAAAGACTAAGCACAAGAAGAACGAGCCACTGCCGCCAATCACCCCTACCTACGGCAAAGCAATCCTGAATTTCAAGGTGCTCCACCACGATGGCAGCAGAGGCGGCTACGACATATCCGGCTTCAGGAACCGATTCTCGAACATCCTGTATGGATTGGATAACGGACAGAGTGGCCGTGCCGAATGGGAAGGCAGCGGAGTGAACTTCATCTATGTCAATGCAGGGCGCGTCGTTCAGGAACGTCTGATGATGATTCCAGGAACAGAGACCACAGTGGAGTACGACAATGCAGCCTATATGAGATACAGGAAGGACAGCAAAGGCAGGGAAAACATCCCGTTCGACAGATGCATACGTTTCTCAGGCAGCACGGGCGACCTGCAGGAAGTGCTGTTCAAGGAGAGGGGACATCTCTACATCACATTCACTAATGCCGAAGCACACTGGAACTACACACAGGAGAACATCCTCAAGGCACATACAATGAAAGAATACAACCGCAGGCAGAAAGAGTTCCTGCACCTCGGGCTGGAGTTCTGCTACGTCAGAAAAATCGTGAAGAACAACCTGCTGAAAGACCTGAAGGACGTGCATGCCAAAGAGCTGAGCATGCTTTTCAAGGACGGTCGGTCGTTCTATTTCATCACCAACGACTACCTCCTCGACTATGCCCACGCCAACGGCATCACAGGCGAAGTGGTTGAATGGATGGAAGGATGCCGACGTGCAGCCAACATGGCAAGCCGTATGCAGCAACTTGAATATATGCCAGAAGAAGCCTTCGACACCATTCCTGAGATATTCCACAAGGAACTCCGCGAAATCAATCAGGAGACAGCCGCAGCCATCGAACGACTGAAGCAGACTTCAAAGGAAGTCATCATCAAGGACACTCCTAACGTGTCGAGTGCTGATTTCCTCAAGACCATCGTAGCAGAACAGAAAGGCAATGTGGTGTTCATCGACTTCTGGGCAACATGGTGCGGACCTTGCAGGATTGGCATTACAGCAATGGAAGCGAAGAAAGCCGAGTTTGCGGGAAAGCCCGTGAAGTTCATCTATGTCACCGATGAAAGCAGTCCGAAGATA
>JAZQPD010000099.1:0-7646 GCA_045628285.1 Bacteroidaceae bacterium
TCCGGAAAATTATCGTCCTGTAGTATTCAAGGATATGTCAAATGGCGATATGTTCCTTTCTCAGTCAACTTGCAAGAGCAATGAGACAGTTGAGTTCGAAGGTCAGGAGTATCCACTGATCAAGCTTGAAATCTCTTCAACTTCACATCCTTTCTACACTGGTAAGGCTAAGTTGGTTGACACGGCAGGACGCGTAGATAAGTTCTTCAGCCGTTACGCAGTAATGAACAAGAAGAAATAAGACCACGCACCAAGAGAACAAAAAAAGAAGTCATCCGACTTCTTTTTTTTGTTCCTTCCAGTCAAGTGTGAAGTATGTCCGTGTCAGGCTCTTCTTCTCGCCTACGGAATAAGTATGTGTGAGAAGTATAAGGTCCTTGCCGTCAGCATTCACTATGGCAATGTCAACTTCCGAATGAGCCGTGAGCCGTATGTGGCACGATGTGTCCGTCAGTTCCGTCATCTCCGACTTCCCTTTCAGATTGTTCGTCACCTCGGCTTTCATGTTGCTGTCCATGAAGTCCATGAAGTCAAGTATGTTGTTGTGCGAGAGCAACGGGAGGATTTTCTCAGGCATTGACCTCAGTGCAGTCCTGATGTCCTGTGCCGATACCGACAGCCATGCCACCGTCAGGAGAGATAATATGAATGCAATCCGTTTCACGACACAAATTTAAGAAATAAATATGAAATATGAAATACGAATTATGAATTTTTATTATCTTTGCAATGTGAAACGATACATTATTATATATACATTACTGCTGCTTCCGGTTCTTTCCTATGCTCAGACCGTAGTTGGAGATACATCGGCTGTAGATACCGCCATCATCTCCCAATTCGAACAGCTTCTGGACGACCAGCCTGTCGACTCGTCTGACATTGCAGGGATGACCATGTTGGAGAATCATGCCCCTGTTGATGCAGCCTATCTTGCAGAACTGGAAGCGCTGATGATACAGCACGAGAAACGCCAGCAAGCCAAGAAGATTGTAGGCAACTACGAGAAATTTCTCATGAGAAGGATGATGAGGTACAACACTGATGGCTGGTCGATGCTCTTTCGTGGTGCCTTGCTGACAAAGACTGAGAAAGGCTATCGTGACAACGCACCTTTGTTCGAGGACAAGAGCAAGGATTGGTTCGACTACGGACTTGCAGCACTTCCTGCGGCAGCAACCTATCTGGGCAAGATATTCGGAGCAGAGTCGAGGAGCACTACGAAGCGGCTGGTCATTTCCAATGCCATAGCTTTCGGACTTACGGCAGGACTTTCTTCCGGATTGAAAGGTATTGTGAGTGAGCGTCGTCCCGATGGGACTGACGACCAGAGCATGCCGTCGCGCCATACTGCAATGGCGTTTGCCGCAGCAACCATCCTCGACAGGGAATACGGCTACAAGAGTCCGTGGATCAGTGTCGGTGGTTATGCTGCTGCCACAGCCACCCAGTTCATGCGTCTTCACAATAATGCCCATTGGATAAACGACTTGTACATAGGAGCCGGAATTGGAGTGGTGTCCACCAACTTCGCCTATTTCATTACCGACAAGATACTTGGCGCTGCAGGTATTAACACGCGGCCCAAGGTCGGTCTTGGTGACATCCGTAGTGCCATGAACTTCGAACTGCGTCCTACCTCCTTCACCCTTGTATCAGGAATAGAATCAGGCCATGTGGGCAATTACCATGGGGAAGCCACTTATTCTGCAGGCATGGAATACTCGTATTTCTTCGACAGCCATCTGGCTGCAGAAGCCCTGTGCAGGATGTCGACTACGAAGATAAACGAATATTGCGACAATCTGCTCCTCTATCATGCCGATGCATCAATGAAGTATTCCTATCCGTTGCTGCCAGGATTACGACTGTCTGCCAGGGCAATTGCCGGCGGACGGTTCTCTGCCGGAATCGCTGAAATCGACGGCAATGCCTTCGAACTGGGTGGCGGTTGCTCTTTTGACTATCTCGGCAACGACAGATATGCCTTCGGAGTGAGTTTCGACTACTACCATGCCTTCTCCGACCTCATGAAGAACCGCTACCTTGTCGGAATGACATGGAAAATTATGGTTGATTGATGATTCGCCTGCCCCGAGCCTGCCGAAGGGTTGTTTAGGATTGGATGAAAATCTCCTCAGGGTATTCTATGTCGGTGAGGAAGAGTGCGTTTCCGGGTACGCTCATGCCTGCCGAACAGCGGTCCTTCTCCTCGATGATCTTGCAGAACTCCCCAATGGTTATCTGTCCTCTGCCCACGTCGAGCAGAGTCCCTACAATGGCCCTCACCATGTTGCGCAGGAAACGGTCAGCCTTGATGGTGAAACAGTTGTTGCTCCATTCAGCCTTCATTATCCTGCAGTTGTTCGTCTTCACATCTGTATGGAGTTTTGAGAACGATGTGAAGTCGGTGTATTTGAAAAGCACGCTTGCTGCTTCATTCATCTTGTCGAAGTCGAGAGGGTAGGTGATGTGGAAGGAATACTGGCGTTTGAAAGGGTCTCTGTCGGAGTGGATGAAATATTGGTAGGTTCTCGATGTTGCGCTGAATCTGGCATGAGCCTCATCGCTTACCCTCACCACTTTCTTCACTGCAATACTCTGAGGCAGGATTCTGTTGAGCCGGAAGGCAGCATCAGCCGTATCCAGTTCTTTCCCTGAGTCGAAATGCGCAACCATCAGCCTTGCATTCACCCCGGCATCCGTCCTGCCTGCACCCACCACTTCGGTAGGGGTGTTGCAGAGGATGCTTACGGCACGGTTCACTTCAGCCTGCACGCTGTTGCCGTTGGGTTGCACCTGCCAGCCGTGAAATCCGGCACCGTCGTATGAGAGATAGATGAAATAGCGCATTGTCAGTCTTTCAAAGTAAGATGGAAACAAGCCTGACGGCGTTCATATTTCACATAGCACAGCCCTTGCACCCTCAGATCCCTGAGTACCTCGGAGAGTACCTGCTTCTTCCTGAAATCATAGCGGTCCACTATGATAGGCTTTCTCTTGTCCGACACAATCGGTATGAACCGGTTGTAAGTTATGTCTACCGTCGTTCCGTAGCAGTGTGCGGAGTTCTCCACGGAGTTCCTGTTGCCCCTCCTCAGTTTGCTCACGTCATCCTGAGTCCTCAGCACCGATGTCACCATCAGCATGTGTGGCTGTTCGCCTTTCGATATGAGCGAGTCGATGAAGTTCAGTGCTATGGTGTTGACCAATTGGTAAGTCTTCGGGGTGAGGTAGGGGATGGAGTGGCTCAGGTCGTCCACCACGAAATAGGGCGATGCACCGATGTACACCAGTTTGTGGGCATCCAGATAAGGCTTCAGTTCCTTCCTTGAGCGAAGGGGATTCACTCCGTTCTTCTTTGCTGCGATGATCTGCACGTCGTTGGCATCGGGAAAGTCGTTCATGAAACTGAGCACACCCTTTACCTCCGTCTTCTTTTCTATGTCGAATTCCAGGGCAGATACCGAATCTCCTGCATACTCCGTGCAGATGGCAGACGAGTCCGATGCCGTGGAGTCGGATTCCTCTTCTTGTTCCATGTCAGGATCAGCGGCATTGTCTGCTATTGGTTCCTCGCTCTCATCGGCTACTGCCTTCTCCACCTGTGCCACAGCCTCTGGACCATACGATCCCTTACCGGCAACAGGCTGTTGTCCGATAAACAAATGGCTTATAACGGCTGCAACACCTACAAACACACAAAAGACAATCAGAAAATTCCGTTTCTTGTACTTCCCCCTGCTTCTTCTGGCATTAGTCTCCATCATCATCATCTTCTTCATCTGCGTTTTTCCCTATCAGTCCCAGTTGAGGAATATCCTGTAGAGTTCTTCATCAGTCAGGTTTTCCTCCTTTACGTCGTAAGGTCCCTTGTTCTCCTCATCGGTCACGTTGATGACTGACATTGTCAGCATTCCGTCCGTCAGTTCCATCTCTACCGTTGAAATCTCCGGTGCAACATATAATGCCTTCATCTCTTCCATACCTTTTTGCCGTCAATAATGTAGATACCGTTGCCTGTCATCATCTCTCCCTCCGTCACCTTGCGTCCGGCAATGTCAAACCAGTTGCTCCCATGCCCGTCGCTCTCTTCTCCACTCATATCCTCAATTCCGTCAGCACCGTCGCAAACGATGTTGATTGCATCCTTCACACTGATGCCGCCTGTCGGTTTCAGGTAGAAACGGTATGGATTCAGGTAAGCCCCTTCTCCAGCCTTCATGAATTTCCCGTCCTTCATGGCATACCAGTCGCCGTCCACATCGCCAAAACCTATACGGTCGTAGGTTCCCGTAATCTCGAATCCCGTAATGCTCGTCGTGTTGCTTTCCGTAGTCTTCACGCTCAGGTCTGCCACGGAGATTATCTTGCTTCCTGCAGTCTTTGCAACTACGATGTATGGAGTGTTTTCTGTCGTTGTCCCGCTTGTAAGCGGAGTGATGTGAATGCCGTCATCGTCAGCCGATGCAATTGCATAGACATTGAAGTCTCCGAGGTCCTCGGTCACGTCCAGTGCCATCGGCACATAGAGTGTCTGGGCATTGTCGGTGCTGCCGAAGGTTCGTGCATACTTCAGTCCGCTGATGTCCGCCGTCTCCTTAGGCACGAATACTCTGATGTAGTTGCCGGCATCCGTCAGCATCGTCTGCTCCCTGTCGTTGAAGATATAAGAGCCGTCTTCGCTGAGCGAATAGGCAAAATAATCCAGCACACTGTTTCCGAGTGCGTTTCCTTCCTTGAAGTTGTCCTTCCATACCGGATAGTTCTGATAAGTCTGTACACATCCCATAGGTACTCGGAGCGTACAGTTTCTCACTCCATAGAAGCATTGCTTGCCCGTGGCAGGCACATTGGCCATCTCCGATAGGATGGCTTTCATTCCTGTGCAGTTATAGAACGCATAGTTTCCCATATAAGTCAATCCGTGGGGAAGCACCATCATTTCAAGTGCCGAGCAACCTTCAAACGCACTCGCACCTAATCTGCTTACCTTGGAAGGAATGTTCACGGACTTCAATCCGCTGCAACTGCTGAAACTCCCGTCGGCTATTTCCGTCACTCCCTCGTGGAGCACCATGCAGGTAAGTCCTGTACAGTTGAAGAATGCCCATTCTCCTATCTTGGTCACCGATTCGGGCACTACTGAAGTCTTGCATCCGCACAGGAGTGTGTTGGATGCCGTACTGATGATGGCATTGCAGTCATTGCGGGAGTCAAACACCGGGTTTCCCTCATCGACGGATATTGATGCAAGACTGGTGCATGATGACATCAGCGGGGCAGTTATGGATTTCAGACTCTTTCCGAATGAAATGCTTTCAAGTGCCGAGCAGCAGGAAAAAGCATGTTCTCCTATTGTCTCCACCGATTCAGGCACAACCATTTCCTTTATCTTGCTGCATCCGAAGAAAGCCCTCTCGCCTATGTCCGTCAGATTGTCCGAGAAGGTGATGTCCTCAAGTCCGGAACAGAACAGGAATGCCTGCAGTCCTATTGATTTCACTGAGTTGGGCATCACGAAGTGGGTAAGTCCCGAACAGCCCGAGAAGGCATATTTCCCGATTTCCACAACCGATGTGCCAAGGGCAATACTCGTCATGTTGCTGCATCCTGAGAATGCACTCTCGCCGATAGTCTTCACGGAGTTTGGTACGACCACGCTCGTCAGTCCCGAACAGCCCTCGAATGCCTTCCCCCCGATGGTGGATACCGAAGTACCCAGTTCGGCGCTTTTCAGGGCGGAATGGCTGTATCTATTTATATAATAAGGTGTGGCATCGGAGTTCCATACTATCGACTCCACCTTTGCACACCCTGCAAAAGCCTTCTCGTCGCAGGCAGTCAGCGAGGCTGGAACGGTCAGTGCCGTCATGTCGTGGAAATACTCAAACGCATTTGCTCCCACCTCCTTTATTCCGTCGGGGAGGGTCAGCGATGGGTTGTTGCCGAGATATTTTACCAGTTTGCCTTCCGTGATGCAGAATCCGTCGTCCGTACGTGTGCCGACGATGGTCATTCCCCAGTAGTTGTTGGCAGAGGCATCTACTTTGCAGCTGTTGGTGAAGTTTGCGGATGCTACGAAACAACTGTCGAAGGCATGCTCGCCGATTGCATTCACTCCCTCGCCAATCGTGATGCTCTTCAGGTTCGTGCAACCGCTGAAGGCTCTGAAACCGATTTTCATCACGCCGTTGGGAATACTGATTTCCGTAAGGTGGTGGCAGTCGAGGAAGGCTCCGTTCCAGATGGCGGTTACATAGTCGGGAATGGTAGGGGAGTTGCTTGTACCCTTGTACTTCACTATTTCGTTGCCGCACATGTAGAATCCCTCGCCGGTGAGTTCTTCGACGAAGTCGATGTTCATTCCTCCGTCAGCACTGACGCGAATCCTGTTTGTCTGTCCCCATCCCGAAACAGCCACCATGCCCATCAGGCACACAAGAAAGCCATATAATTTTTTCATAATCTACATTCCAATTATGCTGAGGTGCAGCCAACTTTGCAGAAACTGAATTTTTCGTAAATTTTATTCTCTTCCGGCGCTACGGCCATGGACTCGACTCCTTTGACGGAATCAGGAACCATTCCCCAATTCCCTAATTCCTCAATTCCCTAACTCCAATTTACCAGTTGTTGTCGTAGTCGTTGAATTCGTCGTAACGGTTCTTGGAGTCATATACGTTGTCATCAGTTTCAGAATCACTTATATCATATTCACCTGTTCCGTTACTTAAATTATTTATTAAATAAGTTCTGAGTCTTGGACGTCTTATCTTAATCTCTGGCGATAAATATGTTTTTTTCATTTTTTTTCTTTTTTTGTCAGCCCCTTCTGTCCCCTCCCTCCAGTGGAGAGAGGGGTGGGGGTGTGGTTAATGATTATTTTCTGAGAATCTTCTTTCCGTTCATGATTACGAGTCCCTTGTAGTCATCGCCTACTGGCTGACCCTGGAGGTTGTACACCACTCCTGTCTTTGCATGGTTCACGATGTTGCCATCCTCGTCAATTGCAAAGTCGGAGTTCATATCAGTAATGCCCGTTGCTTCATCCTCCCATACGATGTTAAGTTCCTTAGCACCATTTTCGTTCTTAATGTAATCCTTCAAGTCAAGATAGGTACGGAATGCATTTACGATTACATATCCATCCTGATTTTGTACGTAGAATGGACGGAATTCTCCAGCTTGCATTCTATAATAAGTTTGATGGTCTATACGTTTCATTGGCAGATAAGCAAATGTGCCTTTTTCAACTCCTTTATTATTGGGCTCATTTACAATTTGACGATTTTCAAACTTGATATTCCATACTGCACCAGACTTACATTGCACAATGCAAGGCACTCCAGCTTCAATAGACTGTTCCTTTTTAAATTCGATTGTCTTTTTGTCTATAACACCGTTGAAAATTCCATATTGAGCATCTTCAATGTCACCACTCTTCAGTTCGAATGGAAGACATACGGAATTTAGCTGGGTATCGGAATTTTGATTTATTTCAGCCTCACGTTTATATTCGCCTTTCTTTGCAGTGAAACTAACAGGGGTGATAAATCCTGCTTTCCAGACTTTTGCATCTGTCAGAGTCAGATATGAACAAATCCACTCGCCATTTTCCTGATAAAGAACATTCTGATTGTTCT
>JAZQPD010000100.1:0-2507 GCA_045628285.1 Bacteroidaceae bacterium
TTATCTTTATTGAAGGTCAATAATTTCTCCGGTCCTTCCTTTAATCCAATCCGGTGGAGATTTGCGTTATTACTTACACTGTAGGGCCGATTTGCGAGGATTTGAGGGGTTGTTGGGCGGTGTGCTCCGCAGGTGGTGCCGGCCGACTCCGTCGCCTCATGTTGGCACCACCCGCAGCGCACGCCGAATGCCTGCATGTCGGGCAGGACAAATCCTAAAGGCAGACGGGCCGCACGGATTGGCCGTAGTAGCGATAGTAGCCGTACGTGAGGTAGACGCCCGAATCGAAGCTCAGGTAGTACGCGCCGTACGGATAGCCCGTGTCGAGCGAACTGGACCAGTAGCTGCCGTAGGAGCCAACGTTGTTGAGGCTCGTGCCGTCGCGGTACCCCGCCGCGGGGAGAAAAATGTAATTGCCTTCATAGCCGGATTTCTTGCTGACTACCTTGTAACCGTTCACGCCGTTTTCCATGGTCCACGTCCAGATGCAGTTGCTACTGTTACAAAGTTCATCAAATTCAGCCTTAGTTGGCATGCGCCAGTCACCGCCCCAGTTCACGTGGGCGACATCGTCCTCGGGGTCAAGGACGGTCTTGCTATCGGTGAAGCCAATAAAACCATAAGAGCTATTGTTGCAGTATTTGGTCATGGTGGTGGGGCCGCCTTTGCAGTACTTGTAGGAGGACCACCAGTAGCCGCTGGACTTGCCGGACTTCCAACCGGTAGGATTCTGTGAATCACCATTATAATACGGCTCCGTCTCACCCCAGGCGAAGTAGTCGCCGTAGCCTTTGGGACTAATGGCGCCGACATTGCAAGTGGCCCATTTGACGGAGAGACCAAGGTCAACATATTCTGGGGTAAATTCAGAAGTCTGGAATCTCATTACAGCACCATAGTACAAACATTTTGAGTTCAACATATAAGCTCTTACGTAATATGTTTGTAATGGTTTAAGGCTATTATCAACCTTGTATTGGAAAGTCATATCACTGGCAAGATATGTTCCGACACTATAATGCGTTGTGGTTTCCTCTTCAAAGTTCTCAGAGGTACACAATTCAAAACCGAAATCAAAGTCAGCAGCAATCTGTTCCGGAATGTTTAGTTTTCCGTTAAAGGTAGCGGAAGAAGATGAGATGTCAGTAACGTTCAATGTTTTAACTCCAGGATTAAGATCTTCATCGTCTCCTGCTCCATTTGAAACCTTGTCGCTGCCAAGGAAAAGAAATACAGCAGACGCAAGTAGAGTTATAAATCTATTCATGTTGTTAAAGGGTTTGTTTAATCAGTTTGTTAAAAAGTTACGATATGAAACTATAGATAGGTACAAAGTTAAGGTAACGTGAGTTCGACGAAATATATCTAATTGATAATTTGGTGATTAGCGAGATTTGTTGTAACTTTATAGTGGTCTAGACAACAAACTACAACAAATCCCCGCTATGTTCACCAACGATAAAATTACTGAAATTTTCTGTCTTGCCGATGATTTCTGCAAGTTTTTCGATTCACAGGTCAAGAAATACACATTGACAGATCAATCAGGTAATGAGGTCAAACGTAAGTATCACAGAGACCCAACGATGTCCAAAGCAGAAATCATGCTGATAATGATACTGTTTCACGATTCCGGTTACAGATGCCTGAAGCATTTCTATAAGGATAATGTCTGCAAACACCTGTCCCATCTTTTCCCGAAGACTGTTTCATACAACAGATTTGTTGAACTTGAAAAGGAAGTTGCCGTTCCTTTGGCCATATTCATCAAGAAAGTCCTGCTAGGCAAGTGTACGGGCATCAGTTTCGTTGACAGCACCCCGCTCAGAGTGTGCAAGAACCAGAGGATACATATCCATAAGGTTTTCAAGGGAATAGCGCAGCGCGGCAAATGTTCCATGGGCTGGTTCTTCGGCTTCAAGCTGCATCTCATCTGCAATGAAAAAGGTGAACTTCTGAGTTTCGTGTTCACGCCTGGTGATGTTGATGACAGGAAACCGCTTGAATATGAATCGTTCATCAGTCAGATATACGGGAAATTGGTTGAAGACAAGGGGTATATCAGTAAGGAACTGTTCAGCAGACTGTTTGTCGATGGAATCCAACTGATAACCAAACTGAAAAGCAACATGAAGGGTTCCATAATGAGCGTTTCGGATAAAGTTCTTCTGAGGAAACGTGCAATTATAGAGACGGTCAACGATGAGCTGAAGAACATCGCACAGGTCGAGCATTCCAGGCATCGTTCTTTTCACAACTTTGTCGTAAACTTACTCGAAGCCATTGCATCTTACTGCTTCTTCCCAAAGAAACCGTGCATCAACATCGTTAAGGTCACTGATAATCAGTTGACTCTGTTCTGATTAAGCAATCTTCAAAAAATAACTTGGTAATCTTTCCGAATCTTTTTCGCCCGAAAGAATCATCTCATCAGTCACTATGCCCGCATAGCTCCTTCTTCGATAATTCTTTCTGACTGAAAAATCTTCCGGCTTTCTTACCAACTT
>JAZQPD010000101.1:0-14855 GCA_045628285.1 Bacteroidaceae bacterium
TTCGAGCGACTTGCCAACAGCGTATGGCAGACGCCTGAAGAGGTAGAGACTGGCTATCTGTGCAATCTCGGCAGTACGAATCTGTTCTGCCCACACATCACACATATCCTCGTCGAAATCCCTCTCGTCCTGCACCATCACTGCCAGGATCCTGCACTCCCTCACCATCTCCTTCCAGAGTTCGGGAGCAAGGATCGGGTTGACCTCTTTCGCCAGTTCCTGCAAGCGTGGCAGTTCGACTCCAAAGTTCACCCTGTAGTCATCCGTGCTTCTCATCGCAGCCGAAGCCACTCCGTTCATGCACGCCCTCAGTTCCAGCTTTATGTCGCTAACCCTGTTCAGCATAGTCCGCACCTATCTGCGTACTGAATATTCCCGTCCGTATCGCAGCATTTGCTCTGCATAGCCTTCGGTGTAGTCTATCTTCACATCGGTAATATTGCCGTCTTTGTCGGTCTCGGCAATATATCGTGGATTGATGAATCCCTTGTATGGAGCCAGGTTGAGTTTGTTGTAGCGTTCCAGCACCTCCTTGTGAAGTGCAGGATCAACCTTCACTGCGTATGTCTCCACCAGTTTCTGTGCACCGGGATAGTCACCAGTACTCTTTATCTTCTGGATTTCGGCAAGCAGTTTGCCGAACAGGTTTCTCAGTGCCTCGTAGTCGTTCACTCTTATGAAGGTCTTGCCGTCATTCTTCACCATCTCGACCACATTGTCAGCCTTGCCCATCTCGTAGCACCAGTTGGCAATGAGGGCTCTGTTTCTCATGTGAGCCTCCTCTATGTTGTTACCAGGTTGGATTCTCACGAGCTGAGTCATCAGTCCGTTCATCATATAACTGTAATACTGTGCCTTGTAGGCTTCCTCGTCAGGTATAAGACCCAGTTCTACCATCTTCTTGTCGGCCACATAATAGAGTCCGAAGAGGTCGGCTCTTGCCTCTTCGATGGTTGAACCATAGGCCTTCAGACTGTCGCCGTCCACTCCTGGCAGCAACCTGCCGCTACCATGTCCGAGACACTCATGGAGGTCGGTATGGATGTCGTCGGTAAGGTCGGCGTATTTGTCGAGAAGGTCTATCTCAGTCTGTGAGTAGACGAATTCCTTCCTCATTCCGCTTCCTGCTGCCTTGTTGTAGGCATCTGTCAGATTGCCGATAGTGACCGACTTGCTTCCATGTTCCTTCCTCACCCAGTCGGAATTAGGCAGGTTGATACCTATTGCTGTAGAAGGATAGAGGTCGCCGCCGAGGATAGCTGCGGTAATGACCTTTGCCGAGATGCCTTTCACATTCTCTTTCTTGAAACGGTCTTCCACTGGCGAGTTGTCCTCGAACCACTGTGCGTTTTTGCTCAATGTCTCGGTTCGCTTTGTAGCCTCCTCATCCTTGAAGTTCACGATTGACTCCCATGAGCATTTCAGTCCAAGCGGATCACCGTAGCACTCTGTAAATCCGTTCACGAAGTCTACGAGAGGTTCGGTATTGTTGAGCCATGCAATGCTATACTGGTCGAAAGTTTTCAGATCGCCTGTGGTGTAATAGTCCACAAGGAGGTCTATCACTTCCTTCTGTTTCTCGTCCTCGGCATACTCGCGTGCCTTATTCAGATATTCCACTACCTTAGCCAGATTCTTGCCGTACTTGCCCTGACCTACTACCCATTTCTTTTCAACTATCTTGCCATCTTCCTTCACGAGAGTGCTGTTCATTCCGAACATCACTGGATGTTCCGGGTCGTCATAGCCAGCCTTCATGTCGGAATAGAATTTCTCAGCCTCTTCCTGAGTCACACCGTCGTAGTAGTTCATGGCACTTGTGAGAATAAGGTCCTCACCCTCTGCCAGGTTCACTCTCTTCGCCATGAAGGAAGGGTCGAACATCACCTTGCACACCATGTCGAAGTCGGTTGTCAGGTTCTCTGCCTTACAGGACTTCGCCTGTTCCCTGAACCATTCCTCGCTGAACTCCGGCACGAACTTCTCGCAACCATAATGGTGGTGTATGCCATTAGAGAACCACACCCTCTTGAGGTAGACTTCCATGGCCTTGAAGTTCTCATTGTCCCTATCTGCATTCTCCGACGTATAGATAGCCTCGAGGATGTCGCGAATCTCAAGGTTGTACTTTCCGTTCTGGTCGAACAGGATGTCGCGTCCCCAGAGTGCTGCCTCTGAGAGATAGTAGATGAATGTCTTCTGCTGGAGGGAGAGGTTCTCGAAGCCCTCTACCTTGTATCTCAGCATCTGCAAGTCAGCAAAACGCTCGTTAGCATACTCGAAGGCATCCTCGCCTGATTCCTTTCCCGACTGTTGGCAGCTGTTGAGTCCACCTGCAACCAACGCTGCACATCCCATGATTGTCATAGTTTTTAAAATACTTCTCATATTATACCATTCATTTAGTTTGCAAACTTACATAAAAAAAATGAAATATCCGTTACAATCCAAAAAAAGTTTTCGTTTTCGTTTTCGTTTTCGTTTTTTTTGCTTACCTTTGCATCCGCTGGGGGTATAGCTCAGTTGGCTAGAGCGCTTGCATGGCATGCAAGAGGTCATGGGTTCAAGCCCCATTATCTCCACAAGACAGTCTTAATCAGACACAGCAAAGGAGTTGGCACAGAAGCCAGCTCCTTTGCTTTTTCACCTTACCATCACCGCCCCGAGAGTACTCAGCACTGTCTTCGACAACGCTCACCCACATTGCCGAGAGGGCTCAACATCTACCACCAGAACGCTCACGGAGGCCTGTCTGAGCGGAGGAAATTAGCCGGACAAGCGGAGAAAGCAATCCGATCAAAGGGTAGAAATTACCCGGACAAGCGGAGATGTTATATGTAAAGCTATTAGCTTGACAAGTGTCGAGTTAATAACTTGACGCATGTCGTGTTAGTAGCATGACAAGTGTCATGTTAGTAACTTGACATATATATTGTCAGTTCAATCAGGTAATATTGCCAGTTCGTGTGAACCATCTTCTCTGTATGAATGACAGGTCTTCTCCGTTCAATCAGAGGTACTTCTCCGTTCGTCTGGACGGTTGTCTGCGCTTGCATGGGTGTGCTTCTCCGCTCGCCATAAGGTACTTCTCCGTTCGTCACGGGCAGAAAGGCCTGTTAAATAGTTTTAATTATTCGTAAATTGTGCAAACTACCAGCCGAAGATGATGGCTGAGTGAGGGAATTTGTCTAACTTTGCAGAATAATTACGAATCATGAACTACGGACTGAAAATTAAGTATGGACAGACATTGCTGTGGCTGATGATGATTGCGGCATGTGTCTGTCAGCCGGGTGACTGCCTTGCACAGAATAAAAAGAAGGAGAAGGAAAGGAAGATTTCCTTGTCCGGGCGAGTGCTGAACTCGTTCACCAAGGCTGGTGTGGAGGCAAAGGTGACGTTGATGACTGCCGACAGTGCATTCGTCGATTCGACTCGTTGCTGGTATCAAGGTCACGACTCGCAGTATTGGTTTGAAATTCCTGCCAAGCCTGCCAAGTACATCATCAAGGCAGAACATCAGGAATACTACACCACTTACTTGAACTACGAAGTGAACTACATTGCCCGAAACACTTCGTTCGAAGCACCTCAGCTCCTTATGAAGAGGAAAAACCCCACGAAGGACCTTGACCAGATGCTCGATCAGGTGGAGGTGGTTGCCTCGAAGGTTAAGTTCATGCACAAGGGCGACACACTGGTATTCAATGCTGATGCTTTCAATGTGCCCGACGGAAGTATGTTGGACGACCTTATCCGACAACTCCCAGGAGTGGAACTGAAGAAGGGGGGCGAGATTTATGTGAACGGCAGGAAGGTCGACGAACTCCTGCTCAATGGCGACCGGTTCATCAACAACGACCGTCAGCTGATGCTCGACAACCTGCCCTACTATGTCGTGAAGGACATTCAGGTGTATGACAGACTTAACGACCGCGACAAATGGGAAGGGGAGCAGACTGAGCAGAAGGAATATGTGATGGACGTGAAGATGAAGAAGGAATTCCTCGGAGGCTATCTAGGCAACGTCGACGTCGGTGCAGGAACTAACGACCGCTGGCTGGGACGACTGTTCGCAATGCGACATTCCGATCATTCACAGTTGGCCATCTTCAGCAACCTGAACAATGTAAATGTCTATTCCCGACCTGGAGAAAGCGCTGATTGGGACCCTAACGAGTACACCCAGAACGAGATGACGATGAAGAACATCGGCATCAGTTGGGTAGCCCACGACAAGGACAAGACTTTCGACGAAGAACTCAATGCCAACGTTCAATGGCGGGAGAGCGACTATCAAATCCGAACTGCTTCAGAGCAATTCACTACCGCTGGCAATATATATAGTAGGAGTATGAGTTCCAGCGTAAGTGATCTGTTTGATCTGAACTTTAGAAATTATTTAACCAGTGAGGCACCATTCGGCAACAAGAATTTCTTTATTCGTCACAACATAGATTTCCACTACACAAAAGGCGACTCCAGGTCGTTGTCGCGCAATGCTTCGCTGAGCAAGGACCCATCGAAGTATAACCTTGAAGTGCCGCAGATGCTCGACTCTATCTTCTCTGCCATGAAAGGCTCGGAACTATTCGGGATGACTACAAACAGAGCAATGAGCCTTTCGAAGAACGAATCAAGTTCATTCAATCTGTCTTCAAATGTGAATTTCAATGCCAAGATGCCGTGGGGAGACATTCTTTCAGTTTATCTGAATGGTTCGTACGACAAGCAGACTGTCGGCAAGTCGTTCTCAAGAAACAAGACTGAGTTTCTGCAAGATGGCTCGGTAGATTTCCGAAACGAATATCAGCCTTCACCATCAAAGAACTATAATTTCGATGCAAGTGTGGGATACGATATTACATTCCAAAGTGGCTGGAGGTTCAGACCTGAATTGAAGTTCGGCCAGAGCTATTCCGACACTGCCAACGAATATTATCGTCTCGACAAGTTAGGCAAGGGATGGGACGCCGACTCCGACGAGAGCATTCTCGGCCAGTTGCCGAGTACGCGCGACTCCATGCAGGTTGCACTCGACAGGCAGAACTCACAATGGCACGACAACATGAACCGCCGTTATGATGCGGGGCTGATCGTCTTAAAAAATGCGGAGGGAGACTCATCGTATAGTACCTTCCATATCCAAATGAATGTAACAAAATTTGACGAATGGATGCGTTATGACAATATTGACCTCTCGCAGACCAATCTGCCGAGTGCCCGACTTGAAAGACGCAACACCCTGCCTTCTGGCGGTGCAGGCTATCTGTATCAGTGGTTCAAGAACCAAGCAGGAAAGGGCGGGTATCTGAATATCGACTACCACTTCAATGTGTCAAGACCGTCGTTCACCCAACTCTACAACATCACGCTGACCAACAATCCTTTGGTCACTCGCTACAGCAATCCTGACCTGAAGAACTCACGCAGACATTCCTTCGGTGCAAATTTCAGCAATTGGGGCAAAAGGGTCAATTCTGGCGTTTATTCCAATATCTCCCTCATTCAAAACAACTGGGGAACACGTACGCTCTATAATCCAGAGAAAGGCTCGTATGTCTATAAACCTGGCAATGTGAACGGCAACTGGAATGCATTAATCAACTCAAACTTCCATGTCAGACTCGATTCTGCCGACCATTGGAGCATGCATGTCAATCCGAATCTAAGTTATGATCACAACGTGGATTTCGATATCAAGACAATTGACGACCCACAATTAACCAATAACAGCATAGATGATTTCGAGGCTCCTCTTAGCAAAGTCAACACAGTTTCCCTTGGAAGTGAGTTAGGCGGAGAATACACCTACGACGAACTGCGACTTGGAGTAAGTGGAAGATTCAATTGGAGAAACAGTACGAGCAAGAAGGAGAATTTCCAGACGATAAACGCATTCGAGTTCAACTATGGTTTCTCAGGGCAGTACACCATCAAGCCGTGGGCATTGAACATTGCCACATCGATAACGATGTACAGCAAGCGGGGCTATCAGGAAGAGCAGATGAACACTGACGACCTCATCTGGAACATGGGAATCTCGAAGTCGTTCCTGAAAGGCAAGCCTCTGACCCTGAAACTCGAAGGCGTCGACCTCCTCCATCAGTTGTCAGAGAAGGAAATGTATGTCGATGCTCAAGGACGCACAGAAACTTGGACGAACAGCATCCCGAACTACATCATGCTCCACGCAATCTACAAGTTCAACATCAATCCAAAGAAGAAGTGAATACCAACCTGCTTACTTATGAAAAAAGATTTTGTCGGTTCGGATTTTTTTACTAACTTCGCAAAAAATTATGAGTATGAATACCTTTCTTAAAAGCCTGCTTGCATGCGGCGTTATCGGATTTTCCACTTCTGCAAACGCACAGAATCCCATTATCAGCACGGTCTTTACTCCCGACCCTGCTCCTTACGTACACGGTGACAAGGTCTATCTCTTCGTTGACCACGACGAGGACGATGCACTGAACTTCAAGATGAAGGACTGGCTGCTCTTCAGTTCCGAGGACATGGTGAACTGGACCTATCTCGGCACTCAGGTTTCTACAGAGACCTTTGCATGGGCTCAGCATGGCAACAAGGCATGGGCTGCTCAGGCTGTGGAGAAGAATGGCAAGTGGTACTGGTATGTATGCTGCAACAAGGCTGACGGTGGTGACGCACTTGCTGTGGCCGTGGCCGACAAGCCTACCGGTCCATGGAAAGATGCCATCGGCGGACCTCTCGCTACAGGATTCGGATTCATCGACCCAACCATCTTCATCGACGATGACGGAACCCCTTACCTCTTCTGGGGAAACAAGGGATTCTGGTATGGCAAACTGAACGACGACATGATCTCGTTTGCTGACGGCTATAAACAGGTGCCTGGATATACCGACCCCAAGAGTTTCGGTGAACTGCAGTCGAAGATGGACTGGTGCATCGGCAAGAACAGGATGATGACCCAGTACGAGGAGGGTCCGTGGGTGAGCAAGAGAGGCGATACCTATTATGTAGTATATCCTGCCGGTGGGGTACCGGAATACATGGCTTACTCTACTGCCCCGACCATAAACGGCCCGTGGACATTCCGTGGAAGAATCATGGACGAGGCAAAGAACAGTTTCACTATCCACGGAGGAAACATCACATTCAAGGGACACGACTACATGTTCTACCACAACGGACTGCTACCTAACGGAGGCGGATTCCGCAGATCTACTGCAGTGGAGGAATTCAAGTTCAATGCCGACGGAAGTATCCCGTTCATCCCGTTCACAAGGGAAGGAGTAAAACCAGTAGGCAAGGTCAACCCGTTCAAGAGGGTGGAGGCCGAGACTATGTCGCAGAGCTGGGGCGTGAAGGTAGACCGCAAGGCTGGTGAGGAGCATTTCGTCACATCCATCCACAATGGTGACTGGACGAGAGTGCGCTGTGTGGACTTCGGAGAAGGCAGTGCAACAAAACTGACTGCCGCAATAGGCAACTGCAAGAGTGGCGGCACCATCCAGTTCTTCCTCGACAAGATGGATGGCAGACCTCTGGCAAGCATGGACTTCACGGCTTCAGGCGAGAAGATGAAGAGTGTGAATATCTCTGGGCGCAACACGCCAAAGGGTCAGCACGACATCTACATTCTCTTCACAGGGGGCGACGACGAGTTCTTCGACTTCGACTGGTGGAGATTAGATTAGCAGGAGTGCTGATACTGCCACGGCAAAGAGGAAGATGTTGCGGGCTGTAAGGCCGAGGACTCTGTTGAGGTCACGACCGTCGAGATGTGTCATCTTTCTGTAGGTAGAGAGGTGGAGCAAAAGCCACATCGCAATGGCTATGCAGGAGTACGGGCTGCGAGTGGAAATCACGGCCAGTAAGGCTCCGAGAAGTCCCAGGACAAGGTAACTCCTGATTCCGAACTCAGCACCCATACGCACCACGATGGTCTTCTTGCCTGAGATGGCATCCTGGTTGCGGTCACGGTAGTTGTTGACCATCAGCAGGAGGTCGGTCACGAGTCCCTGTGCAATGCCGAGCATCACCGTGCTGCGCAGACCGGCAGAGAGGACGGCATCATCGCCGGCACAGAGCACATAATAGGTGAAGCAAACCGGCACGAGTCCGAAAAACACAATGACAAGGATGTCACCCAGTCCGAGATATGAGAAACTGGTGGTGTAGAGAAATGCGAACAACACACACCACAAGCCGACAATGGTGAGCCACCATCCGCCTATGAACGCCAGCGGCAGTCCTATACAGCAGGCCAGTATGACCGACACTGCAATTCCCCTCTTCATAGCCGACGGAGTAATCCATCCCTGAGCACACGCCCGTTCGGGTCCCAGACGGTCTTCGTTGCGGTCCGTACCTTTGCGGTAATCATAGTAGTCGTTGATGAGATTGGCTGCTATCTGCATCATCAGTGCAAATCCGAGACAGAGGAAGAAACGGATATTCAGGAACGGATACCGGGTATTCAGGCACAGTGTCTCGAAATGCCATGCCAGTGCACCTCCTATCAGTACGGGAGCAGCCGCACCCGTGAGGGTCTTGGGTCGCGCAGCCAGAAACCATGCACGTATGGAATTTGTCTTAACAATATTCATTTCTCATTGCTCATTCATTGTTTCTTCACTATGTTCAGGCGAGCAGAGCTCGGAGTCTTGTTAACTATTAACTGTTAACTAAATATAGTATCGCCTCGTTGCCCATGTTGAAGATGAGGTCGATGATGGAAAGATTCTGCAAGAACCCATGCTTGTGGGCAAAGACCTGATAATAGACTTCGCTTCGCTCAGAGTGAAAAGTGAAAAGTGAAGAGTGAAAAGTGGGAGCGTCTTGCAAGAGTAGGTTTTTGCATACTTCGATGAGTTCGGTGTTGAAATCGACGAGGAAATCAAAGTGTTTCTCGTAAAGGGGTCGGAAATCATCCTGGAGATACTCGAAGAACGGGCTGTTGAAATAGGTTGTCTCAATGGCATGCCAGTGTTTGTGATGCCAGTCTCCGTGGTCGCTTATCCTGATATCGCGGGTCAGGCATCGCGGATTATGCAGACTGACAGGGACAGTGAGTTTCAATGCACCCTGAGGCGAGTCGATAAGACAGTGATTCCGGGGTGACTGTTTCTCGTACACCTCTCCGAAATTCAGTTCGGCAGACTCGTCAGTCAGATACTGGCGAAACCAGTCAATTGGCGGCAGATAGAATATCGGCAGTTTCATTGAGGATTTCAAATAGTTCTTCTGTAGTTGTGGCACGGAGCATCCTGATGCGGGTCTGACGGAAATTAGGTATGCCCTTGAAGATAGGCGACGAAGCAAGATGACGGCGGACATGGAGTATACCACCCAGTTCACCATGAGGATTGCACTTCACGCTGTCGAGAACCTGGCGTTTCAGTACATTGAGTTTCCATTCTGTCGTCATATCCTCTCCGTCCTTGCCCGTACCGTCGAGCACTTCCCTGATTTCACGGAATATCCACGGACGGCCGAAGGTGGCACGACCTACCATAATGCCGTCCACTCCATACCGTTCAAAATAGTCCTTAGCCTTCTCACCGCTGTCGATATCACCGTTCCCGATAATCGGGATGGTCATCCGTGGGTTCTTCCTGACTTCTCCGATAAGGGTCCAGTCAGCCTCGCCGGTGTACATCTGGCTACGGGTACGGCCGTGGATGGTCAGAGCCTGGATTCCAAGATCCTGAAGCTGTTCGGCAAGGTCGACGATAATCATGTGTTCGCAGTCCCAGCCGAGACGGGTCTTCACCGTCACGGGGATTTTCACGGCATCCACTACTGCCTTCGTAATCTCAAGCAGCAGTGGGACATTCTGAAGCATGCCTGAACCGCAACCCTTTCTGGCAATCTTCTTCACCGGACAACCCCAGTTGATGTCGAGGATATCGGGATGAGCCTCGCTCTCCACTATCCTTGCAGCCTCGACCATACTGGCTACGTCCTTGCCGTATATCTGGACGACGGCAGGACGCTCCCCGTCACAAATCCTTATCTTCTGCAAACTGCGGTCGATGCTGCGGATAAGGGCATCGGCACTGACAAATTCAGAATAGACCATACTTGCTCCGAACTCCTTGCAGAGAAGCCGGAAAGCCTGGTCGGTGACGTCCTCCATCGGTGCCAGCACCACGGGCCGGTAGCCTAAGTCTATATTACCTATTTTCATTACTGACTGCAAAATTACAAAAAAAATCGCCAGCATAGCCCAGACTGACCACAGAAATTCTCACACCACCGGCCTTTATCACTTCCCTGCCTAAGGAAAGGACGGTGGAACCTGTGGTGATGACATCGTCGACAATGAGGACGTGCCTGCCTCTCAACAGTTCGGGATGGTCCATACGGAAGATGCCTTCCACATTCTCCTTGCGTTCAAAGGCATTGAGATGAGTCTGGGTGGGATTATTTACTGCCCTGCTCACGGCCTTTGTCTCGACAGGAATACCGGTGACGGATGATATTCCGTGGGCAATGTAGTCGCACTGGTTGTACCCGCGCTTTCTCTTCTTCTGACGCGAGAGCGGGACGGGCACAATGACATCGATACCATCGAAGAACCCCGAAGTCTTGTATTCCTCTGCCATCATCCGTGCCAGGTAACTCCCTATGGTGGGATTGTCGAAATATTTCAGTGCATGAATCGTGCTACGGGTCTGGATTCCCGAATAGAAAAAATAGCTTGCTGCCTTCTCAATCGGGAGATGGTACCAGAAGAGTTTCTCAATCGGGTTCTCTGCCATCACATCGGAATGGGTGTAGGGCAGGGCACGCAGGCAGTTCACGCAGAGGTGTTTCTCCTGAGTACCAAGTCTCTCCCCGCACATAGCGCAGTAACGGGGGAACAACAGATTCACTATGTCAGTAAAGATCGCCAATTACCTCGCTTATCTGGTCGGTTGAAAACCCTTTGGAACAGGCAAACCGGTAGAGTTTTGCCTTTATCTCATATTCCGACCTGCCCTTCACGGAAGGTCGTTTTGCCTCTATGAGTGCCCTCAGCCTCTCCAGCGATTCATCCTCCTGGATTTCGTCCTTTGCATCATCTATGTCTTTCTGGGAAATGCCTCTCTTCCGCAGTTCCATCTCTATCTTCATCTCGCCCCAGTTGTTGAAGACAGACTTGTCGTGAGTGAAGGCACGGGCATACCTTGTCTCGTCGATGAACTTATCGGCAAGGAGCCGGCTTATGACTTTCTCACGAGCACCTTCAGGCATATCCCAGTACGACATCCTGCGTTTCATGTCGTAAATGCAGTACTCACTCGCTGCACACAGCCGCGACAGTTTCTCGAATGCCTCGTCCTCACTTACTGTCTTTCTCTTCCTTTCCATGTTCCAAAAACAAATCTGTCGTTATCAAACTGATCCTTCGTCAACTCCGCATCGGAGAATCCCTTCCGTCTCAGCATCTCTACAATATCATGACCAAAGCGGCGGTTAATCTCAAATGCCAGCAAACCACCTTCCCTGAGACTGCTGGCTGCAATGTCGGCAATCCTGTCATAGAACAGCAGAGGATTGCTGTCGGGAACGAACAAGGCTGTCTCGGGTTCGTAATCCAGCACATTGCGTTCCATCGCCTCCTTCTCCTCCTCGAGTACATAAGGCGGGTTGCTTACAATCAAATCGTAATTCGTAAACCGTAATTCATAATTCCCCACCACATCCACCTTATTATATATAATAGGTAAATCCAAGCGTTCCGCGTTGCCACTTGCTATCCTCAGCGCCTCGTCCGACACATCCCATGCCTCCACCCTTGCATCAGGAAAACATTTCTTCATGGCAAGAGCGATGCAGCCACTTCCTGTACCAACATCGAGAATGTTGGTGGGACTGCTGCCCGGCTCAAGCCGGATCAGTATCTGTCTTATCAGTTCCTCCGTCTCAGGACGCGGAATAAGAACTCCAGGCTCAACATGCATCTCCATGCCGAAAAATTCCGTCTTGCCAAGTACATACTGAATAGGTTCACCCTTTTTAAGACGCCCTACCATCAACTGGATGTCCTCTGAAGGTTCCTCCCTATGTCCCAGCAATAACTCACAGTCGTTCTCATCAGGAAACAAATCCTTCAAGAACATTCTTGTGATTGCCCTTGCCTCATCCTTCCCGTAGATGTCCGTCAACTGGTCGAGTATGTTTCTATAAAGAGTTTGCATAGCGCAAATATAGCAAAAAGAATTGGACTGTGAAACTTTTGGTCGCAGATGAATCTGATATCAAACAAACACAACTGAAATGACTTGGCTACAGGTCTTGCATTATTTGCAAGATTAGTGTCAAACAAATATCCTATTGTTTTACTCTTTATATAACTGTATTTATTCCTCAGTTTTCCAATCAGCTTTTAGCCATTGACGTTGCTCCAACCATTGCTTCGCAGCTTGAAGAGCATGATTCTTGAAAATATCAAAACCAACAGTAATTGGATATATACGGTCACTAATTTCATTCAATGAGAATACATACATTCCATGCCAACCATTGATGGAGAATTCTTCAGAACCACCATTGACCATAGCTTTAAATTTTGGTAACTTGAGGAAGTCTCCATCCAATACAAAAGCAACACTCCAAAAAGATGATTCCATGGCTTTAAGCGATGGCTCACGATCTCGTGTTACTCTGTCACGGATGCTTGTCTTACACTGAACGCATCCAAAACACTTCTGTTTGCCATTAACGGTTACAATACAATACAAATCAAATATGTTGGCTTTAATTTGATCTTTTAGCCAGCTGATATCACGTGGTTCATTTGCCAATTCACCCATCCTAATCATTATGCTCAAATCACGCTGAAGTATCATACTTATATCCGTTCCTTCAAGTGCAAGTGATGCAAGTTCTTTTATCATTTCTTCAAAAGCGTGTCCACTTGACTTTTTCCAACTCTCATCAGCACTTACAACCTTCTGTATGGTGTCTAAGTCTTTGACTCCCGATTTTTTGTATAAGTGTACACGATAGAGTGCGCTCCATAGTTCTGATATGGATGGATTTTCTATCTCGTTGAGACCTTTCATGACAGCAACACGTATTGCTGCTTTTTGAGCTTCTTTAGACCATTCTTCTTGTTTCTTTTCGAGATTGGTCCTGCCGTTAAATGTTTTCTGTAACTGTTTGTAGCATCTATTGTATTCCTTTTGATATGCAGAAAGACAGTATTTGTAATAGTCAAATTCCATACTTGTTAAGTTTGAAAAGTTCAGTAATTTGTAATCCCCAAGCATATGCAAGCAGTGGAGGGACAGCATCACCGATTTGCTCATACTTATCTTGGACTGTCCTATCAATATGTGGCACGATGTAAGGCCCCCCTACAAAATTGTAAGAATCTGGGAAAGACTGTAAGCGAGCGCACTCACGAACAGTCAAACATCGGTTGTACTTAGGGTGAACAAATTCATCAAGACAATGGCTGGTAACTGTTGGTGAAGGTTCATTATCTTTTAGTCGCATATTGCGTTTTATGAATAATTTCTTTGGAAGGATTCTTTCTTCTTGAAGTTTCTTACGCTCCTCTCCTTGGTATCTATCAAACAGCGACTTCAAATTATCACCAGGTTGAAGCAAAGCAAACCTTTTTAATGTACATGCTCTATGGCGCATCGGTTTGTGATTGATGATATGATTTTGTGACAGGTCTTGTCTTTTCCAAAAAACATCGTCCTGAAGCAATTGTGAGTATTCAGAGTTTTCCCCTGTATATTCAGTTTGTTCTTCATCGGTATTTGGAATAACATTCGGAAGGCCAATCAATGCATCAGCAACATTGGTTGCTTTACGAGTTTGATTAGGTTCAGTCAACCACCAGTCATCATACTGCGTGGCAAGAATAAAAAATCTATTTCGTTTCTGAGGAACACCGAATTTTGTTGCATCCAGAACTACTTGTATCATATTTTTATACCCCGCATCTGCCAATTCATTACGAAGAATATCGACAATTAATTCAGAGGAATCTTGTGATGCTTTCTTAGATGTAATCGCAGGAACATTCTCAAAGAGAATCATTTTTGCATTTGTCATTTGAGCAATTCTGATTCCTTCACGAAATAAGAATTGGCGATCATCATAGAATGACCTCGAAGTGTTGCCTGCAGTGGAAAAGGTCTCGCATGGCATTCCTGATGTCACTAAATCCACACCATCTTCAGGAATATATGGCAAGATGTGTTCTGCTTTTACGTCTCTAATATCAGAGTGTATGACATGTACTTCGGGATGGTTGGCTGAATATGTTTCACAACAACTTTTTATATATTCAATAGCAACAAGTGTCTTAAAACCTGCAGCATGTAGCCCAGTACAGATTCCACCAGGACCTGCAAAGCAATCAATATGTGTATATTGTCTGTCCATAATCATTTTATTCACTAAAGAAAAAATAGGTAATTACAACAAATGACATAAGGTAACGCCATATCTCGCTGGAATTGTTGCAAAGATAGGAAATTATATTGATACAAGAAAACTTTTATGCCAATTATTTTCAATCATCTGACTCGTGGCATTTGGATTCCAAAGGACAATACTGATACCTACAGAGAACAATAGCCTGCACTACGGATAACAATAGTCGGACTAATTGAGAAAACTACATACGTGTTAGTAACAAGTAGTATATAGACGTTAGTAACAGATAGTATATACTTGTTAATAATGTGTAAATAGTTTTGTGCGTTGTAGTGGATAGTTTTCTCAATTGGTGCGGGGTGATGCGTGCGTTGGATGGTAGTAATATGTGCGCACAAAAAATCCTTCCCCAGCGGAATGCCGGGGAAGGACGGGTGTGTTGTTTCCATATCCCTTCCCTTTGGGAGGGGTTAGGGGTA
>JAZQPD010000102.1:0-3203 GCA_045628285.1 Bacteroidaceae bacterium
CAAAGTTACACATTATTTATTATATGGGCAAGGAAACGGAATGAAAAGTTTTTGAATCATGGATGTATGGCCTCATGATTCGGTACAATTCCGTCTTGCTTTATGAAGACCAGGGCACAGCAAAGGGCTTAGCTTCTAAGACTGTCTTGCTTTACTGGAACTGCATTGTACAGCAACTTGAAATTGTCCTCAGCGCTGGGGACAGTTGTACTCAGTGCTGGGGACAACCGGGTACAGTTTTTCTCACGCACGCGCACACATGGGGATTGCGGTTTTTCTATACATACTCTACATGCGAACACACTATAAATTGAATATCAGGCAGGTAAACCATGTAGAGTGGTATGTAGAGTACTATGTAGGGTATGAAGTGTATGTAGGGAATGTACTACCCTAGAAAAAGTTGAATGGATTTTATTATAAACCTAAGATCAGTTGAATGTCCTTCTTCCTAACCCTTGGTATGGTTGAATAATAATTGCTAAACACTGATAGCTGTTGAATAAGCCACTAAAGCCTGCATTCAATTGAATCCCGTGTTTGGGATGCAAAGGTAGTAGCTCCGGTTCGAATCTCCAAATTTTCAAGATACTTTTCTCTGTAACTGGTCCATTTTTTATTGATTTTGCCCTTATAGGAGGCCGCCTGTCGCGGTGTCATGTTGCCAAGGCTCATGTGTGGGCGCTCATTGTTGAAGAATTCCACTGCCTTTGTCATGGCCCGCTTTACCTCCTCCATGGAATGAAACTTTATGTCTTTGAACAGTTCGTTCTTTATTGTATTGTTCAGACGTTCCGCCACTGCATTGTCCTTGGGATCTCCGCTTTCGGTCATGCTGATGCGTATGCCTGCCTCGTAGAGTACTGATGTGTATGCAGCACTTACATACTGGATGCCTGTGTCGGAGTGATGGATGAGATCTACTGGTTCTTCCCCGGCAAGTGTCTCCACGGCTTGCAGAATGCACTCCACGCTATGCCATGCCTCCAGCGTATCCCCTACATACCAACTGATGATTTCCTTGGTATAGTAGTCGGATATAATGGACAGATAGCAGAAGATGTATTCGTCTTCGCTGACCCATATCGGTATGTATGTGATGTCTGTTACCCACACCTGGTTCTTGCGTACAGGGATGAGCTCCTTGATGAGGTTAGGATAGGTCGGGAGGCCGTGCGTTGAATCCGTCGTGCGTGGTTTGCGCCTTGGTTTTCTGACGTTCAGATTGTTGTCTGCTATGATGGCCTCCATCTTGTCTCTGCCCACCATGTACTCGTAATCACGCCCGAAGCGTTCCTGATACATCGTGTGCAGTTTCTCTCCGCCGATGCCCGGGTCGTACTCCCGTATCTCACGGATAAATTGCAGCACCATCTCTTCCGTAAGGAGCTGCTTACTCAACGTGTCCCTGTGCTGATAGTAAGCCTGCCAGCTTTTGCCAAACAGTCGGCAGAGAAGGCCCATGGTCTGGCCTTTGACCTTCTCTGCGGCAAGCTCTTTTACTGTTTGGCACCAGATTTTTTTCTTATTGGGATGTTGAAGGTCTTCTCGGCCAGGTCTATCATCACATCCTTGGCGTGATTGGACCATTCTGCCATCTTCAATGCTTCCTGGAGATTCTTGTTCTCTTCCCTGAGGCGGGCAAGCTCCTGCTCTGGCGACTCTGCTGGATTTCCATTCTTTTGAGGCATGGGATCGGGGATTGATTTGTTAATACTGACGGAACGTCTTCTCATCTGTCGCTCCTTTTCGCTTGCAAAGATACTAAGCCAATTGTAAAAAGTCTTCCTGCAAATGCTAAATTTTTCACAAATTAGCTTTACACTGCAGCGATTTGACAGATAATACGAGATTATAATGCGTTTTTCTTCGTTCGTATACGAAGAAATGCCACTGATAAACTCACGGGGATAACGTAAAATTGATTCTAGATCCCCATAAACAATTTCTTTTGCTTTTTCCATCATAGAGTTGTTTTTTTATTCAACTCTTTTCAGGGCAAGACAATGGGAATAACATCCACAGTGTTTACATCAACAACAACATCCACAATGTCGGCAATGTGGAATGTGTTGTAAGTGTTGACAGTATCTACAATATATTCAGCATTCACAGAGTAAACAGTATCAACATCAAAATCGAATTTCAATGTTGAAAGAGAAAACAACATCAGACTACGAACTGCAACTGACCAGTGGTCAGCTAAAGTTCCTGGCATCAGACGGTCAGGGCATCAACAGAATGAGTTGCCTTGTAAGTCTGATCGAAATGGCTGCGCGTGAACCAACTCCATATCAAAAGAAAGGCTATTCATCTTTGTTGGAGATTGGTCAGGTGGCAATGTCAGAGGTTGAACTTGCGGCATTATGGAAATGCAATCGCAAAACTGTGTCCAAGATGATCGACAAGTTCAATGAAGTGGGCTTGATTACCTCAGAGCAAGGTAACAGAACCTCCGTTCATACCATACACTGTGTATCACGATGGCTGGTTGACGGAGAGCCAATAAACAATCCGTCTGCCAAGGTTCCAGAACTATTCGTGAATAACCACTTCAAGAATGGTGAGTCTAGAGTAGACAAACCTCCTGATACATCTACCGAATAAACTCCTCTTCGGACAGGACGAACAGGTGACCATACCTTCTTTCGTCCACTAGCTAATGGCTATTATAATCATAGGTGCATGACAAGGACAAATGAAAGGGCAATGAACATTGCCGATGCACTCAGGGTTGCAAAACAGTATCCGACAAACAGCACAGGCAGAAGACCACTCTGCAATGACCGACTTGACGATCTGCTCTATGCTGACAGTTCAGACCTCTTTCATTTCCCTTCTGTCATAGATACAAACCTTCTGGCGATGGTTCAACATTCCAAGTTACAATCGTCTTGTCAGACGGCACACTATCCTCAGAGACCTTACCATATAAGAAGTCTTCCGATGGTGCACAGGTATCTTCCTCTTTTTACAGAGACCTATGACTACCGACAACCGTCAGAGCCAGGTTATCCGAAGTCAGAGGTTTCGACATCGTGCTTAGCCGAACCGATTTACAGTAACTGAATTATAAACAACACCCGTCTGAAAGCCAGGGCATGGTCAGCCGTGTATTGAATAGCAGTAGCAAGAAGTGCCCATGTAGTACAAACCATCGTTCCTCTGGTCTGTCCCCTTATGAGCATTCTTGCATTATTCGC
>JAZQPD010000103.1:0-5904 GCA_045628285.1 Bacteroidaceae bacterium
AGGTCATAAACTTAAAAGGAACAAGCTACAGAATGGAGAACAGAAAGACCATTTTCAACAATAAAACGAGTAAAAATTATGATAAATAAACTGGTGCATTAACTTTACGAAAAAAAGGCGTGTTTAAATTTGCTTGTTACATAATGTTATGAAAACTCTCCAACGCCACCGGAACTGAATCCCTCGGCATTGCTTTCTTCGATGATTTTACCTATGATACGGACTTTGGTTGGTGGAAAGTGGAAGAAGGCAGGAGATGACGATGACTATGCCGGGTATGACATTTTCGGTGCAAAAGTAAAAAAAACAAAAAAATATTTTGCAGTTATCATAAAAACACTTAAATTTGTGAGTCCAGAAATGTGAATGCCTATGATTTATGAACCTTCTTAACCCGGAGAAAGCTATGAAGATGGAATCCTTCATATAGTTATCTTTTTATATAACCATTTTTAACTATTTATTAATCTTTATTTTATGTTGAACTTAAAATCAATGAGATTTGCGTTGCTGGGAGTATTGTTCCTGATATCGGGTGCAATCCAGGCGCAGACAGTTAGCGGAACAGTCGTAGACAAGGCTGGTGAAGCTGTTATTGGTGCAAATGTCGTGATTGCAGAAGTTCCTGGCAAGGGAACGGTGACTGACGTGAACGGTCGGTTCTCCCTCGACGGAGTGGCAGGCAATCAGACTTTGCGAGTTACTTACGTAGGCTACAAGACAGCAACTGTTGCTGCCCGAGGCCAGAACATCAGAATTGTTCTCGAGGAAAACACTGACCTCATCAACGACGTAGTAGTCGTAGGTTACGGTGTCCGCAGAAAGTCGGACGTGACGGGAGCCGTTGCTACTGTTACGTCGCAGGATCTTGAGACCAAGCCTGTAAACAATCCGTTTGAGGCCCTGCAGGGTAAGGTGGCAGGTGTCGACATCACTTCGAGCCAGCGTCCTGGCGAAATCGGAAGCATCCGCATCCGTGGTGTCCGTTCCATCAATGCTACGAGCGAGCCTCTGTATGTAGTAGACGGTGTGCCTCTCCAGAACGGTGGTATCGAGAGTCTGAATGCAGACGATATCGACAATGTAAGTGTCCTGAAGGATGCGAGTGCCACTGCCATCTACGGTTCACGCGGTGCAAACGGTGTGGTTCTCGTAACTACCAAGCGCGGTACTGCAGGCAAGCTCCACCTCAACTACAGTGGAAGTGTGACATTTGAGAATATCGTAGACAAGCAGCCTGCAATGAGTGCTTCCGACTACATCACGTGGCGTCGCTGGGCTTACTACAACTCAAATCCAGACCTCTACACTCCTGGTGACCAGCCTACGTACGCTCAGGATCAGGCGTTCTTCTCTGGTGACCCAGATGCTCTGGCAAATGTCAACAAGGGTTGGACAAACAACAACACTGAATGGAACGGTTCTCTCGTAGAGAATACCGACTGGTGTGACATGGTTACCCGCACAGGTATATCTAACCAGCACACAATCAGTGCAAGTGGCGGTACGGAGAAGATGAATGCCTACGTATCTTTCGGTTACCTCAACAACAAGGGTACCCAGAAGGGTCAGGACTTCACCCGCTACAACTTCACTCTTACCAACGACATCCAGGCAACTCCTTGGTTCAAGATGGGCGGTAGCGTCAACGCTTCCTACTCAGAGCAGGACTACGGATTCTCACGCACCGGTCAGGTCGGAACAAGTTCGGGTCCTACAGACCTCTATGGTGCAGCAAAGGCATTGCTCCGCTACTGTGTTCCTTACGATGAGAATGGCGACATCATCAACATGCCAGGCGGCTCTGTAGTAAACCAGTACACAGTAATCGATGAGTGGGGCAAGTCACACAATAGCCGTGAGTCGTTCCGTGCCATCGGTAGTTTCTACGGCAAGGTAGACTTCGGCAAGATGGTAAACGTGCTCGACGGTCTGTCATACAAGATTTCCTTCGGTCCTGGTTTCCGCCAGTGGAGGAACGGTATCTTCCTCAGCAGCCAGAGTGCTAACCGCGTAGGTGGAAAGAACTATGCTTCCACATCCACTCGCCGTTACCTCTCATGGACTCTCGACAATCAGGTTGACTATAGCCGTGTGTTCGGTGACCATAACATCGGTGTCACTCTGCTCCAGTCAGCATCAAACTACAATTACGAGACTTCCAACGAGTCAGCACAGAACATCCCTAACGAGCACTTCGAATGGTTCAACATGGGAAGTGTCGACATCACGGATGCAAATACATACGGGGCAAGCATGGGCTCTGGTCTCACTGAGAGTTCCATGAATTCCTACATGGTACGTCTCAACTACGGATTCCAGGATAAGTATCTCCTCACGGCATCAGGACGCTGGGACGGTTCGTCCGTACTGGCAGAGGGTCACAAGTGGGCATTCTTCCCATCAATGGCACTCGCATGGCGTGCCGACCAGGAAGAGTTCATCAAGAACATCGAATGGATTGACCAGTTGAAGGTCCGCGTGGGCGTAGGTACTACAGGCAACTCAGGCGTAGGCCCTTACGGAACACTCGGCAACATCCAGTCATTCTTCGTTCCGTTCGGTGCAGAAGCCGTTCAGGCATACGCAACCAACGAACCATACTACACCAACAGTCAGGTAGGTATGGCAAACAAGGAACTGGGATGGGAAAAGACCACTCAGTGGAACTTCGGTGTTGACTACTCATTCTTCAGGGGACGTCTCGGTGGAGGTATCGATTTCTTCACGTCACGCACAAAGGACCTCTTGCTCAACATGACAATCCCAACTCTTACAGGTTTCCCTAACACTATGGCAAACGTAGGCGAGACAAAGAACTACGGATTCGACATCAGCATCTATGGCACTCCAGTAGACTACAAGGGCTTCAAGTGGGTATCATCCATCAATGCAGGTTTCGTAAAGGATGAGATCGTCGAACTCTCAAACGGCAAGCAGGACGACATCGCAAACGCATGGTTCATCGGCGAGTCAATCGGAGTATTCTACGGATATGACAATGCAGGACTCTGGCAGGCAGAGGATGCAGAGGAAATGGCTAAGTTCAATGCCAACGGCACTAAGTTCACACCAGGTAGTGTTCGTCCTGTTGACCAGAACGGTGACTACAAGATCGATGCAGATGACCGTGTGATCCTCGGCAACAGAAATCCTCGTTGGACAGCAGGCTGGACAAACACATTCTCTTACAAGGGACTTGAACTCATCGTGGAACTCTACGGACGATTCAAGTACATGGTCAGCACAGGTGGCGAAGGTCAGCTCGGTATGTACGCGCAGCGTGAAATCGACTACTGGCGTCCGGACAATACAGGTGCAGAATGGCAGAAGCCAGTCTACAGCACTGCCGGTGGTGACTCCTATTCAAGCCTCCTCGGTTTCAAGGATGCTTCATTCATCAAGGTTCGCAACCTCTCTCTCGGTTACACATTCCCTAAGAGCATCTGCAGCAGCATCGGTATCGAACGCCTGAAAGTTTACATCCAGGGCAGAAACCTGGGCAACCTCACGTCATCAATCGACTACCTCGATCTCGATATGAACGCTTCTTATTACAACAGAGGATTCACAATGGGTCTGCAGGTCGGTTTCTAATAACAAACATATAAAACCATTGAATTATGAGTAAGTATATAAATAAATTAGGAATTGCTGCATTGGTTGTTTCCGGACTCGTAGGAGTGACTTCATGTAGCGAAAGTTTCCTTGACGAGGACAACAAGACCGCGTTCAGCACCGACTATTTCGAGACTGAGCAGGGAATCACGGATCTCGCAACAGCCCTCTATGCAAATATCCGCTGGCACTTCGGCTACGAATGGGCTTACGGTATCACACTCTACGGATGCGACGAATTCACAAATGGAGCCGACCTCACGTCGGAACCTTGGAATACGTACGACGGTCGTCTGAATCCGCAGGACTGTACGACTGCCAACGGTGCAGCAAACAACAACTGTCCGGGTGTTTCAGCACTCTGGGATCAGATGTACTACGGAATCTCCACTGCAAACTCTCTCATTGCCAGTGCCGACAAGATTACCAATAAGGAGACTCACGACACCTGTCTCGGTGAGGCATACTTCCTCCGTGGCTACAACTACTACCGTCTGTTTGCACAGTACGGAGCAGTTGTCCTCCAGCTCGAACCATCTTCAGGCGTGGTACGCACATTCAACCGTGCAACAGAGGAAGAGACTCTCAATTCCGTAATCTCCGACCTCACACAGGCCTATAACCTCCTTCCTGAGAAGACTAAGCGCGGAATAGGTGGCTGGGACAAGTACACAGCTGCCCACTTCCTCGCAAAGGCTCTCCTTTTCCGTCAGTCTGAACGCTGCGAAAGCTGGAACGGGAAATATGACTCAAAGGAAGACCTCAACAAAGTCATCGCACTCTGCGACGAAGTTGCAAAGGCACATCCGCTCACTCCTAACTACATCGACCTCTATGCCCGCTGGACGGGAATCGACTGTGCTCAGGAAGGCAATCCTGAAATCCTGATGTCTGCACAGCACACAACATCCTATGCAGGCCGATTCGGAAACCGTACATACAACTACTTCAACCCACAGTTCTCAAACTTCTCAGGTGGCTACGTACAGCGCGGTCAGTACATCGGAGGCATGGACTTCCAGCGTTGCCGTCCAAACGAGTATGCATATGCAGTATTCGACAATGTGAACGACTCACGTATGTGGAAGACCTTCAAGACCATCTACGGCTACAACAACTACGTGAAACCAGAGACTATGCAGTCTGTAGGATGTCCGGCAGGAGCAGAACCTGAACTGGGCGACCCAGGTATCATGTTCATCCTCAACAACCGCAACAGTGCCCTCAACGAGAGTACCTACGGTTCGTTCGGACGTGGAGCAGTGGAACACACATTCGTTAACCCTGAGAACGGCAAGTGGGTACCGAACGTAATTCCTCTCTATTCCGACGGACAGTACGTACACCGCAACTATGGTGTGTCAGGAAACCCTGCACAGAGCAACTTCTGGTGCGGAATCAACAAGACTGACGACGGTACACGTACAGCAGAGAAGGGCGATGCACACCGCGACGTCATCATGGCACGTACGGGTGAGACCTACATCGTAAAGGCAGAGGCACAGGTACGTCTTGGCAATTACAATGAAGCCATCAGCACCATCAACCAGCTCCGTGCACGTGCAGCATGGAAGCAGGGAGAGGAACGCGACTACTACACCGACGGAACAATGGCATTTGCAAAGGAATTCGGAGGCGATGCCGACAACTCAACTGCATCTGCTGCTCTTGGCAAGTGTAAGAACGCTGCCGGTGACAAACTCACCAACATGGAAGCATGCCGGATCTCGTTCATCCAGAAGAACACATACTACCTATCTACAGGAATCGCTCGTACTACAGACGCATCAAGTCTGGAAATCAAGAGCTACCAGAACCTTCCTGCAGAAGACGAGTATATCCTTGGCATACTTGGATGCTCCGGCGACAAGGACCGTCTCATCAACTTCCTCATGAACGAGCGTACTCGTGAGCTCCTCGGTGAATGGAACCGCTGGGAGGAACTCAGCCGTTGCAAACTCCTCGTAAAGCGTGCTAAGGCATTCAACCCGGAAGCCGCCGCAAATGTTGCTGACCGCCACAACCTCCGTCCAATCCCTCAGAAGTTCATCGACCAGCTTCAGAACCCAGACGGAACCAACCTCACTGCAGAACAGCAGAAGGCTTGGCAGAACCCGGGCTACATGAATTAAGGACATCATCACACGATAACAACAAGGCAGGGAGGCATCAGTGTCTCCCTGCTTGTTTGTTGCATCCGAACAATGGCATTGTCGTTCAAATGTTAAAGTATGTATTATTCTGTACAGAAAAACAAGATTTTATTTGTTTTCTATACAAATTATT
>JAZQPD010000104.1:0-39962 GCA_045628285.1 Bacteroidaceae bacterium
AGTGGACTCATAATATATATATATATAATATATAGGGAATTACGAAAATCAAAAAATCAAAAAATCAAAAAATCAACATTCGGGACGGCTAATGTTAAACTTTGTTAACGCTATTGCACATATGAAAAATTTTTCCGTTAATTGCAGTCAACATTTTCTAACCATAAAAAACATATCGTATGAAAAAACTCTACACAAAACAGCAGCTTGCCGAGGCTCTGACCTCGTTCGCCAGAGCAAACAAGACCATGAAGGACATCATGGCAAGTGCTGAACCAGTAATTGAGTCCGCAGTGAAAGGCTCAGTCACAAAGGCTGACGGACTGATGTTCATGACCAACAAGAAGGGCAGTTTCCTCACACTCGAACAGGCAGTGCCCATCATCTCACCATTGTTCAACTCGTTCATCGAACTCTACTTCGTTGACCAAGCAAGACTGCGCACCATCAGGAAGTCCGAACTTACCAAAGAGGAAATTGAAGAAGGGCAGTGGGAACTCATCCGCAAGTACCGCAGTGCCGACATCACTACAGAGTCCCTGTACAACTCGCTTGATGTGGATGCACTGGATGGTGCGGTCGTAAGGCTCAGACTGGAACTTGATACAAATGACATCGCCAGTATCTACGAAACGGAGAGTTTCTCCGTCACGGAGCAGGACGAAGCCTTCACCGTATGGGCAGGGAATGCAATACTGGCTCAGTGCAAGTATGATTCCAATGTGCCACAGGAGTAGTTCTGAAGGGGGTCTGATTTACTAGTGGCGTTCCACCTGAAACGCCACTTCTAAACGGAAAATCGCCAGTACTAAACAGGGTGTGCGCCACTAGTAAACTGAGCAAAGCTCAGAGGCATTTAGGGCCATTTGGCTATTTGTTAGCCATTAGCCATTGGCCATTCTTCCGGTGCTTCGACCATCAGGCGAGCAAGCTCGGAGTTGCTATTGGCCCGCAATGTGAAAGAGTAAAATAAAAAGCCAATGGCTAATGGCTAATGGCTAACGGCCAAATAATAACGGCCAACGGCTAATGGCTAACGGCTATTGTTTAACAAATTTATTGAATTCTTGATTCAAGTTTCTCAAGTTTGTATGCTATTGATTTACATTATTTTATTTTAACATTCTTCAGGCACTACGGCCACTCAGGCGAGCAGAGCTCCGAGTTATCAGACAATTCAGTTTTGACTTTCGATTTTAACAGAATTTAATTAAAAACTTGGTGATTATCATAGAAAAGTGAATTTCTCGCGAAATGAGAGAAAACATATGATTATCAACATGAATGATTTAACATACAACTGAATGACAATTCGAAAGTTGTGGGTTGAAAGCCCCTCCTTTGCGGGAGAGGCTCGTTGTCTCAAAGACTTGTTGACTTGTAATCTCCTTCTTTACTTTCTCGGTTGCTGGATGAGGTGGATGACGAGAGAAGTGAGGTAGACGATGATGCCGTAGATTGTAGAAATCAATACGACTTTAACGCCACCTAATGTAACTGTCGGGGAGACGTCACCAGCGGCAATGATTTGATTACTTGCCTGAAAACAGCCTAAGAGTGTCCACATAATGCCTGCCGACATTGCTGCAAGACCAAGTTCTTTCACCCAGTTAGGTGCTTTCCACACTGCAAAAAGCATTGCTATGAAGAAAAGTGTCACTAACGACATTCCCAACAAACCTCCCTCTACGAATAGTTGAGGAATGGAAATCAAAATTATTGCTGCCATAATGTTTCTGTGTCTTTAATAATTGATAATGTGTTTTAGATTCGTGGCTTGCGTACCATTCGAATAATCAGTGATACGAAGAAGATGAAAATACCGTAGTGTAGCGAGCAAATCACTGGAATCAAAGCCGTAGTAATGTTTATTGTTGTCATTTCACCTTCGCGTTGGTAGAAGTCGCAGAAAGTTCTGAGATCCATTAATGCGAACATCACTCCCACCGCTAATGCAATGAAGCCTATTTTCTTCACCCATGCAGGTGCTTTCCTGGCTGCAAATGCCATGCCGACGAGGAGGATTGTGAGAATTACTTCGCAGAGAGGACTTGCCTGACAGTTTACCTGAACTGCATCGTACAATAATTCTATAAACATAATCATTTAGTTTTTTGATTGGTTAAACATTTTGTTGATTTTATGACGCGTCTGTCGGTTAAGACACTGCAAAGGTAGAAATAAATCTGTTACTGCATGCATTTTTTGCTGTAAGTATCCCTTTGTTTGAATGTCAAAACCCTTTATAATGGGATTTGAAGCATGAAGAATGGGATTTATTTTGTATATTTGCAAACAAAATCGTTTTTTTGCATCGTGATGAAGAAAATTGCAATGACTGTCATCTATTGGATTGTCGCCATCCTGTTGGTGGCAAACATCCTCACAAGTCTCGACTATCTGTTTGGCGAGGCTCTGTTCATTGCGACCATGTTCCTCCCCGGTGCACTTGCTCTGAGATATTTTCTTTTCAAGGTATCGTTCAGGAACAGGAAGAGGGGACTGATGAGTGCCGTCTGTGTGGTGGCAGCCATACTGATTGCCGAGATATTTCTCATCATTGTGGCAAACGATATGACGAATCATTTTCGCTATGATGCATGGAATGGTGAAGAGACAGGTATTCCTGACGTCACAGTCAATCCTTTATTCATAGGTATTGTAATCACCGTACTCTGTGTTGGCGACTATCTCTTGTCGGAGTATATCAACAGGAAATATCGCAAGGAAGAAAAGGACGCTACCATTCGTTTCAACTCCAATCGTTCTCCTGTAACGTTGTTCATAAGGGGCATACTCTATGTGGAATCGAACGACTCGGAAACATGGGTGTATGCACGAGACGGTGAGAAATACCGCAACAAGACTCCCATATCGCACTGGGAGGCATTGTTAGGCGACGGCTTCATCCGTGTACACCGCAGTTACCTTGCCAATCGTTCCGCACTGACCCGCATGGGTTCCGACTCTGTTTATCTGGGCGAAACGGCTATTCCTGTATCAAGAAAATATAAAAACGATGTCAGTTATGAAATATCCAATCACATTCCTAATTAGTTTGGTATTCTGCACCATGAGTGCCTTCGGACAGGCAGAATCCCAGAAAGGCGACATGCCATACAGCCTGAGAATGGTCCGTTCGGAAATGAAGAGAACTCCAAAGTCGTATATGCTGGACTTTTCAAAGAAACCGAAGTGGAGTTATGTGATGGGAATCGAACTGGAAGCCATGCTCGACACCTATCTCCGCTACGGAGGTGATGACATCTGGAAATACATCGAGGAATATCCGAAGACGATGATTGACTCTTTGGGCAACACGACTGGATACAGGTATGAGGATTTCAATCTCGACAATATCCGTCCTGCCAAGTTCATACTGAGGATGTACAGGAAGAGCCCGTTCCCAGGTGGCAAGGATGCCCTGAACAGGTATCTCAGTCAGTTGAAGAACCAGCCTCGTACTCAGGACGGTCCGTTCTGGCACAAGAAAATCTATCATGACCAGGTGTGGCTGGACGGGATATTCATGGGACTGCCGTTCTATGTGATGATGGACGAGAGTGTGTATGATGATGCCGTCGACCAGATTCTGATGACCGACCGACGGACGTTCGACAAGAAGACGGGGCTCTGGAAACATGCCTACGACGAGAAGCACAAGATGTTCTGGGCCGACCCGCTGACAGGACAGTCGCAACACACCTGGGCGAGGGCCTTAGGGTGGTATGTGATGGCAATGGTGGAAGTGCTCGATGCTCTGCCCCAGGATTATGAGAGGAGAGACGAGGTGATAAGGCTATTCCGCAAGGCAATGAAGGCAGTGAGGAAATGCCAGGACAGGGAATCAGGAGTATGGTATGACGTACTCGACGTAAATGACAGCCGCAACTATCTGGAGTCCACCGCGTCGTGTATGTTTGCATACTGTATGCTAAAGGGAACCCGCCTCGGATACCTTGACAAGAGGTATGGCGAAGCGGGCAGAAAAGCATATAGCGGGATTATCCGCAAGTTCATCAGGGAGGAGGCTGACGGAACCATATCGCTGACCGATTGCTGTTCGGTTTCCGGACTCGGTCCGGAAAGCAGTCCTCGCCGTGACGGTAGTTTTGAATACTACATGAGTGAACCCATCCGCGACAATGATGCAAAGGGCATAGGCCCCTTCATCTGGGCATCGCTGGAGATGGAACGGCTCATTTGATTACATATACATTTATAGAATAAGGCGCAACGGCAATGGTGCCACCCTTCTTGATCTTGCACTTCAGGGTCTGAGGGACGACGGCGTTAGGATTGTCGATGGTGTTGGTGTCCTCCGGCTTTGCTGACTTGAGGGCAATATGCTCTGACTTTGACGTACTGAGTTTGCCGCCCTGGATGTCGAGCCGTACCTTCACCTCAGTGCTGCCGCCGTTTACGACCTTGAGATAGACGGTTCCGCTCTGGGTGTCGCGAGTGGCAACGTAGTAGAGTTGAGGGAGGTCGCTGTTGCCGTAATGCATGTCTGGAATATTGGAAGCAGTGACTGGAACCACCTTGTCGCCGAGGTATTTCGAGAACATGCACTGGGCATGATATGAAGGGGAACCGTAGGCTGAGAATGCATCATAGCCGATGAGGTCGCTTTCCCACTGCATTCCTACATAGCGGTCGTTTCCAGGAACTCTGCTGACATTCACGAAGAGAGGTGCATAGCAGCTGGCTACGAGGATGTCGCTGTTGCGCTCCATACATGTCATCCATGCAGCATCGCCGAGGGCTGCATTGAAGTTACTGGTAGGTCCGCCTTCCCTTGAAGCCCATTCACCGCAGAAAATCTTGGGACCGTTGCGGTCGTAGGAATCATACTGCTGGGCAGCCTTGTACATACCTTCCGTGTTGCGGTAGTAGTGTTCGTCGATTACGTCTACCTTCACTGCATCAGGATTGTCGGCACCTGCACGGAGTTCCCTCTCGCCGATGGTTGAGATTATCTGCAACTGAGGGTATTTTGCCTTGATGGCTGAGTAGAACTGCTGGAAACGATGAGGATAACTGCCGCTACGGTCGAAGAAGTCTTCGTTGCCGATTTCTACGTAATGGAGTTTGAATGGTTGCGGATGGCCGTCCTTCACACGCTGGGCACCCCATTTGGTCTGTGGACCGCCGATGACGTATTCAATCTCGTCGAGAGCATCCTTGATGAATGGTTCGAGGGCTTCGCCTTCTACATAGTCGCCCTGAAGGACATAGCCTGCAAAGACTCCGAGGATTGGTTCTGCACCGATTTTCTCTGCCCATGTGAGGAACTCGAGGATACCCATTCCGTCGGTTGACCAGTAGCCCCAAGGGCACTGATGTCCGGGACGTTCAGGGAGCGGACCTACCGTGTTCTTCCAGTTGAAACGCTCGCTGAAGCGGTTTCCTTCAAGATAGTTGCCTCCAGGAAAACGGAGGAATGTTGGGTGCATCTCGGTCATGAGGTCCATCAGGTCGTCGCGAAGACCTGCATACTTTGTTCCACGCTTTGATGCAGGAGAGAGGGTGGTATAGGATATCTCATATTTTCCTGCCTTGGCAAAGGTCATGAAAAATACTGCATTGGCCGTTTCGCTGATGGCATCTCCAATCTGGAGTGTGAAGTTCTTCTGCTGCCATGTGTTGCCTGAAACGGCTACAGTCTGCTGTGCGAGGACCTTATTGTCAGCCACCGACTTGAGTCCCACCGTCACGTTTCCGGGAGTGTTGATGAAGAAACTGCCCGTGTATTTTGTGTTTGGAGTGGCTGCAATTCCCCAGAACCCCTTGTTTATGACTCCCTCGCCGTCTTTCTTTGTCTCGATTACGAGTGAGTTGTGCCTTACTACTTCAGGAGCCATATTGGGAATGGTTCTCTTTACCGGCATCTGACGGTTGACGATTCTGCAGGTTGCGTTGAGGGTGTCAGTCGGTTCCCAGGAACGTGGTTTCGGAGCTGTTCTCGTACGGGGGCGCTGACCTTGTCCGCGACCAGCCTCCTGCAATTCCCTCATGGTAGGGTCGCGAAGAAGTTGGGAGTTCAGACCGCCTTCGTAGCAGTAGTTGATTTCCTCGGTCATGAGACCATAGAGAGTAGGACTGACGGTGCGGTCAGCCTTGTCGAGATTCAGTGTCAGTGTCTGAGCATCGACGGAACTGGCAGCAACCAAACAGCATACTGCTGCAAGAAATGTTTTTAACTTGTTCATAAACGGTTAATTTAATAAGTTTGTAAAAGTTAATTAATTGTGTCACTACATAGAATGTGTGATTTGTGTGCAAAGGTAGCAAAAAAATTTCTTTATTCAAATTTTTTTATTACCTTTGCAGACTGAATTGGAATCTTATGGATAAATTAAGTTATGCTCTTGGTCTTGGCATAGGTCAGCAACTCAAGCAGATGGGGCTGAAAGATGCACTCTGTGTGGATGATTTCGCACAGAGCATTGTTGATGTTCTGCAAGGTAACGAACTGAAAATAAAGAATTCGGAAGCACAGAAAATTGTAAACGAATTCTTTGAGAAGCAGGAAAGACAAATGCAGGAGGAAAAATCTGCAGCGGGCAAGCAGGCACTTGAGGAGGGAAAGGTGTTCCTCCAGAATAACGGTGCAAGGCAGGAAGTAGTGACTACGAAGAGTGGTCTGCAATACGAGGTGCTCACTGAGGGAACAGGCAAGCATCCTAAGGCAACCGACAAGGTAAGGTGTCACTATGAGGGGCGGCTCATCGACGGGACGGTCTTCGACAGTTCCTACAAGAGAGGCGAACCGGCTGTATTCGGACTGAACCAAGTGATTGCAGGATGGACGGAAGGTGTCCAGCTTATGGGCGAGGGTGCCAAGTACCGTTTCTACATACCTTATCTTCTCGGATATGGCGAGAATGGTGCCGGAGCAATGATTCCTCCGTTTGCAACGCTGATATTCGATGTGGAACTGCTGGAAGTTCTGTAACTTCGCTTCGCTCAGAGGAATTTAGGGCCATTGGCTATTAGCCCTTAGCCATTGGCCTGCAAATGAGCAAATAAAAAGCTAATGGCTAACGGCTAACGGCTAATAGCCCAAAGAATTATAAATTATGAATTATAAATTAAACTAAAAACAAACACAGAAATGAAAAAGATTTTATCTTTCGCAGCAATTAGTGCTGCAATCGTTCTCGCTTCTTGTGACGGCGGGGTAAACCCTACATTGAACGACAATGTAGACACTCTTACATACGATCTCGGTATGGCTCAGGCAGATGGCCTCAAGCAGTACATGACTATGCAGCTTCAGGTGGACTCTACCTGCATCGATGATTTCATCAAGGGTATGAAGGACGGATGCGAGAAGGAGATGAGCAAGAGCGAAGATGCTTACCGCAAGGGCCTTGACGTAGGCGCACAGGTGAAGCAGATGGCAGAAAGCCTCTCAAAGGATGTATTTGCTGGTGACTCTACCAAGTCAGTAAACGTAAAGAACCTCCTCGCAGGTCTTATTGCAGGTCTTAAGGGCACAGCACCTATCAGTTCGGACAGTGCATACGCAGAATTCAACAAGTTGCTCGAACCAATCCGCAATGAAAATCTTGAAAAGACTTATGGCGACAACAAGAAGGCAGGTGAGAAGTATCTTGCCGAGAACAAGAAGAAGCCGGGTGTGGTAACTCTCGAATCAGGAGTTCAGTATAAGGTCATCACTGAGGGTAAGGGTGCAATGCCAACTGACACTACAGTAGTGAAGTGCAACTACGAAGGCAAACTCATCGACGGCACCGTATTCGACAGTTCATACGAGAGCGAACAGCCATTTGAGGTAGACCTTGCTCATGCAAATGTAATCCCAGGATGGGTTGAGGTTCTCAAACTTATGCCGGCAGGTAGCAAATGGGAAGTTGCAATCCCTTACGATAAGGCTTACGAAAATCGTGAAATGGGACAGATCAAGCCATTCTCTACCCTCATCTTCACTATCGAGACTCTGGAATAATTCTGTGTCGCAATGAAGAAAGCAATAATATGTGTGATAGGGCTAATTGGAATGATTAGCCCTATTTCATCTCCTGCCCAGAATGTCGCATCCAGTGTGAAGGCTATGGAGAAAGAGATGAAGAAGGCTGAGAAGGCAGCAGAGAAAGCTGCGAAGGCTGCGGGAAAGAGTGCTGCCAAGGCTACGGACAAGGCCGTGAAGACTGCCGGCAAGGCAATCACGGCAACTTCGGTAAAGGCAACTCCGAAACCGACAGTGAAGAAGACTCCTGACAACCTCACTCCGGAGGTGATTGCCATGTGTAAGAAACCGGAACTGAAGGATGGTGCGGACTCAATCGCCTACCTCTTCGGTGCATTCCAGAGTGCAGGACTCAAACCATATCTTGCAAAACAGATGGGTATGGACACAGCCTATATGGAGGATTTCTACAAGGGAATCCTGGCACATCTCAATATCGACCCTTCCGACAAGAAGGCCATTGCCTACAATGCAGGCCTGACAATCGGAGGCCAGATTGAGAATATGGCAACAAGTGTTGCAAAGGACTATTACAATGGTGAAGCAGGCAAGACCATCGACCCTAAGATTGTTGCCAATTCCATCATTGCCTCACTCAGCGGAATGAACGAATATGAGCCTCAGCAGGCAAACAACGAATTCCAGAAAGCAATGAATGCCAAGAAAGAGGCAAATATTGCTGCCAAATATGCAGACAACAAGAAGTCTGGTGAGAAATTCCTTGAAGAGAACAAGAATAAGCCGGGAGTCATAACCCTTCCTTCAGGACTTCAGTACAAGGTAATCACGAAGGGCAACGGAGCCGTTCCAAAGGCTACAGACGAAGTGACGGTCAACTATAGGGGTACACTCATCGACGGTACTGAGTTCGACAGTTCCTACAAGCGCAACAAACCATCCTCCTTCAAGTGCAACCAAGTGATCAAGGGATGGACGGAAGCACTCACGATGATGCCTGTAGGAAGTAAGTGGGAACTCTACATCCCGCAGGAACTTGCCTATGGCAGCCGTGATGCAAGCACTATCAAACCTTTCTCTACGCTCATTTTCGAGGTGGAACTTCTCAGCATTGAACCTGCAAAAACTACAGCAAAGTCTGCAAAGAAATAGGAATTAGGAATTTTAGGGAATTATGAAAAATAAATTATTTGCATTAGTGATACTTTTCACTCTTCACACTTCACTCTTCACTCGCGAAGCGTATGCTCAGTTCGGTCCTCAAGTGTCTTCTCCTGTAGTCAACAAGGACAACACGGTAACTTTCAACTATCAGAGCAATACTGCCAAGAAGGTTGAAGTTGACGTTCAGTTTGCCGGCCGTCATGAAATGCAGAAGAACGACAGAGGAATCTGGACAATCACTCTCGGTCCTGCTGAACCAGACATGTACCCATACAGTTTTATAGTCGACGGTGTGAGTATTCAGGACCCTCAGAACCCTGACTGGTTTCCTAACGAGGGTTTCAAGAACAGCATAGTAGACATCCGTGGCGACAAGCCATTAATCCACTCTCTCCAGAATGTTCCTCACGGAAGCGTTGACTACGTGAACTACTACTCAAAGTCAGTAGGTTGCTGGAATAACGCAATCATCTATACTCCTCCGTTCTACGACCAGAACCCGGATAAGAAATACCCTGTATTCTACCTCATCAGTGGTACTACAGATACTGAAGAAGTGTATCACAAGGTGGGACGTGTGAACTTCATCCTCGACAACCTCATCGCCCAGGGCAAGGCAAAGGAGATGATAGTAGTACTTCCTTACGGCAATCCTACGAACTTCTTCAAGGGACTTCCACGCAAGGGTCTGGCTCAGGGAGGAATGATGATGTTTCAGGACTCTTTCGGCAATGACCTCGCAAACGACCTCATGCCATTCGTGGAGAGCCACTACCGCACCCTCAACGACCGCGACCACAGGGCAATAGGCGGTTTCTCGCGCGGCGGAAATCAGGGACTCGGTTTCGGCCTTGCCCATCTCGACCAGTTCTCTTGGCTATGCTCCTACAGTTCGTTTCCGTCTACCACCATTCCGAATGTGTACGACAACGCAAAGGACACGAACAGCAAAATCCACCTTTTCTGGCTCGGAGTAGGTACGGATGACTTCCTCTATGGCAATGCAAAGGACTACATGGACTTCCTCGACAGCAAGAAAATTACCAACGTAAAGGAATTCACCACCAACAAGTTCGGCCACACTTGGATGAATGCCAAGTACTTCCTCGACAAGTCGCTCCCTCTCCTCTTCCAGAATGCCCAGGACCGCAAGGAACTCAGCAATCCAGAAAAGAAGACTGCTCCTGCAATCGCTCAGAAAGAAGGACAGCGGCTCACTCCGGAAGTGATGGCAAGAACTTTCCCTCGTGGTGTCACATCTCCTGAATACCATGCCGACGGAAGTGTCACATTCCGTTTCATCGGCGAAAACGCACAGAAGGTGCAACTCGACTGTCAGATGCTCTCAGAGCGCAAGGACATGACAAAGGACGAGAGTGGAGTATGGTCAATCACAGTGACTCCTCAGGTTCCGGACATCTATCCTTATTGCTTCATCGTAGACGGAATGCAGGTCAACGACCCTCAGAACATGTACATCTTTCCTAACGAGGGTTTCAAGAACAGCCTCGTAGATGTCCGTGCTGCAGAACCAACCATTCAGGACATTCAGGATGTTCCTCACGGAAAGATTTCCTATCGCTACTATCATTCCAACACATTCGGCATCGACCGCCCTATGTGTGTCTACACTCCTGCAGGCTACGATCCTACAAGCAAGGAGAAATATCCTGTCCTCTATCTCATCCACGGTATGACCGATACTTACGAGACTTGGTTCAAGGTAGGGCGTGCAAACGTGATTCTCGACAACCTCATTGCCAAGGGTCTTGCAAAGAAGATGATCGTGGTGATGCCTTATGCCAATCCTTACCCGGAACTCATCCTCCAGGGCAAGGCACAGAGTGCCAATACAATGGATACGAAGTTGATTGCTGACGAAATCGTGAACGACGTGATTCCTTTCACTGAGAAGAACTACAACACCTTCACTGATGCCGACAACCGCGCAGTTGCAGGATTCTCACTCGGAGGACGCCAGACTCTCGCCACTGGTTTCGGAAACCCTGATAAGTTCCACTATGTTGCAGCCTATGCCCCAGCTATCTTCGGTGAGGAATACAAGGCAAACTTCACAAACGGGACATACAAACCGATTGAAACACTCAAGAGCAGTCTTAAGTTCATGTTCATCGGAACAGGTAGCGATGATTTCCTCATCCAGGCATCACGAGGCCTCGATGCATACCTCACCGAACAGGGTATGAAGCACACCTTCTACAATCCGGGTGGGGGCCATACATGGATGAACTGCCGCGACTATCTTGAACTCACGGCAAAGGAATTGTTCAAATAGAAACATACTTTGATTCGCTCAGAGGAATTTAGGGCCATTAATAACGGTCATTGGCTATTAGCCCTTAGCTATTGGCCCGCAAATAAGTAAATAAAAACCCAACGGCTAATGGCTAACGGCTAATAGCCCAAAGAATTATGAATTATGAATTGTGAATTAGGGAATAATATATGTCATTACAGTGTGGAATAGTAGGACTTCCGAATGTGGGAAAGTCAACTTTGTTTAATTGCCTTTCGAATGCAAAGGCTCAGGCTGCAAATTTTCCGTTTTGCACAATAGAACCGAACGTGGGCATGATAACCGTCCCTGATGAACGGCTCGGCAAACTTGCCGAACTGGTGCATCCGGGACGCATAGTGCCTGCAACAGTTGAGATAGTAGACATTGCGGGACTGGTGAAGGGTGCCAGCAAGGGTGAAGGACTTGGCAACAAGTTCCTTGGCAATATCCGTGAAACCGATGCCATCATCCATGTACTTCGTTGTTTCGACGACGAGAATGTCACTCATGTAGACGGGACGGTGAATCCAGTGCGCGACAAGGAGGTTATCGACACGGAACTCCAGCTCAAGGACCTCGAGAGTGTAGAGGCGCGTATGCAGAAGGTCAGGAAGATAGCTGAGGTTGGTGGCAACAAGGAGGCGAAGATGGAATACGGAGTCCTGACACGAATCAAGGAAGCACTTGATCAGGGTAAGTCTGCACGTACTGTGGAATTCGACACAAAGGACGAGCAGGCATACGTCAGGAGTTTGTTTCTCCTTACTACCAAACCGGTACTCTATGTCTGCAATGTCGACGATGCAAGTGCAGTCCGTGGAAACTCCTATGTCGATGCAGTCCGTGAAGCAGTGAAGGATGAGAATGCGGAAATCCTCATTGTGTCGGCCAGGACTGAAGCCGACATAGCAGAACTGGAATCCTACGAGGACAGGCAGATGTTCCTTGAGGAAATCGGACTGGAGGAATCAGGGGTCAACCGACTCATCAAGGCTGCCTTCAAGATGCTCAATCTTGAGACCTTTATCACGGCAGGCGAGATGGAGGTGAAGGCATGGACTTACCATAAGGGCTGGAAGGCATCTCAGTGCGCCGGAGTCATCCACACTGATTTCGAGAAGGGATTCATCCGTGCAGAAGTGATAAAATATGAAGACTACATCCAGTACGGCAGCGAGGCAGCAGTCCGCGAGGCAGGCAAACTCGGGGTCGAAGGCAAAGAATATGTGGTTCAGGATGGCGACATAATGCATTTCAGATTCAATGTGTAACTTCGCTCCGCTCAGAGTGAAAAGTGACTCTGCAGGGCATTTGCGTGAAAATAAATTGAAGATAGAAAGGTAATGGAATTTTGCTTTATAGATTGGATGCCGGATATCGAGGCATTCCACATAGGTTCACTCAGTGTACGCTGGTACTCACTCCTGTGGGTCACAGGACTCATCGGAGCCTACTTCATTGTCAGACGGCTCTACCGACAGCAGGAAATACCCGATGCAAAGTTTGATCCGCTCTTCATCTATTGTTTCGTGGGAGTACTGGCTGGTGCAAGGCTTGGCCATTGCCTCTTCTACGAACCTGGCTATTTCCTCGGCAGTGCCAAGGGCTTCATCGAGATGTTCATCCCCATTCATTTTGCAAGAGATTCATGGGATTGGCACTACTCGGGCTATACTGGTCTTGCCAGTCACGGAGGAGCCATCGGCATACTCATTGCCATCATCCTCTATGCCAGGAAGACTGGAGTGAAGTTCTTCACCGTGATGGACAATGTGTGCATCTCCGTACCGTTCGTAGCAGGAAGCATCCGTCTGGGCAACCTCATGAACTCCGAGATTATTGGCAGACAGACCGATGTGCCGTGGGCTTTCATCTTCCACACCAACGATGCACTGGCAGGCGGTGAACTCGTACCGCGTCATCCGGCACAACTATACGAGGCAATGGCCTATTTCGTCATACTTATATCCATTGTCATGCTCTACAGACGGAACAAGTCCAGGGTCGGAACAGGATTCTTCTTCGGATTCCTCCTCATTACCGTGTTCTCCTTCCGTTTTTTCGTAGAGTTCATCAAAATCGAACAAGTAGACTTCGAACAAGGCATGCTGCTCAATATGGGACAACTCCTGAGCATACCGTTCATACTCACGGGCATCTACTTCCTTGCAAGGAAAAGGAAAGCTGACTGACCCCCTGCACATGTGGCAAGTGAAGTATTAAAGTTTTTAAGAAATCACGGCAGATAATACAATAATTCCATAATTCCTGCGTTAAGGAAGTAAACGACAAATAATTCTGCCTATGACAAATTTTACTCACGATTGTTTCCATCAGGACCAACCAAACGACTTCAGTAACCCTTCGGCAATGCTTATGGCAGGTATTCCGGAACTCCACGCAAGCAAGGATTCCATATTCTTCCTAAGAATGTTTGCAAGGGCATGCGAAACTGCCTCATGTTAGAGAGAGGGGGATAGGGACTATAACTGATGAACAAGTACAACTGAGCGTGTCGTTTGACAAATCAATAAGGTTGCTGGGGAAGCACCCCGAAGCAATGAAACTTGTGCAGGCCCTTGCCTGCGGAAAAGGGAATGTGTGTGTTGACGGGCTTAACGGCTCGTCAGCAGCACTTTTATTCGCTTATCTCAATAGGGAGAATGCGCTTCGCACTACATTATATATTTTTGATGACGAAGAAGAGGCAGGGTATTTCTATCACGACCTCACACAGCTGACAGGTGAAGAGAATGTGCTGTTCTTCCCGTCTTCGTCCAGGCAGGCCATAAAGACATCTGAGAAGGACGCTGCCAACATGGTGCTGAGAACTGATGTACTGGTGGCAATAAATAACCATAACGAAAACGATAACGAAAACGAAAACGGTCCCTCAACCCTCAACATTGTCAGTTATCCCGAGGCTGTAAAGGAACCTGTCATATCGCAGAAGGAACTCTCTGCCAATTCTCTCTCGCTCAAGGTAGGCGAATCATACGACACCTCTAACCTCGAGGCTTTCCTCTTCGACTTGGGATTTGTAAGGGTGGACTATGTCTACGAACCTGGCCAGTTTGCAGTGCGAGGCAGTATTGTCGATATTTTCTCCTTCAGCAGTGAGGATCCATACAGAATTGACTTCTTCGGCGACGACATAGACAGCATACGCACATTCGACACGCAGTCGCAACTCTCGGGAAAACGGGTGGACACCGTATTTATCGTACCAGAGATGGCAACCACGGAAACTGAACAGATTCCCTTCCTCAGTTTCCTGCCTGAGGATACACTGATAGTCTTCAAGGACAAGAAGTTCGTGACGGACAAGACGGAAATGGACTTCGACCCATTCCGCCAGATTTCACTCACAAGACAGAAGGAAACGAAACCGGAACGGATTATCCGGTTCAACACCTCACGCCAGCCGCTGTTTCACAAGAATTTCGACCTGATGAAAGAGGAATTCGAACGGCTGGTGGAGAATGGCTACAGGATAAGTCTCTGTGCCGACAATGCGAATCAGCTGAAACGCCTGAAGGAAATATTCCCCGACATACATTTCTCGACCATCGGGAAGACCATCCACGCAGGATTCATTGACAACGACCTGAAAGTCTGCTATTTCACCGACCATCAGATATTTGACCGCTACCACAAGTACAGTCTCAGAAGTGACAAGGCAAGGAGAGGGAAGGTGGCTCTCACCCTGAAAGAGATACAACAGTTCGAGATAGGTGACTACGTGGTGCACATCGACCACGGAGTGGGTAAGTTCGGCGGACTTGTGAAGGTGCCGTCAGGCGGGACTGTGCAGGAGATGATAATGATCACCTACAAGAACGAGGACACAGTATATGTGTCTATCCATGCCCTGCACAAGTTGTCGAAATACAAGGGAAAGGACGGTGAGCCGCCAAAGCTCAGCCGATTGGGAACAGGTGCCTGGGAACGGATGAAGGAAAGGGTGAAGGCAAAGGTCAAGGACATTGCCCGCGACCTCATAAAACTCTATGCCCAAAGACAGAAGGAAGAAGGATTTGCCTACAGTTCCGACTCGTATCTCCAGCACGAACTCGAGAGTTCCTTCATGTACGAAGATACTCCCGACCAACTCAAGGCCACCCAAGACGTGAAGACCGACATGGAGAGGTCCCAACCTATGGACCGGCTCATTTGCGGAGATGTAGGGTTCGGAAAGACGGAGGTAGCCATCAGAGCTGCCTTCAAGGCTGCAACAGACGGAAAACAGGTAGCGGTGCTCGTCCCTACTACCGTACTTGCCTATCAGCACTACCAGACCTTCAGCGAACGGCTCAGGGAATTTCCTGTGAGCGTGGACTATCTCAGCCGTGCACGTACAGCTACCCAGGTGAAGGAAATCCTCGATAATCTGGCTTCTGGAAAGACCGACATTATCATAGGTACACAAAAACTGATAGGAAAGCCGGTAAAGTTCAAGGACCTCGGACTGCTCATCATCGATGAGGAACAGAAATTCGGAGTGGCGGTAAAGGAAAAGCTACGCCAGATGAAGACAAATGTCGACACTCTGACAATGACTGCCACACCCATACCCCGTACCCTCCAGTTCTCGCTTATGGGAGCAAGAGATCTGAGTATCATCCAGACTCCACCAACCAACCGCTATCCCATCCAGACAGAAATCCACACCCTTACCGACGAGGTCATCAGGGAGGCCATCAACTTCGAGATGAGCAGGAACGGACAGGTGTTCTTCGTCAACAACAAGATAAGTAACCTCCGCGAACTTGAAGACATGATCCACCGCTGTGTGCCAGATGCACGGGTATGTGTGGGTCATGGCAGAATGAACCCTGCGGAACTCGAGGAGGTGGTGTTCGGATTTATGAACTACGACTACGACGTGATGCTCTCCACCACTATAGTAGAGAACGGTATCGACATTCCTAATGCCAATACCATTATCATCAACTCTGCGCAAAACTACGGGCTCTCCGACCTCCACCAGATGAGGGGACGTGTGGGACGGAGCAACAAGAAGGCTTTCTGCTATCTCCTTGCCCCGCCTCTCCATGTGCTCAACGACGATGCGAGAAGACGACTGAAGGCTCTCGAGAACTTCTCCGACTTAGGAATGGGAATGCAGATTGCCATGCAGGACCTCGACATCCGTGGAGCAGGCAACCTGCTCGGAGCAGAACAGAGTGGATTCATAGCCGACTTAGGGTATGAAACCTACCAGAAGGTTCTCAAGGAAGCCATGAGCGAACTGAGAGCGGAAAATAACGAAAGTGAAAACGATCCTTCGACAGGCTCAGGAACCAACAGTCCATCAACCATCCCTTCGGCAAGCTCAGGACAAGCGAACCTTCAACCCTCAACCTACATATGGGTCGACGATGTAATCATAGAGAGTGACCTGCCTGCATTCTTCCACGACGACTATGTACCTACAAGTGGAGAAAGAATTTCGCTCTACCGCGAACTCGATTCGTTGGAAACGGAAGACCAGCTCACATCATACAGGGCACGGCTCATTGACCGTTTCGGACCTATCCCTGCGGAGGGAGAAGAACTCATATCCATCATGCCTTTGAAATGGAGAGCGAGCCGACTCGGAATCGAGAAGATTACGATGAAGGAAGGCAAGATGATTCTCTATTTCATAAGCAACCACAACAGTCCATACTATATATCAGCCGCATTCGGAAACGTGATAGCCTATCTTACGGCACATTCCCGTCAGGCAAAGCTCCGTGACGGTGATAAACGCTCTCTCCTCGTGAAGGATGTCACGACTATCGCCCAAGCCCTAAACATCCTCAAGGAGATGGAAACATTTGGAGCGACTTCTTAACCAACTTGTATAGTTTGTCGTTTGGGCGTACCTTTTCGTTGGTGACAAAGGAGATGGACTGGCCCTTGGTTGCTGTCTGTACGGGATGGAGGTCGAAACGGATTTCACCGACTGTCTGGATGAGAGCTCCCGTGGCGTTGCCTGTAATGAGTATCTTGTCGCCTACGTTCAAGTCTTCGTTCTCAATGAGGAACTCTCCGACTCCGAGTTTCGAGAAATGCTTGGTACACTTGCCTACATACACCTTCTGCTCAGTTGCCTTGTTGCCATAGACCTCGCACCATTCGCCCAGTTTCGCACCCTGATAATAACCGTCCCAGAACCCACGGTTGAAGACGGTGGAGAGTTCGGCGTTCCAGCGTTCGAGGGAGGAGGGTTGTCCCTCCCTTAGACAGGTTCTGGATAAACTTGGCTCAGGAACCGGGTTGAGGGCGGCGCAGATGGCTTCGTCGTAACATCTCACTACGGTGCTTACATATTCCGGTCCACGGGCTCTACCTTCTATCTTGAAGACCCTCACACCTGCATTCATCATTATGTCGATGAATTCTATTGTCTTCAGGTCCTTGGGAGACATGATGTACTTATTGTCGATATTGAGCTTCATGCCCGTCTCAAGGTCAGTCACCTCGTATCCGCGACGGCAAATCTGTACGCACTCGCCTCTGTTCGCACTACGTCCGGCATTGTTGAGACTGAGGTAGCATTTGCCGCTGATGGCCATACAGTGGGCTCCATGACAGAACATCTCGATGCGTACAGGCTTTCCTGACGGACCACAGATGTTCTGTTCCACTATCTGGCTGAAGATGTCCTTCACCTGCCACATATTCAGTTCGCGGGCAAGTACAACCACATCGGCAAACTGGGAATAGAACTTCAGTGCCTCGACATTGGAGATATTGAGCTGGGTAGAGAGATGGACTTCTACTCCAACTTTCCGGCAATACATCATGACGGCTACATCACTTGCAATGACGGCAGATATGCCAGCCTCCCTTGCCGCATCGACAATCTCGTGCATGGCTTCCATGTCCTCGCCGTAGATGATGGTATTGACCGTAAGATAGCTTTTCAGACCATGCTGCCGGCAAATGGCAGCAATCTCTTTCAAATCATCAATGGTGAATGCATTGGCTGAATGTGCCCTCATATTGAGGCGGCCAATGCCGAAATATATTGAGTCGGCACCAGAATTGATTGCTGCAGCAAGACTCTCACGCGAACCCACCGGTGCCATTATTTCAAAATCTTCCCGTTTCATTTTTTTCCTTCATTTTTTCCACTGCCTCCACGAGGGCATCTACCTGAGACGGAGTGGTTGCCCAACTGGTGCAGAAGCGGACTGCAATGTGGTTCTCGTCGATATGCCGCCACAGTTCGAAGCCGAAGTCCAGGGCAAGCCGGTCGGCAAATTCCTTTGTCAGTATCGGGAACTGCTGGTTGGTAGGACTGTCGACCAGAAACTCACAGCCGGCTGCCTCAAAGGCTTTCCTGATGCGGCGTGCCTGTACATTTGCATTGCGTGCTATGTCGAAATAAAGTCCGTCGCGAAGCAGGGTGGAGAACTGAAGACCGAGCAGGCGTCCCTTTGCCAACATCCCACCACCCTGTTTTATATTATATCTGAAGTCCTTCTTGAGGGAGTCATTGGTGATGACCACAGCCTCGCCAAAGAGCGCACCTTGCTTGGTGCCACCGATATAGAATACATCGGCGATGTGGGCAAGGTCTGCAACAGTCATGTCGCAGGCATCTGAGGTAAGTCCGTAGCCCAGACGGGCTCCATCGACGAAAAGAGGGATGTTCCATTTCGTGCATACCCCCTTGAGTGCCTGCATCTCGGCAAGTGAATATATGGTGCCAAGTTCGGTTGGCTGGGAGATATAAAGCATTGCCGGCTGGACTATGTGTTCCTGACTTTCATCGGAATAATGATTCGCAAGAGCCTGGTTCACAGTTGCTGCATCCACCTTTCCATCCAACGAAGGGAGAGGCAGTACCTTATGTCCGGAATGCTCTATCGCTCCAGTCTCATGGGCATTGATATGTCCGGTATCGGCACAGAGAACCCCCTGATAAGGACGAAGAACGGACGAGATGACAGTGGCATTTGTCTGGGTTCCGCCTACAAGGAAATGAACATCGGCATCAGGAACCTGACAGATATTTCTGATGATATTCCGGGCTTCCTCACAATAGTCGTCAACACCGTATCCGGGTGTCTGGCAGAGGTTCGTAGCCTGCATACAACGCAGTATTTCAGGATGGCATCCTTCAAGATAATCGCTATAGAACAGAATCATATCGCAAGCAAAGATTAAAATTTGTTGCAAAATTAAAAAAATAAATCCGAATTATGAATCATGTTCCGAGCTTTCTCGCCTGAACTCCCTTAAAAAATGAATAATGTGTGAAGAATTGTGATTTTTTTCCTAACTTTGCACGGAAGTTAAATTATTTATTATGGAAAAGGTAAAAGTTGCAATAGTAGGATACGGCAATATAGGCCGTTGCGCACTTGAGGCTCTTGAAGCTGCTCCCGACATGGAATGTGCCGGCATAGTCCGCAGACAGGTGTCTCCCATAAGCAATTATAAGGTGGTAAGCGACATCCGTGAACTCGGGAAGGTTGACGTAGCCATTCTCGCTGCCCCTACACGTAAGGTCAAGGAATTTGCAAAGGAAGTTCTTTCGCTTGGAATCAACACAGTCGACAGTTTCGATATCCACACCCAGATTTTAGATCTCAGGAGAAGTCTCGATGCAGTGGCAAAAGCAAACAATGCCGTCTCAGTGATTTCCGCAGGATGGGATCCGGGAAGTGACTCCGTAGTCCGCACCCTTTTGGAAAGTCTTGCTCCAAAGGGCATCACATACACGAATTTCGGACCTGGAAGGAGTATGGGGCATTCAGTTGCAGTAAAGGCCATAGAGGGTGTGAAGGATGCCCTCTCCATCACTATCCCCGTAGGAACTGGTATTCACAGAAGGATGGTGTATGTGGAACTTGAGGAAGGTGCAGACTTCGGGAAAGTGGAGACAGCAATCAGGACAGACCCATATTTCGTGAACGACGAGACTCATGTGCAGCAGGTGGACTGTGTAGATGACCTCAACGATGTCGGCCATGGAGTAAATCTGGTGCGAAAGGGTGTGAGCGGCACTACGCACAACCAACTCTTCGAATTCAACATGAAGATCAACAACCCCGCCCTCACAGCCCAGGTAATGGTCAATATGGCAAGGGCCTCACTCCGCCAGCAACCAGGTGCCTACACTATGATTGAAATCCCGGTAATCGACATGCTCCCTGGCAACAGAGAGGACATTATCCGCCACCTGGTGTAATCACACCTCAGAATAATCAATACAAGAAAGGCCGCCAGTCGAAGAGAATGGTGGCCTTTTCTTATAGGGTGCCGATTATTATTTCCTCTCGTGCTTATATTTAAATAGGAATGCGAAAAGAAATGCTACTACGAGGGCATATCCTGCAAACACATACCAGGCTGTTGACCAGCCGGCAATCTGTGTCATGGGATCGGCATTGGAGTATACGAAATGGTTTACTACCAGTCCGGCAGCCCATGTTCCGATACTTGCACCCAGTCCGTTTGTCATAAGCATGAAGAGCCCCTGAGCACTTGAACGGATATCCTTGTCGGTATTGTCATTGACAAAGAGTGCACCTGAGATATTGAAGAAGTCGAATGCCACGCCATAGACTATGCAGCTCAAAACGAAGAGCCATACGAGATTACCGGGATTGCCCATTCCGAAGAAAGCAAAACGGAATACCCAGCCGAACATGGCAATAAGCATAACCTTCTTTATTCCGAATCGTTTCATGAAGAATGGGATGAGAAGGATGCAGAGGGTCTCTGAAATCTGGCTGAGGGAAATGAGGGCGTTTGCGTTGTTGGCTCCCCATGTATCTGCAAAGTCGGCTATGTCCTTGAAACTGGTGATGAAGGTGTTGGCATATCCGTTTGTAATCTGAAGCGAAGCACCGAGCAGCATTGCAAAGATGAAGAAGATGGCAAAACGCTTCTCCTTGAAGAGAGTGAATGCCGTGAGACCCATTGCCTCCATGAACGACTGGCCCTTTGCACCTTTTCCCTTACAAGGGCAGTTGGTAAGAGTGAGGGAGTAAGCGCAGAGTACGATACTGAGTACGCCTGATACGATGAACTGTTCATAGGAATGCTGATACTGCATTCCGTCGCCGTTCTTCATGAAGTTCACGAAAAGCATGCTGCATATAAATCCAACCGTACCAAATACGCGGATTGGAGGGAAATCCTTCACGGTGTCAAGATTGGCCTTCTCGAGGGCATTGAATGCCACAGAATTGGAAATGGCAAGTGTCGGCATATAGAATGCCACACTAAGAGTGTAGAGAAGATAGAACATCGTGAAACTTATGTCTGCTCCGTTTGTCATGGCATAATATCCTGCCGAGAACATGAACAGTCCCGCAAGCCCATGACAGAGCGAGAGCACCTTCTGTGCCGGAATCCATTTGTCGGCAACAATGCCCATCAGTGCCGGCATGAAAATCGACACGAATCCCTGAGTGGCATAGAAAAGCCATATCTTCTCACCAAATCCTGCATTGAACAAGAAGCTACCCATGGAAGTCAGATATGCTCCCCATACTGCAAACTCCAAGAAGTTCATGACAATTAGTCTGAGCTTCAGACAAAATGAATGATTATTTTCCATATTCCTTATTTAACTTTCGTGCAAAGTTAGTAAAAATAATTCATAATCCACAATTCTTCACACATTATTCATTTTTCGGGGATTCAGGCAAGCTATGGCTCGGAGGTCTGAGGTGCAGCCGATATTGCAGGTACTGAAATAAAAATAAAAGTTTTCAACTTTTTATTTTGTATTTCGCTCGCTTAATCGTATCTTTGTCATTTGAAATGAAAAGACTATATATTGAAACATACGGCTGTCAGATGAATGTTGCTGACAGCGAGGTGATAGCGTCAATCATGCAGATGGCTGGCTATGACTGTCAGGATGTGATTGAAGATGCTGATGCCATACTGCTTAACACGTGTTCCATCAGGGACAATGCTGAGCAGAAGATATTTAATCGCCTTGAAAGCCTGTATAGCATAAAGAAGAAAAACAAACGGTTTATCATCGGAGTGGTGGGATGTATGGCCGAGAGGGTAAAGGATGACCTCATTGCCAATCATCATGTGGATCTCGTGGCAGGTCCTGATTCCTATCTCTCACTCCCTGAACTGTTTGCGTCAGCCGAGAAAGGAGAAAAAGCCATAAACATAGAATTGTCTACGACAGAGACCTACAAGGATGTCATTCCTAAGAGGATATGCGGGAACCACATATCTGGATTTGTGAGCATCATGCGAGGCTGCAATAACTTCTGCCACTACTGCATAGTTCCCTATACCAGAGGACGCGAGCGTAGCCGCGACGTCGAAAGCATCCTCAACGAGGTTCAAGACCTCAAGAAACGTGGATTCAAGGAAGTCACCCTCTTAGGCCAGAACGTAAACAGCTACAAATGGATTTCGGCTGACGGAGAACAGACCATCGGTTTTCCTCAGCTTCTGCGGATAGTGGCAGAGACTGTGCCGGAGATGCGGATCAGGTTCACTACCTCCCATCCTAAGGATATGAGCGATGAGACACTGCACGTCATTGCCGAATATCCTAATCTCTGCAAGCACATACACCTGCCTGTACAGAGCGGAAGTGACAGGATACTGAAACTGATGAACCGCAAATATACCCGCGAGTGGTATCTTGACAGAGTTGCTGCCATACGGAGAATCATCCCTGACTGCGGACTCACTACCGACGTGTTCTGCGGTTACCATTCCGAAACAGAGGAAGACCACAAGATGACTCTATCGCTCATGGAAGAATGTGGGTTCGACAGTGCCTTTATGTTCAAGTACTCCGAGCGCCCAGGCACTTATGCCAGCAAACATCTTCCTGACGATATTCCGGAAAACGAAAAAATACGCCGCCTCAACGAACTCATTGCACTCCAGAACGACCTCTCTGCAAAGAGTTACAAAATGGATATCGGCAAGACATACGAAGTTCTTGTAGAAGGGATAAGCAAGCGCTCAAAAGACCAGTTCTTCGGGCGTACACAGCAAAACAAGGTAGTGGTCTTCGACAGAGGCGACCACCATATAGGTGACTTCGTCAACATAGAAATCACGGGATCCAGTTCGGCTACCCTTCAGGGAAGCGAAGTCAAATGACGCTTACTGATACCTATATTTATATATAGATGGTATAATTTGAATTCGCAAAGGCTCAGCATTGTACTTGAGACAGAAATAAAAATAAATACTAATTTATTTTGTATTTCGCTCGCTTATTCGTATCTTTGCAGGAAATTGGTGTATTGTGCACACAAATTATCTGAAATGGCAAAAAAGCATAGAGGACCAGGTTTTTTTAATACCCAGTTCATTACGACTCTGATAAGTACAACACTTGTGCTCATACTTCTGGGCACAATCGTGTTCTTTGTACTCACTGCCCACAACCTGTCGGCATACGTGAGAGAAAACATAAACATAGAAGTTCTGCTGAAGGACGGAATGCTTGATTCCGAAATAGAACGTGTACAGAAGGACTTGCAGGCAAAGAAGTATGTGAAGGAAATCCAGTATATTTCCAAGGAAGAGGCTGCCCGGGAACAGATTGAGGCTATGGGTACCGACCCTTCCGAATTTCTTGGATATAACCCGTTCACAGCATCTTTCGAGGTTAATGTCAAGGCTGATTATGCCAACAACGACAGTCTGGCTACAATCAAGAGGGAAATCAAGAAGATAAGCCAGGTAATGGACGTGGTCTATCAGGAAGAACTGACAGACTCCGTGAACCACAATATCGGCAAGTTCAGTATGATTCTCCTGATTATTGCCGCTCTTTTCACATACATTTCGTTTGCACTCATCAACAATACTGTACGGCTGACCATCTTCTCGCGTCGTTTCACCATAAACACTATGAAACTGGTTGGTGCAAGCTGGGGATTCATCCGTAAGCCGTTCATGCATCAGGCACTTCTACTCGGGATTCTCTCGGCCATTGCAGCAGATGCCGCGATTTTGTTCGGAGTCCACTGGATGATGCAGTACGAGCCAAGTCTGGCAGATGTAGTCGACTGGAAAGTATTCGCTATAGTATGTGCTTCAGTACTTTTCTTCGGACTTATCATCACATTCCTCTGTACATACTTCTCAATGTGGAAATACTTGAGAATGAGTAGCAACGACCTATATCATATTTAGGAATTAGCAATATTAGGGCTTTTGGCTATTCTTCCGGTGCTTCGACCATCAGGCGAGACAAGCTCGGAGTTGCCCTTAGCCATTAGTCCAAAGAATTAGAAAATTTAGGAAAAAAATAGGAAATTATGGTATTTGGAAAACTGAATTATATCCTGCTTATTGCCGGAGTAGTTATCATCGTTCTGGGATTTGTTCTCATGTCGGGAAACGGAACAACAGAAGAGGCATTCAACCCTGAGATTTTTGGAACAATGCGCATTGGCGTCGCTCCGATGGTTTCCCTGTTTGGATTTATCGTAATCATTGCTGCAATCCTCGTAAAGGCTAAGAAAAACTGATGGACTGGTTGCAGGCATTACTGATGGGCATTTTTCAGGGACTGACTGAATATCTGCCCGTAAGCAGCAGTGGTCATCTTGCCATTGCGGGAAATCTTTTGGGGATTGAAGACCCGGACAAAATCATGATGTTCACGGTAGCGGTACATGTAGCTACGGTGCTGAGTACTCTTGTCATTCTCTATAAGGAGATTATCTGGATTGTGAAGGGATTGTTCAGGAAATCCTCTCCTCAGACAGCATCGCCTTACGGTATCCGGAGCCTCAACATGGAACAGAACTATGTGCTGAACATTATCATATCGATGATCCCAGTCGGCATCGTGGGACTCTTCTTCAAGGATTTCGTTGAGGAACAGTTCGACAGCCTTATGGTGGTAGGAATATGCCTTCTTGTTACGGCACTATTGCTCTCTTTCTCGTACTTTGCAAAACCTCGCGAGAAAGAGCATATCTCAATGAAGGATGCCTTCATCATCGGCATTGCCCAGGCACTTGCCGTACTGCCGGGACTCTCACGTTCGGGCTCAACAATCGGAACCGGACTCCTCCTTGGCGACAAGAAAGAATCATTGGCACAGTTCTCTTTCCTCATGGTCATCCCTCCTATCCTCGGAGAGGCACTCCTCAATGTGAAGAAGATGGCAGAAATAGGGATAGAACAGGCTATGAACGGTATTTCCACATCATCACTCATAGTAGGTTTCATTGCAGCATTCGTAGTCGGGTGCATTGCCTGCAAATGGATGATCAACCTCGTGAAACGTGGAAAGATGATATACTTCGCCGTATATTGTGCTGTTGTAGGTATAAGCGTCATCATCTGGCAGTTATGTTGTTGAACTTTAAGGAAGGTGTCATACTGCCATTCAACAAGCCATACGGATGGACTTCATTTCAGGTAGTCGGAAGATCCAGATGGTGGCTGAAGAAGAAATTCGGAATCCGGAAGATAAAGGTGGGTCATGCCGGAACACTCGACCCATTGGCCACAGGAGTGCTGGTTGTCTGTACGGGCAAGGCCACAAAACGGATTGAAGAGCTCCAGACTCATACGAAGGAATATGTTGCCACACTGAAACTCGGTGCCACAACTCCTTCGTTCGACAAAGAGACAGAGGAAGATGCCACCTATCCGGTTGGTCATCTTACCCGTGAACTGATAGAAGATGCACTGCAGAAATTCGTAGGCGACATCCAGCAAGTTCCTCCGGCATTCTCTGCCGTGAAGGTCGATGGAAAGAGGGCATACAAGATTGCCCGTAAAGGCGATGAGGTAAAACTCTCGGCAAAGAGCATTACAATATCAGAGATAGAACTCATTTCGTTTACTTCGCCCGATGAGTTAAGGATAAGAGTGGTATGCGGAAAAGGGACTTACATACGTTCCCTTGCAAGAGACTTGGGAGAAGAACTCCAGACGGGAGCCTACCTCACCTCACTCTGCCGTACACGAATAGGAGACTTCCGCCTTGCTGACTGCCTCGATGCAGAGCATTTTGCAGAATGGCTCGATGACCAGGAAGTAATGAGTAGTGAGGAATAACGGCCATTGGCTCTTGGTCCGCAAATAAGTAAATAAAAAGCCAACGGCTAATGGCTAACGGCCAAATAATAACGGCCAACGGCTCAAAGATTTGGGAATTAATAATAACTAAGCATATACGACATGAAATTAAGTCAATTCAAATTTAAGATTGCACCGGAAAACATCGGACTTTATCCACCAATGCACCGCGACGAGGCCAAACTAATGGTTCTCCACAAGGATACTGGCGAGATTGAACACAGACAATTCAAGGATATTATCGATTATTTCAACGACAAGGATGCCTTTATCCTCAACGACACACAGGTATTCCCTGCCCGTCTCTACGGCAATAAGGAGAAGACAGGAGCAAGGATAGAAGTGTTCCTGCTCCGTGAACTCAACGAGAATCTGTATCTTTGGGATGTACTCGTAGACCCGGCACGCAAAATCCGTATAGGCAACAAACTGTATTTTGGTGAAGACAACTCAATGGTTGCCGAGGTAATTGACAACACCACCTCCCGCGGACGTACCCTCCGATTCCTCTGGGGTACGCCAAATACACCCAAGAAGACAGAAGAGGAACGCAGGAGAGAACACGACGAATTCAAGAAGACCCTCTATGCTCTCGGCGAGGCTCCATTGTCCGAAGAAGTGCTTGCTCTCCGCAAGGCAGAGAAAGAGGACATTGAGAATTTCCAGACAATCTATGCCAGCAAGGAAGGTGCCGTCACGGCTCCTGTCAGCGGACTCCATTTCTCCCGCGAACTGCTCAAGCGAATGGAAATAAAAGGTATTGAACAGGCCTTCGTCACACTCCATGTAGGACTTGGCAACTTCCGTCAGATTGATGTTGAGGACCTCACAAAGCACAAGACAGACAGCGAGGAGATGATTGTCCCAAAGTCAGCCTGCGACATAGCCAACACAGCAAAGGCAAATGGTCATAAGATATGTGTGGTTGGTGCTACGACCATGCGGGCCGTAGAGACTGCCGCCGGTCCCAACGGATTCATCAAGGAGTTTGAGGGCTGGACAAACAAGTTCATCTTCCCTCCATACGAATTTACCGTTGCCGACGCATTCGTCTCGAACTTCCAGTTGCCACTTTCCGTGATGCTTATGATGCAGTGTGCCTTCGGAGGCTACGATTATGTCATCAACGCCTACGACTCGGCACTGGAAAATGGCTACAAGTTCGGTAGTTTCGGCGATGCACTGCTGATTATCTGATGGCAGTAGTATACCTTGGTCTTGGCAGCAATCTGGGCGACACCGAGAAGAACCTCAATGCAGCCATAAGGGAAATAAACGACAGGATTGGTTCGGTACAGAGCCAATCCGATTTTATTGTCACCGCTCCCTGGGGATTCGAGAGCAGCAATCCGTTCCTCAATGCCGTCGTCTGCATCCAGACAGACTTGAGTCCACTCTCCCTGCTCCATGCTACCCAGATGATAGAACGCAAACTCGGACGTACAAAAAAAACGACCGCTCATTACGAGGATCGCCTGATTGATATCGACATTCTTCTCTATGAGGACCTGCGGATAGCCACAAGAGAACTGACCATTCCTCATCCTCTTATGACCAAGAGGGAATTCGTGATGAAACCACTCCTTCAGATCATGGCACAGGATCATATCCGCTACCTCCCCACGGATGGCAGCGCAGAATCCTGCGGACAGCCAGGTAAAGACCGCGGAAAGGACCATGTTTGCGAATCGCCTCTACTGCATACTGCGAACAAGTAGGGGTGAATCGGCACGAAGGGGGAGTCATCGGAGAGATACATTTCCGATAGAAGTATATTGGGATAAGCAATATCCACGACAATATCCTACACACAATACTGCCAATTCTTATCATTGGTTCAGAGTCTCTGCTATCTTGTGCAATAACCTCACTACACTTCTCCTCACCTGTTCACTCGTGCAAGGCTGGCTGGCAATACATACGAATGCCATTGCCAGCATATCATTCCTGCCAACCATCTTTTTCACAACGATATCCTTGTTCAGCCTGTATGATTCCCTGACCTGCCGCTTCATCCTGTTCCTATCAACAGCATGATGAAATTTCTTCTTGGGAACACTTATCAGTATTGATGCCTCCTCGCCATCCTTCGGCAACAATGCATAAACCACCCTTATCGGATACGCCACAAGCGACTCGTTCTCTCCGTTGAAGAGAGAATCAACGACAAGTTTTCTGCTTATACGTTCTGACTTTCCTATGGTGTGTGGCTGACTACTTGACAATGTTCCTGCTTGTAGTTTTTTTGGTCTTGGTCTTGCTTGCAGGCTCATCCTTAAACCCATTCGGATGCTTCAGGAGGAAATCCTCTATCATTGCCGGCACAGAGCGTAATTCCGGGGTAGGAACCATGTCGACCCTCAGATTAGCCTCCTTGGCAGCCTCTATAGTCTTCTGGCCAAGACATGCTATGGCTATATTCCCCTGCTTAAACTTAGGGAAGTTCTTCATCAGCGAGTGTATTCCCTCAGGACTGAAGAACACCAGCATATTATAGTCGAATGGTTCATCCGGTCCAAAGTCATTGCTTACGGTATAGTACATCACAGCCTCTGTGTGAGTCAGTCCGGCAGCATCGAGCATATTCTTCATGTCATCATTGTGGACAGACGACTGAGGTGCAAGATATTTTTCAACCTTATGCTTCACCATCACCGGCACCAAGTCGTTTATCCTTCCTGTAAGCGGGAAGAACACCTTGCGTTTTCTGTACTGTACATACTTCTGGATATACAGTGCAATCTGCTCCGACTTGCAGAAGTATTTCATCGTCTCGGGCACACTGACCCTCATTTCCTTACAGAGATTAAAGAAATGGTCAATTGCATGGCGCGAGGTGAAGATGACAGCCGTATGGTCGAGGATTGACACTTTTTGCTTCCTGAAATCCTTTGCCTGCATAGGCTCGACCTTGATGAATGGCCTGAACACAATCTCCACTCCGTATTTGGAAGCAATGTCATAATATGGAGATTTTTCAGTCTGAGGCTTCGGCTGAGATACCAGTATCTTTGCTGTCATATATAAATGGTGGTTAGAGTGTACTACGTACGCGTTTACTATTCTTGTTTTATACCACAATTTGCCAACACGCAAGTATCGGCAACAATTCGAGGGTGCAAAAATACAAAAAAATTAGCAAAAAACCATATTTTTTGTACTTAAAATTAATACATAACTTACAAAATAGCAGAACCTTGTATAAAATCAGTACAATCAGTAGACCTATGTGTAAGAAAACCTCACTTGGTTGCATGAATATTTTTACGAGTGCCAGAGGGAAAAGCATGAGGCTCGACAATGAAACCAGGAAACAGTATGCCGATATCCATTTCACTCCGGCATCACCCTCAAAGAAGGTCTGGTTCACAATGGTATAGACCAGTATCTTGACAAGCAAATACGCCACCATGATTCCGGCAATGGCAAAGATGGTACCGTAAGGTGTGGCATCCACCGTCTTTGAGAAGAGTGGGAAAGTGAGCAATCCTATCGAGATAGCCCATATCCCCGCCAACATCATGTTATTCTGCACCTCCATGCCGTTGTCACTCAGGCTCTCGCCTCCTGATGCCTTCCTGTTGGTGAAGAAGAGTGTCCAGTGGTGCATTAGAGCCTCCTTGCCCCTATAGATAATAAAAGCAAATAAAGCAAAAAGGATGATGGAGATAAGTATAATCCCATCATCACTTGCAATGGAGTAAGCCCGAAGCCCTTCTGTCATAATCCGAATTCCTTCTTTATCATGCCGACAGCATCCAGTTTCTCCCATGTGAAGAGTTCCACGGTCATGTCCTTCTCGCCACCAGAAGCATAAGGACTGGAGAAATGTTTGGTCACCGTCTGAGGCTTTCTGCCCATATGACCATAGGCAGCAGTCTCAAGGTAGATTGGATTGCGCAACTTCAAATCACGTTCTATTGCGGCAGGACGCAGGTCGAAGAGTTTCCTCACCTTTGCAGCAATCTCCGTGTCAGTCAGTCCAGCCCTTGCATGACCGAAAGTATTGACAAATATACTTACCGGCTGAGCCACACCGATTGCATAACTCACCTGAATCAGCATTTCGTCAGCCACTCCTGCTGCCACCATGTTCTTCGCAATATGCCGGGCTGCATAGCAGGCGGAACGGTCAACCTTGCTCGGATCCTTTCCCGAGAATGCACCGCCGCCATGAGATGCCCTGCCTCCGTATGTGTCAACAATAATCTTTCTGCCCGTCAGACCAGTATCGCCGTGAGGGCCTCCAATGACAAACTTGCCGGTAGGGTTCACAAGGAATTTTATGTTGTTGTAGAACAGTTTCCTTACCTTCTCGTCGTGAATGCCGCCTATTGCTCTTGGAATGAGTATTTCCACCACGTCCTCCTTGATTCTCGAGAGCATCTCAGCATCAGCCTGGGTCTGGGTCTTGCCACTGCCAGGTTTCACGAAGTCATCATGCTGAGTGGATATTACGATAGTGTCAATCCTGGTGGGCTTGCCGCCATCCTCGTATTCTATTGTTACCTGACATTTGGCATCAGGACGAAGATAAGTCATGTTCTTGCCCTCATGACGGATGTCAGCCAGCACCTTCAGGATATGATGGCTTAGGGCAAGAGAGAGAGGCATGTAGTTCTCCGTCTCGTTCGTAGCGTAGCCAAACATTATGCCCTGGTCGCCTGCGCCCTGGTCCATCTTGTCCTTCTTCTCCACACCTCTGTTGATGTCCGGACTCTGTTCGTGGATGGCAGAAAGCAGTCCACAACTCTCAGAATCAAACTGATATTCCGACTTCGTATAACCGATTTGCCTTATGGTGTCCCTTGCCACCTTCTGCAAGTCTACATAGGCCTTTGATTTCACCTCGCCCGACACGACAACCAGTCCCGTTGTCACAAGAGTTTCCACAGCCACCTTGGATTCCTCGTCAAAAGCAAGGAATTGGTCCAGTATGGCATCTGATATCTGGTCTGCCACTTTGTCAGGATGCCCTTCACTAACCGATTCCGAAGTAAATAAATATGCCATATAGTTGTACTTTTGAAGAATTTCGTGCAAAGTTACGAATTTATTTTTGTTTTCTCCGTCATTTGCTTGTTGTTTTAGGATTTTTTTGTATATTCGCAGTCAAAATCGTCTTGAATAAAATATTAACTAAAACAACATAAAATTTATATTATGAACAATGCAATCGTGCAGTTTCCTGTTCCTGCTAACGAACCGGTGAAAAGTTATCTGAAAGGTAGTCCTGAACGCATCGCTCTCGAAAAGGAATTAGAGCGTCAGAGCAATGAGATAGTTGACATTCCACTTATCATAGGCGGTAAGGAAATCCGCACTGGAGATATCGCAGAGGTAGTATGTCCTCACGACCATAAGCACGTACTTGCCCGTTACCACAAGTGTGGAGAGAAAGAGGTGCAGATGGCTATCGACGCTGCAATGGAGGCTCACGAAAAGTGGGCTAAGACTCCTTGGACCACAAGGGCTGCCATCGTGATGAAGTGCGCTGAATTGCTCGCTACAAAGTATCGTCCTATCATGAACGCAGCAACTATGCTCGGTCAGAGCAAGAATATCTTCCAGGCTGAAATTGACTCCGCTTGCGAGACTATCGACTTCTTCCGCTATAATGTACACTATGCTTCCAAGATGTATGCCATTCAGCCAAAGGACGGCAACGGTGTGCTCGACAGCACTGAATATCGTCCGCTGGAGGGATTTGTGCTGGCAGTCACTCCGTTCAATTTCACTTCGATTGCCTGCAACCTCAACATGACTCCAGTTCTCCTCGGCAACACGACTGTATGGAAACCATCATCAACCGCAATCCTCTCCAACTACTATCTCATGCAGATGTTCAAGGAGGCAGGAGTTCCTGACGGTGTAGTCAACTTCCTCCCTGGCAAGGGTTCGATGATTGGCAGAATCTGCTGTGCAAGCAAGGATTTGGCTGGTATTCACTTCACTGGTTCTACTGCTACGTTCCAGACTCTGTGGAAGTCAGTAGGCGAGAATATCGCCAACTACGTAAGTTATCCTCGTCTCGTAGGCGAGACTGGCGGCAAGGACTACATCTTCGTTCATCCTTCTGCCGATGTGGCTGCCGTGGCTCACGCTGCATTCACCGGTGCTTACGAATATCAGGGACAAAAATGCTCTGCAGCAAGTCGCATGTACATTCCGAAGAGCCTCTGGGGACCAGTTCTCGACAGGATGAAGGCATTTGCTGCTGAAGTGAAGATGGGCGACGTGAAGGATCCTATGAATTTCATCAATGCAGTCATCGACGAGACTTCATTCGACAACATTGCCTCCTACATCGAATATGCAAAGGCTTCAAAGGATGCCAAGATTGTGATGGGTGGCAAGTACGACAAGAGTGTCGGCTACTTCGTTGAACCAACTGTAATCGAGACAACTGACCCTCACTTCAAGAGCATGGAAGAGGAAATCTTCGGTCCCGTTCTCACTGTCTATCCTTATGATGACGGCAAGGTGGAAGAGACTGTAAAACTGTGCGACACCACTTCTCCTTACGGTCTTACCGGTTCTGTATTTGGTCAGGACAGACTCGAAGTCGGGAAGATTGCAGATGCACTCTGCTACACTGCTGGCAATTTCTACATCAACGACCGTCCTACAGGTGCAGTAGTAGGCATGCAGCCATTCGGAGGCAGCCGTGCTTCAGGAACCAACGACAAGGCTGGTGGTGAGTTCAACCTCATCCGCTGGGTCCTCCCTCGCGTCATCAAGGAGACTATGGTTCCTCCTACTGATTACAGGTATTCATATATGAAATAGTTAATAACGGCCAATGGCTAACGGCTAACGGCCAATTAATAACTAAAGAAATAAAATGGTAAATGGTAAATTTAAATGGCTAATTGCCTTACTTTTCACTTTTCACTCTTCACTCTTCACTCTGAGCTTTGCTCAGCAACCCGTTCCTGACGGATTTGCAGTGAAGCCTGTTCCAAGGGAACTCAATCTGGCACCATTCTGGCAGAAGTATGTAAACTGCAACGGCATTCACATCATTTCCAGTTGGAGAGTGCCCGACAGTTGTCTCGTTCAGGCCTACAAGACTCTTTATTCCATGACCAGCATGCTCCCGAAGAAGGTGCTGAAATCCATGGTCGACTACGGTGTGAAGGTCGGTGTGATGGCTCGCTATGAAGGTACTACCGATGTTCCCGAACATCATCACCTCATCAACGACACCACCCTCAACTGGGACCTTCGTGCAAGAGGACTGGAGGGAACTCTTGAGAATCCGCTCACTACCTGTGCGGAGGAAAATATCCTTGCCTATCAGATTGACCCATATCACGCCGAGGACATCCTCATCCACGAATTTGCACACACCATCCACCTCGTCGGATTGAAGCGGATTGACAAGAATATCGACAGGAAAATCCAGAAGTTGATGGATCAGGCCATTGCAGAAGGCAAATACAAGAACACCTATGCCCTTGAAAACTTCATAGAATACTGGGCAGAAGGAGTGCAGGACTGGTTCAATGTGAATGCCGAGGCTCCGCTGCCAAACGGAAAGCACAACTGGGTGAACACACGCGAAGACCTGAAGGAGTACGACCCACGGCTCTACAAGTTCATTGCACAGTATTTCCCTGATACTGACGAGCAGATAAGCAAGCACAAGAAAGTCAATCTCTACACTCACGATGACCCTGAGGCTTTCAGAAAACTCAACGAAGAGAAACCTCTCAATATCAATGTGCCCAAGTGCGAGATTACCAGGATTCCAGAGGCTCTGAAAGTAAAACTCCGTCTGAGTGACTTCTATTCCAAGTACGTGAACTGCAACGGCATCCATATCATGTCGAGTTGGAGAGTGCCCGACAGTTGTCTCGTACAGGCTCACAAGACAATCTATTGCATGACCAGCATGCTTCCTGAGGAAGTGCTCAATGCCATGACACGTGTAGATACCCGGGTGGCTGTGATGGCCCGCTATGAAGGTACCACCGATATCCCTGAGCACAACAACCTCAAGAACGACACCACCCTCAACTGGAACCTCCGTGCAAGGGGCCTTGGCGGAACCATTGAGGAACCAATCACCTCGTGTGCAGAAGAGAACATACTCGCCTATCAGATTGACAAATATCACGCAGAGGACATCCTCATCCATGAATTCTCCCACAGCATCCACCTCATTGGAATCGTACAGGTTGACCGCAGCATCAACCGTCAGCTCCGCGACCTTCTCAGGCAGGCCCGCGCACAAGGCAAGTGGGAGAATACCTACGCAGCCAACAACCTCGAGGAATACTGGGCAGAAGGTGTGCAGGACTGGTTCAACGTGAATGCCGAGATGCCGTATTCCGACACAAAACACAATCAGGTCAACACCCGCGAGGAACTGAAGGAATACGACCGTCCGCTCTACGACCTCATCTCCAAGTACTTCCCTGAGACCAACGAACAAATCAGCAAACACAAGAAAGAAGACCTGTATCACGTTAAATGAGCCTATTAAGAGGCCATTGGCTATTCTTCCGGTGCTTCGACCATCAGGCGAGACAAGCTCGGAGTTGCCCTTAGCCATTGGCCCGCAAATGAGTAAATAAAAAGCCAACGACTAATGGCTAACGGCTAATGGCCAAATAAATAGTAAATAGTAAATTCGTAAATAGTAAATATAAATGGCCAACTTATTTCCCAAACAGACATACGTTCAGCGTCGGGCTGAACTGAAAAAGAGAGTAGGTAGCGGATTGCTCCTGTTCTTAGGCAACAACGAAGTAGGCATGAACTATGCCGACAATGGTTACAGATTCCGTCAGGACAGCACATTCCTCTATTATTTCGGAGGCGACTACGCTGGTCTCGCTGCAGTAATCGACATCGACAACGACAAGGAAATCATCTTTGGCAACGAACTCACCATCGACGACATCGTGTGGATGGGCTATCAGCCTACCATCAAGGAAAAGAGCGAGTTGGTCGGCATTTCCGACACCCGTCCCCTGAATGAACTGAAGACCTACATTCAGCAGGCACAGGCAAAGAATCAGACCGTTCACTTCCTCCCGCCTTATCGTGGCGACCATCAGATATGGCTTCAGGAACTCCTCTGCATCACCCCTGCAGAACAGCCTGTCCGTGCTTCCGTTCCGTTCATCACAGCCATCGTCGACATGCGCAACCACAAGACTCCCGAAGAGATAGTCGAGATTGAAAAGGCCATCGACGTAAGCGTCGAAATGCACCTTGCAGCCTACCGCAATGCCCGTCCTGGCGTGAAGGAATCATTCGTTGCTGCAGCAGTGGAAGATGTATGTTTCAGAGAAGGCTATTTCAAGTCATTCCCTACCATTGCAACCGTTCACGGACAGACGCTCCACAACCACCACTATGCCAACACCCTTCAGGAAGGCGACATCTTCCTGCTCGATGCAGGATGTGAGACCGACCTCCACTATGCCGGCGACCTCTCGTCAAGTATGCCGGTAAGCGACAAGTTCACAGAGCGTCAGAAGACCATCTACGAACTCCACCTCTCCTCCTTCAATGCAGCAGTAGATGCACTGGCTCCTGGCGTTCCATTCCGCAATGCCCACATGGCAGCAGCCACAAAGATTGCTGAAGGCATGAAATCGCTCGGAATGATGAAGGGCGACCCTGCTGAGGCTGCTGAGGCTGGAGCATACGCCCTGTTCTTCCCTTGCGGACTCGGTCACATGATGGGGCTTGATGTCCACGACATGGAGAATCTCGGCGAACAATATGTAGGCTACGGCGACTTCATGGAAAAGAGCAAGCAATTCGGTTTCAAGTCATTGCGACTCGCCCGTCCGTTGGAACCGGGATATGTTTTCACCGTAGAACCAGGCATCTATTTCATACCTGAACTCATCGACAAGTGGAAGGCAGAAAAACAATTCACACAGTTCATCAACTACGATGAAGTGGAGAAATGGAAGGACTTCACCGGTCTACGCAACGAACTCAACTACCTCATCACTCCAGACGGCGCACGTCTCCTCGGCAACAAGAAGAAGCCAATGACCCTCGACGAAGTCTACGCCGCAAAGAACAAATGATGTGTTTGGAATTTCTCGCAGAGATTGCAGAGAATCGCAAAGTTGACTATGACAGAAAACGAGATATCAAAGATTGTATTAGACACAAGCATTAAACTGCAAAATGTATTAGGACATGGACTCTTAGAAAGCACTTACGAGCAATGCCTTGCATTTGATCTTAAAGAGGCAGGACTGAAGGTTGACAGACAAGTGCCTATACCAATAAACTATAAAGGACTTAACGTTCCCGATGCATATCGTGCCGATATGATAATTGAAGACAAGGTAATCATAGAATTAAAAGCCGTAAAGCAATTAGAGAGCACACTTTGACTTGCAATCAGAGAAATCTAATCTATTCCTTGCATCAGGTTCTATCATCTTTGCGAATCTTTGCTCACTCTGCTAAAATCTTGATGCATCTGTAAGATGCTGGAATACTGATGCAGATGTAGGGCATAAGCTTGCTTAAGGCACTACATAGGCAGCAGGATGAAACCACGAAGTGGTCAAGATTTTCTCTGCGAGAGACCAAAATTCAAACACATTCGTATATTCGAGACAAACCAAATGAACATTGAAATCAAAGGTGCTCGAGAGAACAATCTGAAAAACCTGTCGCTCTCGTTGCCAAAATACAAAATCACCGTGTTTACCGGAGTCTCAGGCTCCGGTAAATCATCTTTGGTGCTCGACACCATCGCTGCCAAGTCCCGTCGTGACCTCAACGACACCTTCCCCACATTCGTGCAGCAATACCTGCCCAAATACGGTCGTCCACACGTAGATTCCATTGAGAACCTCCCCGTAGCCATCGTCATCGACCAGAAGAAACCAGCACAGAACAGCCGGTCAACCATTGGAACCTACACCGACATCTATTCCCTTGTGCGCCTGCTGTTTTCAAGAATAGGAAAACCATTCGTAGGCTATTCCGACTCATTCTCCTTCAACCACCCACAAGGCAGTTGTCCGCGATGCTCCGGACTGGGCGAAATCCGCGAACTCGACATTCACAAACTGGTCGATTTCAACAAGAGCCTCAACGACGAAGGCACCATCCACTACATAGCCTTCCACAAAGGAGGCTGGCGATGGATAAGATATGCCCACAGCGGACTGTTCGACCTCGACAAGAAGATAAGGGACTACTCTCCCGAAGAACTCGACCTCTTTCTCCATTCACCTCAGATTCGTCTGAAAAACCCACCGTCAAACTGGCCACGCACAGCCAAGTACGAAGGACTCATTCCACGAATGTACCGCAGCATCATCAACAGCGAGGAAGGACTGCTCCACAGCGCTGTACTCAATCCCATGCTCACCATGGGAACTTGTCCCGATTGTGGCGGCACCCGTCTCAACAAACGGGTATTGGAATGCAAGGTCAAATCCATAGTCGACGGTACGACTCACGAACTGAACATTGCCCAGGCATGCAGTCTGTCCATCAAGCATCTCAATCGCTGGATAGCCGGAATCGTTGACCCTCTGGCAGCAGATATGAAGACAGCCATCTCACAGCGACTCAACGCATTGGAAGAGATAGGACTCGGCTATCTTTCGCTCGACCGCCCCGTAGGAACACTCTCCGGAGGCGAAGCCCAGCGATGCAAGATAGCAAAGTACATCAACTCCTCACTCAGCGACGTACTCTACATTCTCGACGAACCAAGCGTAGGACTCCACAACCACGACATTTCGCGCATGAAGAACTCAGTCCGCAAACTCCGCGACCACGGCAACACCGTCATTCTCGTGGAACACCATCCCGAAATGATACGCATTGCCGACCACATTGTCGACATGGGACCCGGAGCAGGCAGTGCAGGCGGACAAATCCTGTTTGAAGGCACCTACGCCGACATTCTCAAAAGCAGTACCGACACAGGCCTGCTACTGGCAAAGACCACCCGGAAAATGCCGGTTCATTTGGCAAAAACACCAGTTTTTGCACCACCAACACCCACATTCTCAATCACCAGCACCACTTTCCACAACCTGAAGAACATCTCGCTCGACCTCCCACTGAACCGATTCGTAGTGGTTTGTGGAGTGGCAGGTTCAGGAAAATCATCGCTGATGGACGTATTTCGCAAGGAGTACGAACAGGCAAACCACCGTGAACCAGTCTACATCTCCCAGCGAAACATCGGATCATCACTCCGTTCCACCCCCGCAACCTATATGGAAATAGCCGGAACCATACGCAAGATGTTCGCAAAGACCAACAAAGTCAAGGAAGACTACTTCTCCTTCAACGGAAAGGGCGCATGTCCTGAATGTGGAGGAAAAGGCGTGATAGTGTCCGAAATGGCATTCATGGACAACATCGAGACCACTTGCGAAGCCTGCCACGGACTGCGCTATTCACCCGAAGCACTCCGCTATCTCGTCAACGGAAAGAACATAGCCCAAGTAATGGACATGAGCATCGGGGAAGTCACGACATTCCTTGAATGTTCATCCTTCAAATGCCCTGAAACCACGATGGAATCGCTCTCCATCCTCAAGTCCGTAGGCCTCGACTATCTGCACCTCAATCAGTCGCTCTCCACACTCTCCGGAGGAGAACTGCAGAGAATCAAACTCGCATACAATCTGGCCACAGCACCAAAGGACGGCACCAACCTCATCTACATCATCGACGAGCCCACCGACGGACTCCACATGAAGGACGTCGACCACCTCATCCACCTTTTCCACGATATTGTCAGGAAAGGCAACAGCGTGTTCGTGATAGAGCACAACATGGATGTAATCCGTTCTGCAGACTGGCTCATCGAACTCGGTCCGGGAGCAGGCGACGAAGGAGGCCACATTCTCTTCCAAGGCACCCCTCAGCAGATGCCGCACTCCCAGCAATCCATCACCGCAGAATTCCTGTAATAAAGGAGCAACCTTAAAGAAGAAGGAAATGAAACGGTGACAAATTGTCACCAGTTGAAAATACTTGCTGCTGATGGCAAGATGAGAATTGGAGGCAAAAACCGAAAGAGATTGAATGATAAAAAATTCAATAATTCAAGAAATGTGGCTCCGCGTTTCGCGAGCATCTTGATGACAGCAACTTCCACTTTCCCGAGTGGGTGGGCATGCTCCGTTTCGCCACAGGGTGTTTATAACTTTCGAAAATCCATTATTACGGGCAGGCTGATGATGGACTAAGCGAATAAGGAACCGTACCCAGTTCCCTCTACGAGAAATATCGTGCAAATCGTTCCGAGCTTGTCTCGCCTGATGGTCGAAGCACCGGAAGAACCCAGAACCAAATTCATTTTATACGCATTATTTTGTGCCATTGAAAGCTCATCACGTCATCCTCATACTGAGTAGTACCCCCTGTACAACTGAGTACAGCCCCTTCTATAGCTAAAAGGAACTCCCTCTATAGCTGAATACAATCTCCTCTATAGCTGATGAGAATATCCAGTATAACTGAGGCAAACACCCACTT
>JAZQPD010000105.1:0-10879 GCA_045628285.1 Bacteroidaceae bacterium
CTTGCCGTCATCTTCGATTGCGCAGACTTCGATGATTGCATAGTCTACATCACCGAGGAAACCGTAACGAAGATCCTGAGCCATCATACCGAGGTGAATGTCGTTGTAGGCAATCTCACCTGCATTAACATGCTTGCGGAAGTCCGGGTTGGTGGTGTAAGGGGCACGATACTTGATGGCGTGCTCGTTTGAGAGAACACCGTCAGTTGACTGGCCGGTACTTGCACCGGTAAGGATACCAACCTTGAATTCACGACCGGCTTCATGTTCTGCATGAGCCTTTTTTGCCAATTCAGCAGTGACAGCCTTTGCCGTACCTGCTGGAGTAAAACCACTGAGACCGATGTTGTCTCCGTTGTTGATCATTGCTGCAGCTTCTGCAGCCGTAATTCTTGTAAAAGAGATAGTTTATTATTTACGATTTACGAATTTACGATTTACTATTTATTTACTATTTATTTACGATTTACTATTTTTTGTTGGCCGTTATTATTTGGCTGTTAGCCGTTGGCCATTAGCCGTTGGCTTTTTATTTACTTATTTGCGGGCCAATGGCTAAGGGCAACTCCGAGCTTGTCTCGCCTGATGGTCGAAGCACCGGAAGAATAACCAATGGCCGTTATATTCTAAAATGCAAAGTTAGCAAATCCGTTTGAATTGACCAAATTTTTAATTTGTCAGCAGTCAGTGTATTTGTCTGTTCACAAAAACGGTTTCACTTTGTGAACGGTATTGTGTCTTAGAATATGTAATTCTCATCGTCAATGGTCGGGTCATATTCTTCTTCAGGCTGGAGTTCCACGTCTGGTATGTCTTCGATGTTTGGTATGTCTGTAGGTTCGTCGAGGAGTTCCTCGTCAATCTGCAACTGTCCGATACGGTCGAAGTTCTGTTCGTAGAAATCGAAATAGTCTGAGAAACTGAGCCCGTGCATGAGTTTCTTGAGGTTGTCCTCTGAAATGATGAAGAGGCGGAGTCCCTCAAGTACTCCCGGCATGCGATCATCGTTCATCAGTTTGTTGAGATAGATGTATGCCTCGTCGTAATTCGTGAAACCTGTGACCTGGAACATGTCGATTCCGTCACCCTTCACGAAGTTCATGTCGAAATTGCGGACTGCGAAGTTGGTGAAATTGTAGTTGGCAACCTCAAAGAGGAGTGCATTCTCGTTGATGCTGTCGCGTTCATAGGCCACGACAAACACAAACGGAATGGTCTTTTCCTTTGTGAAGGTAGTGTCGAGAGCTACGCTGTCGGCATCAGCGGCAAGCATACCATTTCTGCGATCCCATAGTGAGCCATGGTCCATCTTGCCACTTGCCAGCAGACGACCTTCCTGAAGGCCTTTCACATACAGTCCGGCAAGTTCGCTGACGGTGCTTTTTGGGTATTTCTCCACTATCTCCTTCATTCCGGTAAGGAACTGGCCGCGCTCACCGAGGTTGAGTTTGCTCATAACGTTCAGGAACATGAATCGTGGGCGGTTCTCTCCGTCAGGGTATTCCTGGGCAATATAGTCTGCATTGACCACTACGGAATCATACTGGTCGGCAAGGTAGTATTCATAGGTCTGCTGATAAACGGAGTCTTCAATCTGTCTGCCAAACCGTCCCTTATACTCGAAATATGGGTCGGAGATAAGAATGGTATGAGGATTCTCAGGATATTCCTCCTGCATCCTCGACTTATATACGGCTGCAGAATCCGTCTCTCCTATGCGTGAATAAAGTTGGAAGAGGTTGTAGTACAGTTCTCCGTCGTGCTGATAGTCGGGGAACTCAGTGAGAACTCTCTTGAATGTCCTTTCAGCCAGTGGGAAGTTCTCCATACGGTCCTTGTAGATGATGGCAGAATTGAACAATCCACTTACCAATGCAGTATTTGATGCTTCCATCTGTTCGTCTGTGAGTGGTATGTCCTTGAGGTAGTATTCCGGACGGTGAGGATCCTGACGGTATTCCTCAAGTTTCTCAAGGCGCTTGCGTTCCGCCTCAGTGAGTGCCGTATCGACTTTTGCCGTATCGACACCAATGGAGTCGATGGCGAGGGAGTCGATGGCAATAGGGTTTCCGAGGCTGTCAACCAAGGCCGGGGATATGCTGTCAGCAACAAGGGTGTCGGCTTCTTCGTCATTTGCGAGGACTGTGACGTTCTTACGCCTCCAATCATCAGCCAGTTCGCGTACGCCCCACTTTTTTTGGAACTCGGTCTTTCCGGTTGATACAGCCGTAGGATTATAGAAATACCATATTGCAGTGGCTTGATTGTTCATGCGATTGTTTATGGCTGCATTCTGCTGTGCCATGTTCTGCTGACGGTTTGCTGCCGTCTGTGCTGCTGCCGCTGCCGCTGCCTCTTCCTTCTCCTGTCTCTTCACATCTTCTATGATGCGCTTGATGACTGCCATCCGTTCCGTGGAATCCATACGTGCCAATTCCTGCAGGCTGTCCTGCAGTTCGACTGCCCATGCATGAGGGTAAAGCTCATCGAGAATTCTGGAACGCTCGTCTATCTCCTTGTAGTTTTCGTGTTCCTTGTCGAATAGTCCAAGTGCTCCGGAGTAACAGTCTTTTGCCTCGGCGAATTTCTCCTTGTCCCAATAGAGCTGACCCAGTCTGAGCCATACGACTCCCTTTTCGGGACCATTTTTTGTACTCTTTCTAATGCCGGTCTTGTAATAGTCAATGGCTTTTGTAGAATCTCCCTGAGCAAGGAAAATATTTCCAATGGCATAGTACACTCGGTCGAGATAATCGCGGTTTTTCGAACTCTTTGCCATCCTACGTAGTTTACTGACCATCTTCTTGGCGTTGCCTTTTGAGAGTACCTCGGTTTGCTGAATGCGGGCATTGAATGCAAGTTCATAAGGAGGATTTTTTGGAATGACCTTTCCAAATGACTTGTATGCAAGTTCATCCTGTCCTGTCTGCTGATAGAGTTGTCCGAGCAGATAATAGAGCCGGGCCTTCTCGTAATTGCCCTTTTGCTTCTTGATGACTTGCTGAACATACGGAATGGCTTCTGAGTATTTCTTCTGACGGATATTGCAGTCAGCCAGGACCTGAGCCTTCATGTGATTCAGTTTTGTAGGAAAACTGTCTCTTTCTGCACGGGCAATGAGGTCTTCGGCCTGGAAGTGCCAGTCCTGCTCTGCATAGCACAATGCCTCGAGTACTCTTGCCTTTGCTACTATGTTGGGTTTTGAAAAATAGAGTCGCTGCATGTATGCGAATGTAGATGCTGCCTCAAGATATTCACCCTGGCGCAACTGTGACTCGCCCATCATAAACCAGGCTTTATAGAGAAATGGGTTGTATTCCCTCTGACTGAGCCATATTTTGTCCTTCTGTGTCTTTGGCTTGTTGCTGTTCCACTGAGGACGTTTGGTAATGGAATGTTGCTTGATGGCTTTCTTACTCTTCTCTATAGCACGGGCATAGTTCGACTTTCCTGCAGAGAGTGTTGTCTTGTTTCCGATGGTGAGAAGCGGCAGTACTTCCAGATGGTTGTCCTTGTTCGCTTTCAGTTGGGCTTCATTACCCTCAAGGAAGGCTACCTTACCATTGTAATAAGTGTTGTAATTGGCCTTGATGGCATGAACCCGACGAGTGAGAGCGGTATTCTTCTCCGTAGAGCACGAGAATACGGACAACAAGAAAATGCACACCGTACAAAGTGCAATGTACACAATGGAATGCTTCTGGAGCGTCCCACATTCTTTCAATGAAGGTTTATTCCCTGTCATCTTATTCCCGTATCTATATGGAATAACGAGAATTTTAAAATATTATTGTATGAAATTACGAAATGCGAAGTAACTCGCAATTGGTGCTAATGGCCGGCTATTCAATGGTGACCAGTTCGTACTTCCTGCTACCGACACCAAGTTCCTCAGCAGCCTCGAGGGTATGGATTCCATTTCTGCTTTCCATTCTCTCGATAAGGTGTACCTTACCGTCATCTGGAGAATTATAGACCATATCCACACAAGCCTGGTCAAGTGCAACAGGGTCAAGTGATGCAAGGATGCCTATGTCGGCCAGTTCTGGTGCATGAGGATGGGAGTCACAGTCGCAGTCTACGGAAAGATTGTTTGCTACGGAAATATAGAGCATTCTGCCTTCGTTGTAGTCAACAACACTCTTTGCTGCCTCGGCCATTGACTCAAGGAAGTCGTTCTGCTGTGGTCGTCCGAAACCTCTCTTCGATGTTCCTGCAGAGTGAATCCACATCTTGCCATTACGTGAACCAATGCCAATTGATATGTTCTTGATAGCCCCACCGAAACCAGCCATAGTGTGTCCTTTGAAGTGAGAAAGGACAACGGTGAAATCATAGTTGAGATAATGGCTTCCCACATAGTTCTTGCCCTGAAGGTGCTTTCCCCCATTGACTACAAGTGCCGTATCACCGTCTGCGTCCATGATGTCAACTTTTGCAATCTTTGTGAATCCATGTTCTTCTGCAGCCTTCATGTGTTCCTCCGTGCTTGAACGACGGCCTCCATACGCAGTGTTGCACTCTACGATTGTACCTTTGACTTCCTTTACCAACGGCCCGATAAGTTTATAGTCAAGGAAGTTGTGACCGCCAGGTTCACCTGTTGAAATCTTGACTGCAACGTTCTTTCCTTTTGCCTTCTTACCAAGAGCCTTGTAGATTTTCATTAAACTTTCAGAAGAAATGTCTTTAATGAAATAGACCTTTGACTGTGCATCTGCATTGATTGCAAATAATGATGAAATGACCATCGTGGATGTAAGACACAAGCAACGACAAGAGAATCCAATTTTACCAAACACTTTCATAATGTATTAATTATTAGTTAAGTTAATATCTATCACTTTATATCATCCACACGCTATTAATCTCTCATGTAGTAAAAATTAGGACAACTACACATCACGCGCCGTTGTCCCGAAAAATGATAAACACCTATTTACTACATTTTTTTGACATTGCGATTTCTGTATGGTTTAATGCCATTTGTGTTAATTTGTGTTAAAACTTTATGCTAATCTGAGGCAATCATCTTCTATTGTTATAAGATTCTTCTTATAGAGTCCGCCAACAGCTTTCTTGAAAGTCTTTTTGCTAACCTGAAATTCAGCGTAGATGTCGTCTGCAAGGCTTTTGTCGTGGAACGGACAATATCCATCATGTTTCCTGATATATTGCAGGAGCTGGTCCTCAAAGTCCATGACATGTTTTTTACCGTGTTCCTGAAGAATCAGGTCTATCTTTCCGTCCTCACGTACATTCTTGACGAAAGCCTGCATCTGGTCACCGGTATGCATATCCTTGAAGAGCTCGTTCTGGTATATCTGTCCGCTATATTGTCCCTCAACGATTGCCTTGAAACCTAATTCGGTCTTTTGCTGAATGAGAATATTCACTATATCGCCATGATGATATGGCGGACGTTCCTTGGAGAGGAACTTCTCAATCTTCGCGGTAGCCACTATCCTGTGGGTCAGGCTGTCGATGTAGCAATAAACTATGTAGCTGCGTCCCTGCACCATTCTCATCTTCTGTTCACGGAACGGACAGAAAAGGTCTTTCATCAGTCCCCAGTCGAGGAAAGCACCATACTGATTTACCCATTTCACCTCGAGATACGCAATCCTGCCGACTTCAATCAGAGGATGTTCTGTCGTTGCTATCAGTCGCTCCTCCTGATCGAGATAGAGGAAGACGTTGACCGTGCTGCCGACTCTGCAGTCTTCCGGAACATACCTGCGCGGCAACAGTACATCGCCTAAGTCTCCACCGTCAAGATAGACTCCGAAGTCTACCTCACGGAGTACTGTCATGTCATTTCGCTTACCTAATTGCATCATATTGATTATGCGTTTTCGTCGTTAACTGTCAATTATCATTCCGTCGCTGAGATGGATAGTCCTGTCCGTAATGGAAGCCAGGCCTTCATCGTGAGTGACAATGACGAATGTCTGGTTGAGTTTGTCACGAAGATCAAAGAATATCTGATGGAGCTCCGTCTTGTTCTTTGTGTCGAGACTGCCCGACGGTTCGTCGGCAAGAATCACGGATGGATTGTTGATTAGTGCCCGAGCAACAGCGGCTCTCTGTTTCTCGCCTCCCGACAACTCGCCCGGCTTGTGGTTGGCACGGTCCCTTAGTCCGAGCATTTCAAGGAGGGACAATGCCTGCTGCCTGACTTCCTTCTTCGGACGTCCGGCAATAAGGCCTGGAATCATGACATTCTCAAGTGCGGTGAATTCGGGAAGCAGCTGATGGAACTGAAATACAAATCCGATATGCCGGTTGCGGAAATGGGCGAGTTCTGTCTGGTTGAGCCTACAGATATTTACCCCATCAATCACTATTGAACCTTCGTCAGGGTTGTCCAGGGTTCCGATAATTTGGAGCAAGGTGGTCTTTCCCGCTCCACTCGGACCCACGATACTGACAATCTCACCTTTCTCTATGTGGAGGTCGATGCCTTTCAGTACCTGAAGGTCTCCAAAACTCTTTGTTATATTACTTATCTGTATCATTTGTTCTTTAATTGCAAATTATGGGACTCATTCATCTCTGTCACTTAATAGGTTCTGAGAATGTAGATGTGTATGTGTTGTCGTCATTCGTGTCAGGATAGATCATCATCAGACTGCAATGACTGAAGTTATCGCTGAGCATTCGGGGCAGTTTCGAATTTGTCTTTGTGTAGCTGATGCACCCCGGGCGTGCAGCAATGACAACCAGAAGATGGTCGGGACGAACCGACTCCTTCATAGAGTCCAGGGTATTGATGCTGTACATTGAGTTATAGTCATCGCGTAGATTTGGATGGTGCGCCCTGTTGTATTCCTTTATGAGTTTTCCTGTGTTCTCCGGTGCATTATATTCCACCCTGCAGCCTATCTCGTCCGCAAAACGGGCAAGACGTTCCACCCATCTGTAGAATCCTACCTCATACTCTGCTCTTTCCGGCACGACGACTGTCACCTTGCGAAACATGGTTACGGGCATGTTGTATCTCACAATCATCAGTTGCCTCGACATTCCCTGCAGCAATCCCTGGGCAAAACTGCCAAGAAGGGAATTGTCTCCATTTTTTTGATGGTGCATACCGACAATTATCTCTGACGCATCATTCTCGCGGAGGCTGTGGACGACTCCGTTCACAAGATTTACTGCCAGACGGCTCTGAACCTGAACCCTCACATCGGCGGCGGCACAGATATCGCTTGCCTTCGACAGCAATTCCCTGCTCTGCCTATGGGCAACGTATTCATCGTCCGTATCATTGTCGTTCACCACATTCAGGCAGATGAGCCCCCGGTTCAGTTTGCTGTTTCGTATCATGATGGCTGTATGGATCAAATCCTCCAGGGTATTATTGTCCTTGATGGGGATGAGTATCTTCTCGTCATCGCCCTGCTTCGGAACCCGACCATCTTCAAGACCTAAATTCTCTGCCAGTTTTATCTGTTTGGCTCCTGCATCCGTGACGATAGAACTGATGACACAGGAAATGAGTATCATCACTACCACACCGTCGAGTATGTCGTTGTTCATAAGGTATACCCCTGGACTGACCTCAAGGTTTGTACCAACCATCACCATGGCTATGGCTCCTGCTGCATGGGCTTCGGTCAGTCCGAACATGAGCAGACCCTGTGGTTTTGTGAAGTGGAATGTCCTTCTTGCGAGTTCTGACGCAATCAGTTTGGATACCGTACTGACCACTGCTATCACGGCTACAACCATCATTGCCCCTTTTTCCGTGAACAGGGGAGCGAGGTCTACCATCATTCCCACTCCTACAAGGAAATAAGGAATGAACAGCGCATTGCCCACAAACTCGATTCTGTTCATCAGTGGGATAGTTCGAGGAATGAACCGATTGAATATCAGTCCTGCAATGAATGCTCCCACAAGTCCTTCGATTCCGCATACTTCAGCCATTATCGCAGCAAAGAACACCATTGTAATGACAAATGTGAACTGGAGCAGACGGTCGCGGTAGTTACGGAAGAACCATCTGATGATTCTTGGGAATACGATAATGATTCCTATGAAATATATCGCGCACTTTACTACAAAGAGAACAAGGAACCAGCCATCATCGCCACTTCTGTATCTTCCGGCAATTACAGCAAGTATGAGTAGCGAGCCAAGCAGGGCAATCATCGTAGCCGCCACTGATATTGTCACGGCAGGATTGTGTTGCACACCATATCGGGATACCAGTGAATACGACACCAGTGTGTGCGATGCAAAAATACATGCCAGCAACAGGGATGTGGAGATGGAATAATCCAGCATATATCGTCCTGCTGCAAAACCGCATAAAAAAGGAATGGCGGCAGTCAGCAATCCAAAATATGCGCCTCGGGAGATGTTGTTCTTCAGTCCCTCCATATCAATCTCCAGACCTGCAAGGAACATGATATAGAACATTCCCACCTTTCCGAATATCTCGAAACTGGCATCTCTCGAAAGCAGGTTCAGACCATGTTCACCTATCAGTACTCCGGCAAGAATCATCCCTATGATGTGAGGGATGCGAAGCTTGTTGAGCAGGAGTGGTGTAAACAGAATGACCAGCAGTACAAGAAAGAATATCCAGGTAGGGTCCTGAATGGGCAGACTGATGTTGAAGGGGAGGGAGGGCATGTATGTCTATTATTTCCTAATGAGGAATTCTGCAATCTGCACGGCATTGAGTGCAGCACCTTTCCTTATCTGGTCGGCAGAGAGCCACAGGGTGATACCGTTGTCGTTGGCAACATCCTTGCGTACCCGTCCTACATATACATCATCCTTATTGGCCGTGAACAGAGGCATCGGATACTGCTTGTTTGCAGGGTCGTCCTGAAGGGTGACACCTTCTGCTTCTCTCAGGGCCTGCTGCACTGCTTCCACTTCGAGCGGCTTTTCTGTCTCCACCCATACGGCTTCCGAATGAGAGCGAAGGGATGGTACTCTCACGCACATTGCCGAACAGCGTACGTCAGAGTGAAGAATCTTGCGAGTCTCGTCGAACATCTTCTGCTCTTCCTTAGTGTAACGGTTATCAAGGAATTCGTCAATCTGTGGAATCACGTTATAAGCCAGCTGATAAGCGAACTTATTCACGGTTACAGGCTTGTCCTCCATTGTCTCCTTGTACTGCTGCTGGAGCTCTGCCATTGCTGCTGCACCAGCTCCTGATGCCGACTGATAGCTTGCCACATGGATGCGAGTGATATGGGAGAGTTTCTCTATAGGCTTCAGGGCCACAACCATCATGATGGTCGTACAGTTTGGATTAGCAATGATTCCGCGAGGATGGTTGAGCGCATCCTCGGCATTGCATTCCGGCACTACCAACGGAACGTCATCGTCCATCCTGAATGCCTTTGAGTTGTCGATCATCACCGTTCCGAACTTGGTGATATCAGCTGCAAATTCCTTTGATATACCTGCCCCAGCCGATGTGAAGGCAATGTCAATACCCTTGAAATCATCATTGTGCTGCAGTTCCTTTACGAAATATTCCTGTCCGTGGAACGTGTATTTTCTTCCGGCACTTCGTGATGAACCGAACAGCATGAGTTCATCAATCGGAAAATTTCTCTCGCCAAGCACTCCCAGGAACTCCTGACCGACAGCGCCACTGACTCCTACAATTGCTACTTTCATAATTTTTGCATTTCACTCTGAGCTCCGCTCAGTCTAATACCAGTCTGTATTGTCATATGTACCCTTCCTGTAAACCCTTGCCAGTTTGATGTCGAAAATCAGAGTGGAATAGGCTGGGATTTTGTTATTATCATTCTTGCCATATCCAAGCTGACTTGGAATGTAGACTATCCATCGGTCACCTTCGACCATATACTGTAAGGCAGTTGAGAAACCGATTACGTTACCGCTCACACTCAGGAGTGCAGGGACATCCGTCAGTTCGTTGAGATGGTCGGTTACATAACTCTTGTCGTAGTTATAGCCTTCCGTGTAAGTCTTCGAAGGAATAAGTCTGCCATGGTAATGAACCCTGACAGAGTCGTTGAAGAGTGGGTACATTGTCCCGCTTCCTTTCTCCATTTTCCTTACATAGATGAACTTGTCGTTCTGACCATTATACATTGAGGTGGAATCTCCAAGGGTATAAGCCTTGTAGATAGCCCAACTGCCGTCAGTATTGACATGAGCGACCTTTGATATTGAATCAATGTATGCTTCGTTCTTTGCTTCCCAGCCGCTGTATTCCGATTCGGCATCCTTCTCCGAACAGGAAGAAAATGCAACAATCCCAAGGATGGCAAGGCAAGCTGACAGTATATATGATTTTACGTTATTCATTATTATCTATAGCCTCTAAATCCTAAACTCACTTCGGTAATTTCTTGAGCAGGCTTGTGATAGTTACCTCGTTTTCGATGAGTCCACAGAGTTCCGAGATGTTCACACGTTTCTGTTCCATTGTGTCGCGGAAACGGAGGGTAACGGTATTGTCCTCGAGGGTCTGATGGTCTACAGTTACACAGTAAGGGGTACCTATGGCATCCTGACGGCGGTATCTCTTTCCGATGGTGTCCTTCTCTTCGTACAGACAGTTGAAATGGAACTTGAGGTTACCGGTGATTTCGCGTGCCTTTTCTGGCAGTCCGTCCTTCTTTGTGAGAGGGAATACTGCGAGTTTGATTGGAGCCAAGGCTGCCGGCAGACGAAGTACTGTGCGAGTCTCGCCATTCTCCAGCTGCTCTTCCTGATAGCTGTGACACATGATGCTGAGGAACATACGGTCAACACCGATACTCGTCTCGATTACGTATGGAGTATAACTCTCATTCAGGTCAGGGTCGAAATACTTGATACTCTTTCCTGAGAACTTCTCATGCTGGCTGAGGTCGAAGTTGGTACGGCTGTG
>JAZQPD010000106.1:0-6273 GCA_045628285.1 Bacteroidaceae bacterium
GTAACGAGTGGATTCCACCCATACCCATTCATACTGACCTGTCTCTTTGTTCAAGATGCGGTCTTGTTCACGCTTTACTTTTGTTTTCATACACTTTTGTTTTAGGCATCCAAAAGTGTCAAGTTTTTCTAGGGTAAGTCACTTAGCCATTATTCTTTGGTCGTTAGCCGTTAGCCAATGGCCTTATCAATACTTTTCACTTTTCACTCTGGCATAGCCAGTCAAATAAAGGCATCAAGAACAAGTGCCCTGATGCCTTCCTAAAATAACTAACTAATTATTAACTAACCTATTTAATTATGAAGAAATTATTACTTCACAGTAATATTAAATCGACTGCAAAGGTACGGACATTTCTGTACATGAACAAATTTTTCCGTTTCATTTTATATTACATTTGTAACATAAACGGTTTTTTTCCGATACAAAAATTTTAGAATTCGTGACATTTACGATGTATTCCACCCGTCTGGTTGCGGCAGGATGCGGAAATGTATGCGAGCCAAATTTCATACGTTTTTTCAAAAATGATACTTACAGACAAAAATTTGTTATAATAATATAAGGTGTATTAACAGACTTTTAGTAATTTTGCAAAAATATATGGCATTCGTCTTTGCACACTTACGGAATTCATAAACTATTCAACAATAACAAATGAAAAAATCAATTATGAAAAAACGAAGTCTTTATCTTGCATTAGGATGCGGATTGATAGCGGCAGGGAGCCTGTTTTCTTCCTGCGACGGCTATGACTTGATGGATGAAGACCCGGACTGGCTGGGTTCAAGCATCTACGAGTATCTGCAAGACAATGGCAACTATGACTACACCGTCAGACTCATCAACGACCTGAACTATGACGAAGTCTTGCGCAAGACGGGTAGCAAAACTCTGTTCGTTGCCGACGATGATGCCTTCGATCGTTTCTTTGCAAAGAACGACTGGGGCATTAACGGGTATTCACAGTTGACACTTGCCCAGAAGAAATTACTGCTGTACGGCAGTATGATCAACAACTCCTGCCAGGTGGCTTATCTGAGTAGTTCCGAGGGGCCTACGGAAGGCGACTGTATGCGTAGGTTGACCGCCACTTCAGTCTACGACTCGGTTCCGATGCTGTCGCCAGAGGACATGCCCGACAATGCGTTCTGGAGTTACTATCATGAGAACGACAAGACCATCCCTTGTTTTGAGGACATGTCGACTCCCCCTATGATTCATTTCATCGAGGCATTCCTCAACAACAAGCTGATAAAGGATGCCGACGTGACATTTCTTCAGAACAGCATCGAACGTCATCCTGGTGATGCCAACGTGAATGGTATCATCATGGACGAGCAGAACATCAAGTGCTCAAACGGATTCGTCCACAAGATGGCCGACGTAGTCATCCCTCTGCCCAACATGGCGCAGCTTATCAGCCAGCATCCCGAGATGTCGCAATTCGGCAAACTGCTCGACCGTTTCTGCGCACCATATCCTGTGAGTGATGATGCAAGGATTGAATACAACAGAATCTATAATACGAATTATGACAGCGTATTCCAGAAGCGTTACTTCTCGGAGCGTTCACATGGAGGCAGTTCACTGAATATCACTCCATCGGATGCCCCCGTGAATGCAACCCTGAAATTCGACCCGGGATGGAACCAGTTCTTCTCCCAGACCTCAGTACTCGACGAGCATATTGCCCTTCAGGAAAACATGGGAGTAATGCTTGTACCGACCAACGAGGCTATGGACTACTTCTGGAACAACGGTCCTGGGAAGGTTCTCAAGAACCGTTACGGCACTTGGGAGAATGTACCCGACAAGGTTGTCAGCAAGCTTATCAATGTGAATATGCTCAATTCGTTCGTGAATTCCGTACCATCGAAATTCAAGACCGTCCTCAACGATGCAAACGACGAACTGGGACTTGAGACAACAGCTGTCGACCATGTCTACATGGCTTGCAACGGTGCGGTGTATGCAACGAACAAGGTGTTCAGTCCTGTTGCCTACATCAGCGTACATTTCCCTGCTCTCGTAAACGAGACGATGAGCGTGTTCTACTGGGGTATCGAACAGCTTGGATATGACGTGTATCTCAACTCGCAGAACTCATTCTACAGCCTATTCATTCCAGACAACGAAGCTCTTCTCAACTATGTCGACCCATGTTCCTATGGAAAGACATCCACCCAACTGTTCCGTTTCCACTACAAGCCAAATGCCCCGACCGAGAGGGAAAAGGTATGGGCTTCAATATGGAATTACGACACGGAAAGCGGAGCCGTGACCGACTCTATCGGCGAAGCATCATACGATCAGATTACAAGTCGTTTGAAGGACATTCTCGACTATCACATCATCGTCGGCGACATCAGTGACGGCAATACCTACTACAACACTAAGGGTGGCGGCATGATAAGGGTAGAGAATGTGGCAGCAGGTACAGGTGCCGGTGGCATGAGAATTTACGGAAGTCTTCAGGAAGATCAGGACAAACCTGTCCATATTTCTGAAATCTACGACATGACAAAGGACGAGAACGGGCAGAAGATGGGCAACGGTAGGTCGTATATCATCGAATCCGCTCCTTTGATGACTACCCACAGGGCTGTAAGCGACATCCTCAGGGAGCACGAAGAATTCAGTGCCTTCCGTCAGTTGCTGGAAAGCAGCCAGTATCTGGAAACGAAACATGTTATAGGAACCGACCAACACGGATGTGCAAGCGAGAATATCAGCCTGTTCAACACGTTCAACTACACCGTGTTCGTTCCTACAAACGAATCAATCTACAAACTTCAGGCAGACGGTGTGCTCCCAACCTGGGAACAGGTTGATGCCGAGGAGAACGAGGAAAGGCAGGACAGCCTGAGGAACGAGATAGAGATGTTCATCAAGTATCACATTCAGGACAACTCCATATATGTAGGTGCAGGAAAATCCAATGGAAAATACGAGACCGCAGCATATCTTGTGGAAGACGAGAACCTGCTTTACCAGAAACTCAACACCACAGCTACCAATGAGGGTATCAGCATAGAGGACCAGTCAGGCAATGTACGCCATGTCGTAACCACTCCAGGCCTTTACAACCTGATGGCACGCGAATACCAGTACGATGCTGCTGATGCAAGCCGCGCAGGCAACCTCTACACGTCAAGCTACGCTGTAGTTCATCTCATTGATGGCTGTCTCGATTACAAGAAAGGAGGTACACAATGAAAAGAATCTTATTATCGTTATCGTTATCGTTATCGTTAGCTTCTGCATTTGCCCAGAAGGCAGGCGATATGATCAGTGGAAACGTGTCAGACGAATATGGTCCGCTGATGCAGGCCAATGTAGTGGAAATGGATGCTGCCAACCGAATCGTTGCCCATGGAGTAACTGACATCAATGGAAACTTCTCATTCCGCCTTATCAATCCGAAGGACAAGATCCGAATCAGCTATGTCGGTTGTGCCACCCAGACGGTCTCCATCAATAAGACCTACTACAAGATTGTCATGCAGAGTGCCACTCAGATTGCCCCTGTAGAAATCAAGGCAGTGAAGAGGACTCAGTCAAACATGAGCCTGCCTATCCCCGAGAGGGAATTGTCGGTGGCATCACAGAGCATCGACATGAAAGAATTCGAGGGACTTGGTTTTACCAGTGTTGACGAAGCCCTCCAGGGACGGATTTCTGGACTCGACATCATTGCCAATTCCGGAAACCTCGGTGCCGGTACCACCATGCGGCTTCGTGGTGTCAGCAGTATCAACGGCAGTTCCGAGCCCTTGATAGTAGTCGACGGAAATATCTTCGAGAGCGACTACAAGGATGGTTTCGACTACAACAACGCCACTCAGGAACAGTTTGCCGAACTCCTCAACGTGAACCCCGACGACATTGCCAACATCAACGTACTGAAGGATGCCGCCGGAACTGCTCTCTACGGTTCGCAGGGAGCCAACGGTGTGATTGAAATCAAGACCAAGCGTGGTGCAAGAGGCAAGACACGGCTCCAGTACTCCTACCGTGCCACCATGACCAAGCAGCCGAAAGGCCTCAGGATGCTCGATGGAGACCACTATACAATGCTCATGAAAGAAGAATACTACAATCCCCGCCTGAGCGACGCAGCCTCCGACATCATCGAGTTCAACTACGACCCTTCATGGACAGAGTACGAGATGTACAACAACAACACCGACTGGCGCGACCAGGTAATCCAGACCGGACTCCTCCAGAAGCACAACGTGAGTATCAGCGGTGGTGGCGAAAAAGCAAACTTCCGAATCAGTGCCGGATACGACCACCAGACGGGTAGCATCATCAAGCAAGTACTCGACCGGTTCACCACCCGTGTGGCACTCGACTACTTCGTGAGCGACCGAATCAAGATTGTCACCAACTTCAATATGACCTATACCGACAACCAGAGAAACTATTCCGACCTACTCGGTATAGCCTACCAGAAGATGCCGAACCTCTCAGTCTACGAGCAGGATGCACAGGGCAATGACACACCTTATTATTATCACATGCTCAACGACTACAGTTCCGAACTTTCCGATCAGTACAACCTCGTGAATCCGGTTGCCCTTGCCAATCAGGCACAGAGCGAGGAATCCACCTATCAGATTCAGCCTGAGTTCCAACTCGTATACAACCTGCTCGGTGTACAGGATGACGAGACCCAACTGAAATACGAGGGAAAGGTGCTGTTCAACATTTTCAATAAGTACAATGACACGTATTATCCAAGTAGCCTCGTGACAAACGGTTGGTCAAGTTCCAACAACAACAAGGTCACCAACGACTCCCACAAGAGTACGGCAATCACCACCACCCACACCCTGACCTTCATCCCTCATTTCAACAATACCGACCACAGTTTCATGGCACTTGCCCGCTTCCAACTTACCGACGGAAGCAGCAAGGGACAGAACAACACCTTGTACGGTCTGCCTTCAGGAACCATCAAATCAGGAGCCTCGGAAGGAATTGTAAGCGGTGTAGGCACATCTACAGGCCAATGGAGAAGTGTGTATCTCACATTCTCTGCACATTATGCCTATAAGGGAAAATACATTGCAGACTTCACCCTCCGTCGCGACGGAAGTACGAAGTTCGGCGACAGCAACCGCTGGGGCAACTTCCCAGCATTGTCCCTCCGCTGGAACGTATCCGACGAATCGTGGTTCAACAAAGCAAAATGGCTGAGCATGCTGTCCATCCGTCCGGGATGGGGTATTGCCGGAACACCTCCAGGCAGTGAGTATCTCTACTTCTCACGCTATGCCAACGGAACAGCCTACAACGGCAACGGTTCCATCTATCAGAGCAACATCCGTCTGAGCACCCTACAGTGGGAAGAAAAGGAAACATGGAACGTAGGTTTCAACTTTGGGTTCTTCGACAACAGAGTCAGCGGCGATGTCAACATCTACACTCAGCAGTCACGTCAGTTGCTGCAGTACAACCAGAACATTCCAAGTTCCTCAGGCTTCGCCACCCTCTCCGTACTAAACAATGGTAAGATGAGAAACAACGGATGGGAGTTCAACATCAGGACCAATGGTCTGCTCCGCAAAGGCAAGTTCAATGTAGACTTCAATGTCGCTTTTGCAAACAACCGCAACGAGATTACCGAACTCGACGAGACCATCCTCAGCAACATGAATCACGACTTTGACCATCAGAACGGTTCCTATCTTGCACGTGTCCAGCTCTACAATCCATTCGGAAGTATCTACGGTTTCCGCTACAAAGGTGTGTACCAGTACAGCAAGTACTCTCCTGTAGAAATACCCGGAGTCAGCGGTCCCGACGCCCCTGTGGCACGCGATGCCGAAGGCAACGTAGTAGTCGACAAATACGGACTCACAGTACCTATGGTATTCTGCTACGACACCGACAACAACACGAGCATCTACGAATTCAAGGGAGGTGATGCCATATATGAGGATATCAACCACGACGGTCAGATCAACGAACTCGATATCGTCTATCTCGGCAGTTCCCTTCCTAAGGTTACCGGTGGATGGGGATTCAGAATCACCTACGGACACTGGTCATGGAACAACCAGTTCAATTTCCGTTTTGGCAACAAGGTAGTGAACAAGGCCCGAATGCTTGCCGAGAATATGTATGGCAACAACAACCAGAGTGCTGCCGTCAACTGGCGTTGGCGTGTAGAAGGCGACAGGGTGGAACTCCCTCGAGCTCTTCATCAGGCTGGTTACAACTGGCTGGGAAGTGACAGGTTCATGGAGGAGGCTTCGTTCATGC
>JAZQPD010000107.1:0-6378 GCA_045628285.1 Bacteroidaceae bacterium
CTGAGCTTGTCGAAGGGATGATTTCGGCATGGCGAAGTGGAGGTGTGTATGGCATTTCGATGTCATCGGGCATGTGGCATGCTGCGGATGTGTCGAGTATTACATTGCGGATTCCCATACTGTCGGCTGGCTGGATTTCGAGTATGGACGAATGGAGTTCACCTGCATTGAGTGCCACTGCCTCACCAGGTTCGAGGTAGACCTGGAGTGAATATTCGTCGTTCATGCGGCGGATGCAGTGCTCAAGCAGGTCGAGATTGTAGCTGGTGCGGGTGATGTGGTGTCCGCCACCGAAGTTTATCCATTTCATGTGGCTGAGATACTTGCCGAATTTGCCGACTACGGCATCGAGTGTGGTCTTCAGATCGTCGGAGTCCTGTTCGCACAGTGTGTGGAAGTGGATGCCGTCGATGAGGTGGAGCAGCGACGGATGGCAACAGATGCTCTGCTCGAAGATGTGGAGCGGTGTACCCAGACGGCTTCCCGGGGCACAAGGGTCGTAGATGGCATGTCCTTCCTGGGTGGAGCATTCGGGATTTATGCGGAGACCTATCTGCAGACCTGCATCCTTTGCCTTTTGTCCGAAACGGAGAAGTTGGGCGGGGGAGTTGAACACGATATGGTCGCAGATGCGGCATATCTCGTCGATGTCTTCTTCCCTATAGGCAGGGGAGAAGACGTGGTTTTCCTTTCCCGGCATTTCCTCATGGCAGAGGCGTGCCTCGAACAGTCCTGAGGAGGTGGCTCCTGAAAGGTACTGTGAGACTAAGGGGTAGAGTCCGTATAGGCTGAAACATTTCTGTGCCAGCAATATGCGGCAACCTGTGTGGTCCATCACACTGCGAAGGACCTTCAGGTTGCTTTCTATCTTTTCCTTGTCAATGAGAAAATAGGGGGTCATTCCACGAGTGCTGGGTTTTCGTCGACTTGCCAAGGGAGTCCCCATTTGTTGAGGGCATCCATATATGGGTCGGGATCGAATTCCTCTACTGTGAATACTCCCGGCTTTTTCCAGAGTCCGTTCATCACGAGTGATGTGCCGATCATGGCTGGAACGCCTGTGGTGTAGGATATAGCCTGGGAACCTACTTCCTTGTAGCATTCCTGGTGGTCGCACACATTATATATATATATGTTGCGTGGCTTGCCGTCCTTTATGCCTGTGAAGATACAGCCGATGTTGGTTTTGCCTACGGTACGCGGACCGAGGGATGCCGGGTCAGGAAGAAGTGCGCGGAGGAACTGTATAGGAACTATCTGCTGTCCGTTGTAGTCTACGGGCTCTGTTCCAAGCATACCTACATTCTCCAGACATTTCATGTGAGTAAGGTAACTCTGTCCGAAGGTCATGAAGAAACGGATGCGTTTCACGCCAGGGATATTCTGTGCGAGTGACTCTATCTCTTCGTGGTGGAGCAGATACATGTCCTTCTCGCCCACACCGTCGAATTTATATATGCGGTGGATTTCCATCGGACGGGTCTCCACCCAGTGTCCGTCTTCCCAGTAGGAACCGTTGGCACTCACTTCGCGCAGGTTGATTTCCGGGTTGAAGTTGGTGGCGAATGGATAACCGTGGTCGCCTCCGTTGCAGTCGAGGATGTCGATGGTGTGGATTTCGTCGAAATAGTGCTTCAGTGCATAGGCTGTAAACACACTTGTGACTCCTGGGTCGAAACCTGTGCCAAGCAGACCGGTGATTCCTGCTTCCTCGAAGCGCCTGGGGTATGCCCACTGCCATGAATAGTCGAAATAGGCGGTGAAGCCTTTCTCGCGGCATCGCTGCTCATAGACGGCACGCCATTCGGGATCGTTGGTGTCCTCGCATTCGTAGTTGGCGGTGTCGACATAGTGTACTTTCGTCTGAAGGCATGCTTCCATGATGGTGAGGTCCTGATATGGCAGGGCAAGGTTGAGAACCACGTCGGGTTTCACCTCGCTGATCAAAGCCACTAGTTCGTCCACGTTGTCGGCATCAACCTTGGCAGTTGTGATGACGGCCTTGGTCTTGCCTTCCAGTTTTGCCTTCATGGCATCGCACTTGCTTACCGTACGGCTGGCAATACAAATCTCGTTGAATACTTCAGAATTCTGAGCACATTTCTGAATAGCTACTCCGGCAACGCCGCCACAGCCAATGATCAATACTTTTCCCATAATTTAGTTGTCGGTTATCAGTTAACAGTTAACAATGAATTATAAGTTATCAATTTCAAATTTTTTCATTCTTCACTTGGTTGGTAAGCTTGTCGAACCATCACTCTTCTCTGGCGCAGCCAGTTCCAGTAGTAGTTCTCGGAGGATCTTGCATGCTGCTGCGGTTGACACTCCGCTGGCATCAAGCGTAGGAGCCAGTTCGCATACATCGCAACCGACAACATTCAGTCTTTGGCAGACAAGTGCGATGGCATCACGCAGTTCCCTGAATGTCACTCCTCCGGCTTCGGGGGTTCCTGTCCCCGGAAATTCGGATGGGTCGAGGACGTCGAGGTCGATGGTGAAATAGACTGGTGTCGCGGGACTGATATTCTCTGCCACACTTCCTACATCCTCAAGTGAGAAGGGGTGGAAGTCGGTATGTCCGTCGCGGGCAAACACCCATTCGGATTTGTCTCCGGAGCGAATGCCAAACTGATGGATCTTCCCATCGCCGATGATGTCGTGACAGCGACGGATGACACAGGCATGCGACAGGCGTACGCCGAGATAGTCATTGCGCAGATCGGCATGTGCGTCAAAATGAATGATATGGACATCGGGGTATTTCTTCTGCACCTCACGGAATGCTCCTAGGGTTACAAGATGCTCACCGCCAAGCATGAGTGGCAGTTTTCCGTCGGACAATATGTGGGCAGTGCGTCGGGATATTTCATCGAGTGCCATTTCTGACGAGCCCATCGGGAGTTCTATGTCGCCTGAATCGAAGATGCTGACGTCCTCGAGGTCCATGTCGGAATAGGGCGAATAGGTCTCAATTCCGTAGGATTCGTGACGGATGGCAGCACTGCCGAACCGTGCACCGGGACGATAGCTGGTGGTGGAATCAAACGGAGCACCGAACAGGACTATGCGGGATTCGTCGTACTCGGCATCACAGGCAATGAATGTCTCTATGTTCTTTCTCATGTAGGGATACTGATTCGTTAATAATCCACTTCTACCTTTTCCAGCATCTTCTCCACATAGGCAGGCAGAGCAAAGCAGCCGCAATGGAGGTTGGTGGTGTAGTACCTCGTCTCTATTCCTCTTGCGTTCCATCGGGCAACGTCAATGTCGTTCACCGGATGGTATTTCTTGGATGCGAAGCCGAAAAGCCAGTAGCCTGACGGGTAGGAAGGTATGTGGGCCTGATACACACGGCTTATCGGAAAACTCTCCACAATGCGCTTGTGTGCCTTCTGTGTTTCCAACCGGTCGTCATCGTAGAACGGCGACTGATGCTGGTTGACCATGATGCCGTCTTCCTTCAGTGCCTTATAGCACGATCCGTAGAACTCGCGGGAGAGAAGACTTTCTCCAGGTCCGTAGAATCCTGCGGAGTCGACGATGATGACATCATATTCTCCCACTATGTGGCGGATGAAACGCAGTGCGTTCTGGGAATAGATTGTGACTCGCGGGTCGTCCAGTCCCTGTGCCGAGAATGGAAGATACTTTTTTGCTGCCTCGACTACTCCTACATTCACTTCCACCATGTCAATACGTTCCACTTCCGGGTATTTGAGCAGTTCGCGGACTACTCCTCCATCACCTGCACCAAACACCAGTACTTTCTGTGGGTTCGGGTGTACTGCCATTGGGATGTGGGTCATCATCTCGTGATAGATGAACTCGTCCTTCTCGGTCATGATGATGTAGCCGTCAGCGGTAAGGACACGACCATATTCAGGAGATTCGAAGATATCGATGCGGTTATGGTCGTTCTCTTCCGAGAAGATGAGCTTGTCGACCTTTATCGAGAGTTTAACGTCTTCAGTATGAAGTTCAGAAAACCAAAAATCCATTCTCAGGTATTGTTGTATTAAAGCCTTAAATATTTACTATTTACTATTTACAAATTTACTATTTAAGAATTCCACATTCCTAATTCCACATTCCTAATTCTCTCAATAGACAGTTGCTTCCTTGATTACATTCAGTCTTTCAATCTTCGGGTCCTCAGGGCCAGTCATGGAGCAGCCCTTCTCCTTGGCATAGGTTATGTATTCTATGATTTCCTGGGTAATACGTTCTCCTGGTGCGAGAATAGGGATGCCCGGAGGATAACTCATCACGAATTCCGTACAGATGCGTCCTTCCGTCTCCTGAATCGGAATCATTTCTTCCTTTGGCGCATAGAAGGCTTCCTGAGGGGTCATGATGACTGACGGGTTGATATATTCGTGGTCGAACATGCCGCTACGGTCACGCTTGTATCTGCGGCGAATATCGTAGAGGGCACTTACGAGCCGTTCTATCTCTCGCATTCTGTCACCGATGGAAATGTACGCAAGGGTATTGCCGATGTCGCCCAATTCCATCTGGATGTCGTACTCGTCCCTGAGCAGGTCGTACACTTCGATTCCGGCAAGCCCTACATCGAGCGTGAAGACAGTGAGTTTCGTCTTGTCGAAGTCATAGATGGAATCACCGTTTATGAGTTCGGAACCATAGGCATAGAAATCGCCAATCTTGTTTATTTCCGTCCTTGCATATTCTGCCATGCTGACCACTTCCCGAAATGCCTCCCTGCCTCGGAGGGCGAGGTTGCGTCGGGAGATGTCGAGCGAAGCCAGGAGCAGATAGGACGCACTTGTCGTCTGAGTCAGGTTGATGACCTGACGTACATAGCCCGGACCGACCGTGGAATTGGTGAGGAGGATGCTGCTCTGGGTGAGACTGCCTCCCGACTTGTGCATTGAGACACATGCCATATCGGCTCCTGCCGACATGGCAGAGATGGGAAGGTCTTCGCCAAAATAAAAATGAGTGCCGTGAGCTTCGTCCACCAGTACCATCATGCCGTGGGCATGGGCAAGTTCTACAATCTTCCTGAGATTGGAACAGACTCCATAGTACGTAGGGTTGTTCACGAGTATTGCGACTGCATCCGGATTGTCCTCAATGGCTTTCTGAACCTGAGATATCTTCATTCCAAGTGCAATTCCCAACCGTTTGTCAACATCCGGGTTGACATAAATCGGAGTGGCACCATTGATGACCAGTGCATTGATCACGCTTCGGTGTACATTCCTCGGGAGAATGATTTTCTCACCCTTCTTGGATGCCGTGAGAACCATTGTCTGTACGGCAGAAGTCGTTCCGCCTACCATCAGGAAAGCATGAGCAGCACCAAATGCCTCAGCCGCCAGGTCTTCTGCCTCCTTTATGACAGAAATCGGGTGGCAGAGGTTGTCGAGAGGTTTCATGGAATTGACATCCAGCTCCACACATTGCTTTCCAAGCAGTTTTACTAATTCGGGATTTCCACGACCATGTTTGTGCCCGGGAACATCAAATGGAACCACACGATTCCGTCTGAATTCAACAAGCGCTTCATAGATAGGCGCAAAGGATTGATTGCCCAATTTTACTTCCAATTAGTTGATGAATACTTTTGAGGATGCAAATGTAAGAATTTTATGTGAATACACAATCATTTAGCGGCAAAAAAATCGCGAAAGTTGTTTATATAACAAATAATGTGTACCTTTGTGAAAAATTTTCACATGGATTGTCTGCACTATACTATCGATAAGCGTGTTGAGGCTTTCTCGACGATGAGAGGGGGTGTTCCACCGTTCTTCGTGCTGCAGCCACATCAGACTCATACAGACAAGGTAGTGGTAGTGGAACGTACGGACATGACCCGCGATGACCTCTGCGGAGTTGATGCGCTGGTAACGAATCTGGTGGACTACGGTATTGCGGTCAGGACGGCAGACTGTGTGCCTGTACTGATGTACGACGGCAGGAATGGTGTGATAGCAGCCGTGCATAGCGGCTGGAAGGGTACTGTGGCACGGATTTCACAAAAGACAATCAGAGTGATGGCGGAGCGTTTTGGTTCCAGGGCAGAGGATATTAGGGCTGTGATAGGTCCGAGTATCGGTCCCGATAGTTTTCAGGTCGGCAACGAAGTGGCTGACCAATTCCGCGAGGCAGGTTTCCCCATGGATGAAATCCTGACCGACAGGGGTCCAAGGGAAGAGGGCACGATGAATGGGGGACTGCATATCGACTTGTGGAGGGCTAATCGGTTTCTACTTGAGGAAACGGGTGTGAAACGGGAGAATATACAGGTGTCAGGCATCTGTACATACGAAAACAACGACAGGTTTTTCTCAGCCCGACGCGAGGGAATGAAATGCGGAAGAATTATCAATGGGATAAAGAAAT
>JAZQPD010000108.1:0-4401 GCA_045628285.1 Bacteroidaceae bacterium
ATAGGAGCGGTTGGAGAAAGATTGACGAATGTAATAAGCGGCAGGAACGGAGTGCAGTTCCTCAATACATACGGTCCTACGAAATGTACTGACCATATCAGCGTATTCAAGTTGGTAGGTGGCAAGACTTACAACAACATACCTGTCGGAAGGCCACTGCACAATGGGCAGGTGTTCATCCTTGACAGCAGCAACCATCTTGTACCTGAGGGTTGTGCCGGAGAATTGTGTTTCAGCAGCATCCAGCTGGCCCTTGGCTATTACAATAATCTGGAGCTTACAGCTGAACGATTCGTAGATATATCTGTCGGAGGAAAGATTGTCAAGATTTACAAGACCGGCGACCTCTGCCGCTGGAACGCAGACGGTCAACTGGAGTACATCGGCCGTATCGACAATCAGGTCAAGCTCCGCGGATTCCGCATAGAGCTTGGTGAGATAGAAAATGTCGCCCTTCAGATTGAAGGAGTGAAGCAGGCTGTGGCGATGGTCAGGGACGAGCAGATAGTTCTGTACTATGTAAGCGTGAACGTAAACGAAAACCTTTCCTCATATCTCAGTTCTAATCTGCCGGAATATATGGTTCCAAGTGCATTCGTCAGGTTAGAAACAATACCTCTCACTCCTAACGGCAAGATTGACCGCAAGGCACTGCCCAAACCCACACTCCTTCAGGAAAAATATGTTGCGCCGGTGAATGAAATTGAAGAAATCATTGCCGACGCCTTCCGGAATGTAATCCATCTTGAAAGTCCGGTGAGCGTGAATGCCAGATTCAGTTCTCTCGGTGGTGATTCTCTCAAGGCAATGCACCTTGCAAGCTTGCTGCATCAGAAAGGCATCGAGATTCCATTCAGCAAGATTATTGCTCTCAAGACCGTTCGCAATCTGGCACAATGCGTCACTGACGAAAATCTTCAGAAGAATAGAGCGGAACAAGCTTTCGAGGTGAAAGAATACTACAAACTGAGCGACACGAGCCGTTCGATGCTTCTTTCCGATTTCGGGAATCAATATCAGGCATTATCACACCTACATACTGATATTGAGTTTGATGGCACAGACACCCGGTGTCTCATCAAGGCTATAAGGATGGTGCTCAAGATGCACCCGTTCCTGAAAGCCAGTATAGAAATGCACGATGGCGAACCAATGTGGCACAGAGATGATAGCAAAGAGATAGGAATCGCAATAGAACACGTCACGTCCTTTGATGAAATTCATAAGGAGTTTGTTCCATACGAACTCTTCGACAACGATTTGACACGTTTCACCATATATATCGGGAAAGACAGAATGCTGCTTCGCGCGGATTTCAGCCATCTCATAATGGACGGCCTCTCCATAATCCTGTTTGATAGTGAGGTGCAACGCTTCTTCTCCACCCCGGACATTCATCCCGACAGGCTAAAAATAACAGGATATGATTTGTATTCGCTTGAACGGAATTGGCTGGAGTATGGCGACAACAGGCAAAAGGCACAGCATTACTTTGACTCTATAATGCAAGATGCGGCAAATGTGTCATACCCCTATTCGAAGTCTCTTGATGAAGACTGCAAGTCGCACAGTCTTTCCGTAATTTTAAAGAACAGCAGAGATATCAATGAATTCTGCAAAGCAAATGACTTCACTGCCAACACATACATCCAGTCGGCACTCATCTGTGCCCTTCAGCGCATTCTCCGGCAGGACAATCTACTTATGTACTGTTCTTCTTCCGGACGCAATGTCTATACTCGGGATATTATGGGAAACATTGTCAAGGCAATGCCACTTACATCTTCGATGCAGTGGCTCGACAGTTGTCCCGCTGAATATATCTCACATATCAACAGACAATATCTTCAGACTTTGCAGTTCGAGAAATACCCAATAAACGAACACGCCGCAAGATATAACGTCAAAGTATATTTCCTCTATAGCTCTGAAATCCTTTCCACCGAAGGCTCGTTCAGCGAAAAGTCCTTTTCCTCTGTTATTAAGGAGATCGATTACAAGGGCGACACCATCTCCTTCTTCTCACACAAGTCAAAGGAAGAAAACTATGTACTCTCTCTCTCATACGATGGATCTCTTTACTCCCGTCGTGACATGCAGGCTCTGCTCGACGCCTGGTATATGCTCGCGACGGAGTTCTGCCGGAAGGATTGTCCGGTGAACAGGCTTCCGATAGTGACGTCCGAGGAAAGAGACAGGCTTCTTGCACTCGGCGACGGAGACATCCGCAATCCATACAATCCCGATGACTACGACCTTCTGCCCGAAAACGTGACCATCGTGGAGAGCTTTATGCGCATCGCCCACGAAAGGCCTCAAAAGACCATCGTAGTGGATTCGGAGGGTTCATATACCTGCGAGCAACTGAACCTGTACAGCAACAAAGTGGCGCACTGGCTTCTGTCACAGGGCATTGCACAAGGCTCCGTAATTGGTGTACTCACATCCCGATGCAAGGAGCATCTGGCACTTGCCTTCGGCATTCTCAAGGCAGACTGCACCATAATAACACTTGAGGCAGACTACCCGGAAGAACGACGCAGACATATCGTCGAAGATGCACGGGTTCAGACGGTTCTCACACTTGACACTCTTACGGAGATTCTGGGTTCCGATGCTGGTGATTCCGACATCTGCCTGTGTACAGTTGACAGTGTCTTCCAGATATTCTTTACTTCAGGCTCCACAGGAAAGCCAAAGGGTGTAATTCACTCTATGGCTGAACTGACCAACGTCCTGAATACAGATCGGGTGCTCAGATTATTCACTAAAGATGAATCTTACCTCAATATCGTACGCTTCAGCTTTGTAGCCAGCATAGCTAATGTTTGGCTTGCCATCGGAAACGGCAATACATTGCACATAGTGTCAAGTCAGTTAATCGCAGCCCCGTCCGCCATTGCCGATTATATCACGAGAAACGACATTACATACGCTCTGATGCCGGCAGGCTACGGTGTGATGCTTATCAACAACTACGACTTGCCTCTCAAGACCATGGTTCTTTCCGCTGACAAGATACCGGCTGTAACCAATGACAAAGTCAAGATTTTCAACCTGTATGCCAGCACCGAGGTACTATGGATGGCAAGCAAGGAAATCCATCCTGATGACACCCACCTGACGGCAGGTTCCCCAAGACAAGGCACTCAATTATACATTCTCGATAAAAATCAAAACCTGCTTCCACAGGGAACAGTCGGTGAAATATGCATCTCATCCAACACCATGGCAAGAGAATATCTCAATGATTCTGAACTGAATGCGAGAAGGTTCTTCATCAATCCGTTCGCACAGGGGAAAAGGATGCTGCGTTCAGGTGACCTGGGATATTTCGATGAGAACGGCGAACTCAACATCGTGGGGCGAGCTGACAATATGGTCAAGCTCCGTGGCTTCCGTATTGAACTCGATGAAATCTCTTTTGTGGCAATGAAATGCCGGGGGATTGATATGTGTGCCTGCGCAAAGGTTGCAAAAGGAGAATCAGAGGCACTGTGCTGTTATTACACTTCTGCAGCGGGACTTCAGGAAAATGTACTAAAAAAGTATCTGTCAAAGCAGCTTCCACCATATATGGTGCCTGACGTCTATATGCTTCTTGACAGGATGCCTCTGAATACCAACGGCAAGATAGACCGCAAGGCTCTGCCGGAACCGGAATACAAGACAGAAAGCATCGTACTTCCTGCCACGAAGGATGAACAGCAGGTGCTTGGGATTGTAGAGGAAATGATGGGATTCTCCCCTGTCAGTGTTACCGCCAATCTTATTTCACTCGGACTTACTTCAATTGCCGCAATGCGACTTGCCATGCGTCTCTCAAAGGAACTTGGCAGGAATATCACGATGTCGCAGTTGATGTCTGCCCCGACCGTGCGGGACATCGCGGCAAACTTGTCCGTTGCGGAAAATTCCGACTTGGGGAAAGTACGTGAGAAGCAGGAGCACTACCCTCTTACAGACAACCAGCTCGGAGTATATCTCGACTGGGAGCAGCATCGCGAAGGACTTCAGTACAACATACCTTATGTTCTGAAACTGAAAGAATATGATGGTCACAAGCTAACGTCTGCCATTGAAGCCGTTATGGCAGCCCATCCATATTTGAAGGCACGTCTGGCTGTTGTTGACGGAGAAGTTATGCTCCAGCGAATGGACGAAGGCAAGTTCGAATGCACAGTCACCGCGCTTGATACGATGCTTCCAGATGGAGAACCGGTCGAGCCATTCTTCCAAAGCCGTGTCCGTCCGTTCAATCTCTTCGAGGACTCGCTCTGCCGATTCGAGATATACACCTGCGGAGAAGATGTTTACTTGTTCCGCGATGTACACCACATCATAACAGATGGTCTGTCGGATGCAAGGCTCACGGCAGAGATATTCAAAGCATACAACGGA
>JAZQPD010000109.1:0-17689 GCA_045628285.1 Bacteroidaceae bacterium
CTCGCCTGCAATCTTGTACATATTTGGAATCATCAGCAAGAGTCCCTGACTTGCCGTGAAAGTAGATGTCAATGCACCTGCCTGGAGTGAACCGTGAACTGCACCTGCAGCACCAGCTTCGCTTTGCATTTCCTGAACTGATACAGTGTCTCCAAACAGATTCTTTCTGCCTTGAACTGCCCATTCATCCACGTGCTCTGCCATTGGAGAGGATGGAGTGATAGGGTAGATTGCTGCTACATCTGAAAACATGTACGCAACGTGTGCGGCAGCCTGATTGCCGTCACACGTGATGAATTTCTTTTCTTTACCCATTTTCTTGTTGTTCTTATTGAGTTGATTATTGTTGTTTTAGCCACGAATCTGCACGAATCAGCACGAATGATTGCATGATAGTCCAAATTCCCTATTGTCTGCACCTATCCGCATCCCGCCAGTTGGTCACTGGCGTATGCCGAAGGCAAAAGACTCACAAAGGTAATGAAAAATTATCAATTAATAATAATGTACGGGAACTTTTTTATAAAAATATTACACCATTGATGTTCCATGTAGAGTCTGTCAACAGACGACCATGAAACTACGCGCACTTATACCGTCTGCGTAAAGGGTGACACGCTGATAGGAGAACGCCTGTGCAGGCAAGTCTATTCTCCTGAATATGATAAGACAATGACTGTGTTCGAGGAAGGTCGGAAGGTGTATGTAGTAAATTCAGATGAAATTCCTGAGGTATTGCTCGACTTTGGACTCCAGGAGCGTGACATAATCGACAACTTGGAATGTGTCATCAGTGTCGGATCCAAGGAAAATCAAGGTTACTCATATCGAACCATAACAATCGACACGGCAGCAGATTGCTCTTCATACTTCGCTGGCGATACTGAACCATGGAACTACTATCTTATTGAGGGTATTGGAGTCAGCAAGGATCAGTATCTCAGGGACCATCATTTCCTGAATGAGCCAAACACTTTCTCATATCTCCTGCGTTGTTGGAAGAATGGAAATCTCGTCTATCAGGCTCCAGGATATGATGAATCCACGGGAATCATTGAGGTACGTACGACAAAAACCGGTTCCGCCATTTACGACCTTCAAGGTCGTCGCCTGAATATCCTCCCTCAAAAGGGCATGTATATCAGTGATAATAGGAAAATCGTAATCTGGTAGCATTTGCTGGGCATACGTCTCAGCACTGGTATTCACGGCAGTGGGACTGGGGCGTTTCCAGTTCGAGGGTGGAGTGGTGGATGTTGTGACGGCGGAGGCGGTGCTTGACGGTGTCGGTTATCTGTTCAAGGAGTTGTCGGTCTTCGATGACTATATGTGCGGTGAGGGCGTTTTCGGTGGTGCTGATGGCCCAGATGTGGAGGTGGTGGATGCTCTTGACTCCTTCTACGGATGATATGCTTGCCTGGATTTCGTCGGTGTTGACTCCCTTGGGAACGGCATCTATGGACATGCGGATGCTCTCGCTCAAGAGTTTCCATGTGCTGACGAGGATGATGGCTGCGATGACGATGCTGATGAGCGGGTCGATGAAGGTCCAACTGGTATAGGTGATGATGATGCCTGAGAGCACTACTCCCACGGACACGAGGGTGTCGGCGAGCATGTGGAGATAGGCTCCGCGGGCATTGATGTCGTGCTGGCCTGAATGGAGCATCCAGGCTGTCAGGCCGTTGATGATGATTCCGATTCCTGCTGTCCAGGTGATGAGTGAGCCGTTGTTGAAGGAGTTGGTACTGAGGCTGCTGTCGGTGAGCGAAAGGATTCGCTGAATGCCCTCAAGCATGATGCCTCCCACTGCAACGAGCAGGATGATGGCATTGAGGAGGGAGATGAGTACCGAACTCTTCCTGTAGCCGTAGGTGAAACGTTTGGTGCCGTGGGTCATGGCCAGTCGGACGGCTATGAGGGCAAGGAGAAGGCTGAAGACGTCACCAAGGTTATGACCTGCATCGGCAATGAGTCCGAGTGAATTGCCTATTGCTCCCATCCCTGCCTCGACAATGACGAAGAGCATGTTGAGGATGATGGCGATGGTGTAGGGGGTGAGGGATGCGGATTGTGAAGGGAGGGTTGAGGTCCTGTGGTGGTGATGGTGATGATGGTAACGGTGGTGGTGACGGTGACTGGTTGAGGATTGGGGGTCTGTGGTTTGGGGTTGATGTTCCATAATGTATTTTGTTTTAGGTTTCAGGTTTCAGGTTTTCGTTTCTGTTATTTGTCTTCCACCTCTTCGTCGAGGTGGTTGTTCCAGAGATAGTGCTTGGTCTCTTTTGCCATTACTCCCGAGAGTACTATGAGTGAGATGAGATTGGGAATGGACATGAAGGCATTGAGAATGTCGGCAATGTCCCATACCACGGTGAGTCCGAGTGTGCTGCCGACAATCACGACCAGTACCCACAGAACCCTGTACGGCTTGATTCCACGTTTCCCGACAAGGTATTCTACGGCTTTCTCTCCATAATATCCCCATCCGAAAATGGTGGAGAAGGAGAATGTGATGATGCCGAATGTGAGGATAGGGGTTCCTACGTATGGTATCAAGCCAAAGGCCTTCTCTGTGAGGACTCCGGTTGATGTGATGTCAATATTGTCGTGGGCGAGTATGCTTGACACTACTGTAAGTCCTGTAATGGTGCAGATGAGAACGGTGTCCCAGAATGATCCGGAGGAGAGAACCAGTGCCTGACGTGCCGGGTTCTTGCTCTGTGCGGCTGCTGCTATTATTGGTGCGGATCCAAGACCGGCTTCGTTCGAGAACAGGCCGCGTGCAACTCCGTAACGCATTGTGGTCATGATGGCACTTCCTGCCGCACCGCCTATGCCTGCCTTCAGCGAGAAGGCATCTTCGCATATCCAGCATACGGCCGGCCACAGGTAGTCGGAATTTATCATGAGAATGTAGAAACAGCCGAGAAGATAGAATGCAGCCATGAACGGAACGAGGAATGTACATAGTTTGCTGATGCTCTTCAACCCGCCAAAGATTACGAGAGCCACGATAATGGACAATATGATGCCGATGACAAGTTTCGCTGTGCTCTCGTCTGCAAATGTGATGAACTGGTAGAGATTGTCTGCTATGGCCTTTGCCTGAACGGCATTACCAATTCCAAATGCAGCCAGTGCCGTGAATATGCAAAAGAGGGTTGCAAGCCATTTGCATTTCATGCCTCTCTCAAGGGCATACATGGGTCCCCCGAGCATTTCGCCATTCGAGGTCTTTACCCTGTATTTTATTGCAAGCAGTCCTTCTCCGTATTTTGTGGCGATGCCGAATAGTCCTGTGAAGAAACACCAGAATACGGCTCCCGGTCCTCCGAGAGAGATGGCTGTGGCTACTCCAATGATGTTGCCTGTGCCGATTGTTGCTGCAAGCGAAATGGCAAGTGCACTGAATTGGCTTACGTCGCCATGACTTCCCTTGTCGGGGGTGACGCTGAGCTTAATGGCAGTCCACATCTTCCTCTGAGGACATTTCAGTCGGAATGTGAGATATACGTGTGTACCTGCCAGCAGGATTATCATTGGCCAGCCCCATACGACGCTGCTGATGTTGCCTATTATTTCGGAGAATTGTTCCATCAGATGTGTGAGAATGTGCAAAGTTAGAAAAAAATCTCCAAATAATTCATGGTTAATGGTTCATAATTCACAATTATTTCATAAATTTGCAAAAGAAACAATCAATAAATCAAAATTAAATTGTATGAATTTCAAGAAGCGTCTTTTAGGACTTGCCGTAATGAGCAGTCTGTCTGTTGCTGCCGTAGTGGCTCAGAATCCGTATCTCCCTCTGTGGGAACATGTGCCGGACGGTGAGCCGAGAGTATTTGAAGATCCTGACAATCCGGGTAGGTTGCGTGCCTATATCATCGGTTCGCATGATGTACGTTTCCGCGACTACTGCGGACCGGACATCCGCATGTGGTCGGCTCCGGTGGAGAATCTCAACGACTGGAGGGACGAGGGACCGATATTCACTTACAATATCGACAACCAGTGGGACGTGATGTTCGCTCCCGACCTCGTGGAGATTCAGCGTACGGGCGGAAAGAAGGAGTATTACCTCTTCCCTCACAGCAGGGGCAACGGACGTATTGCCTTCGTGGCAAAGAGTGACCGTCCTGACGGACCGTTCAAGGTGATAAATGCCTCTGAGGATGGACGGCGTGCCGTTCAGGGCAGTATCTTGGGCTTCGACCCTTCTGTCTTCGTTGAGAAAATCACTGACAAGAACGACCCTGACTACAAGATTGGGTTCCGTGCCTACGGATTCTGGGGATTCCAGCAGTCTTCTGCTGCACAGCTCGACCAGAATACCATGTACAGTATGCGTCAGGGCACGGAGATGATACCCTACTTCATTCCTGCAAGTTCCCGCTACGGACAGGTGAAGGACCCTGAGGGAACCAAATACCCTGCTCTCTACAAGGAACAGAATCCTGGTGACTTCAATTTCTTCGAGGCATCCTCCATCCGCCAGGTAGGCAACAAGTACGTGATGGTGTTCTCCGGCTATTCCGGTCCGGACTACGGACTGGGAAGTACGAATTCCGCTCTCCGCTATGCATTCGGCGACAGTCCGCTCGGTCCATGGAGGAGTGGGGGAGTGCTGGTCGACTCCCGTGGCGTGGTTGTAGGAGAGGACGGAACGAAACTGATTACTACGAACTTCGCACACAATACCCATGGTTCCATACAGCAGATAAACGGCCAGTGGTACGTGTTCTATCACCGTCCTCCTCGCGGTTTCGGAAATGCACGTCAGGCTGCCGTGGCTCCAGTTGTAATTGAATGGGACGAGAAACCGGTTGCTGAAGGCGGAAAGGTGGTAATCCGTGGCTACGATGCCATGACCGACAAGGCTTGGACGGCAAAGGCATCAAACGGTGACGAATACACTGGCGCGGAAGTTACATCGGAAGGTTTCAGTATCTTCGGACTTCCTCCTTACAACTCTTACTCCGCAGGATATGCCTGCTTCGTGACTGGCAACAACTGGATGCAGGACACCTGGGACTGGTGGGAGAACAGTATGATCCTCAAGGGTGTGAACAACGGTGGAATCATCGGATTCAAGTATTTCGGTTTCGAGGGACTGAAGAAGGACACTAAGGGTGTGAAGGCATTCGAGGGAACGAGGAAGGGCAATGGCACCCAGATTGTGGTGAACCTCACTCCTACTACCGACAAGCCTTTCAAACTCCATGTGATGATGGATTCGCCTTGGAAGGACGGCAAGGAAATCGGCGTCCTCTCCAACACAGGCCATAACGGAGAGAATGTGGCTCTCAAGGCTGATGTATCGAAGTCGGTGGACGGAATCAGTGGAAAGCATGCCATTTATCTCGTAGTGGAATGTGCCGGTGCAACGGCAGAGGAACCTCTCTTCGACATGGACTGCATTGGATTCCAGAAGAAGGGCGACAGGGGTGACTGCCGTATTGCCCACGCTCCCAAACTGAAGATTTTCGTAAACGGCGAGGAACAGACAGTACCTGATACCCCTATCCGTTCAACAAACCAGAACGGATATACTGACGTGAGCCATTATCAGGTGACTCGGTCCCTCAAGTCTACTGACAAGGTTACTTGTTATCTCAAGTCTGCTGACGGGGCTGCTGCAAAGCAGGTAGATCGGGCTGATACCGACGTGAAGATTGAAATCCAGCACCCTAACGACACTACTGCTAATGTGGTGGCTACGTACAAGGGCAAGACAAAGGTCTATATAGTGAACGGCTACAAGGAACCGGAACCACGCCGCAGATGGGGATGGTAGGAATTAGTGAATTAGGAATTATGAATTATGAATAAGGATTTTGAATTCAGATTGGAGGGGACGGTCCTGAGGTTGGCCGGCAGGCTTGACGGTGAGGGGGCTGCCGGGCTGGAGACGGCCATGAGTGCAGACAATATCTATACACTTGACTTTGCCGAAGTCGGCAGTGTCAATTTCGCAGCACTGAGGGCATTGCTCAACATACGGAAATCCGGAAGGAAGTTCGGTGTAGTCAATGCCAGCAATGAGGTGGCAGAACTCTTCGAGGATACTGGTGTATCGTCGTTCGTGACTGTATGCCGCAAACCGAAGCCACTCGATATGAGCAAATACGTTGAGTTCGGACAGAGTTTTCTCTCGAAGGCATACAACAGTACCGATGGCGACTCTATGATAAAGGTCTACGGGGAGAATGTGCCTATGGAGGTCGTAGAACGTGAGAAGATAGTGGCAAAGTCCGTCATGCTCTTCGGCATTCCTACTCCTCTCGTGGGCTCACTCTATGCCGACGGAAATTTCAAGGGACTGGACTTTGAACGTATAGAGGGCAAGCGCTCGTTCTCGCGCATCATATCCGAGGAACCTGAACGCCTGGAGGAAATGACCGTGCGCTTCGCAAGGATGTGCAGGGAACTCCATTCCAAGGAATGCGACACTAACGTATTTGCCGACAAGACTTTCTTCTATCGTCAGACAATCCTCAACTCCAAGGAAATAACCGACGAGGAGAAGCAGAAGGCTCTTGCCTTCCTCGACAGTGTGCCGGCAAAGACCACCTGCCTGCATGGCGACATGCAGCTCAGCAATGTGATTACAAACGGGAAGGAAGACCTCTGGATTGACCTCTCGGACTTCGGGTATGGAAATCCGATGTTCGACATGGGTATGTGGTACTTCCTTGCACGTCTTAATGACCCGCGTATCACGGAGAACCTCTTCCATTTCGGACAGGACACGATGGACAGGATATGGCCTGTGTTCATAAGGGAGTACTTTGGTGCCGACACTTCGGAAAAGCAGGCAGAGGTGGACGCGCAGATAGTTCCGTTTGCAGCACTCCACATGCTCTACATCGGTACAATCTACGGTTTCGTGCCGGGCATGATGGACTTCATCCGGGAGAAGTTGCTGAGCTGACGGCTTTCACAGTCGGATTCCGAAATAGGTCCTGAGTTTCCATTTATTGCTGTAGAGGGAGGCTATGTCGTCGTCGCCAATGTCGTCGAACTGCATTATGAACGAGGTTCCGATGAAGCAGTTCTTCCAGTAGTACGTCGGACCTATCCGCAGTGTTCCTCCCCAGTCGAAGAACCGGCGCGGCCATGTCCTCTTACCAACCAGTTCGGATGTCACCTTCCCGGACTGCTGGTCGATATCCAGGTTGTAGACGTTTGAGTCGTATTTCTTCCAGAGCATGATGCCCGGGGTGAAGGACGCATGGATAAGCCAGTGGCGGTCGGGCACGAAATTGTAGGCATAGCCGAGTTTCAGTGTCACGTTTCGCATCTTGATATCGTTGAGCATGTAGGTCAGGTCCTGAGCCAGACTGGGGGTGATGGTCGTGAGGTCGAAATCCATGTTGCCATACATGCAGCTTGCTCCGGCAATCAGACTTCCCGAACTCTTCTTCTGTATCCATGAGTGGGAGAATGCAGCCGGATAGGAGAACCTGCGGTTGTTGAAGACGTAGTATGCATTGACGGAATAGCTCTTCAGTCGGGAGTTCTCCCAGTCGAATACATCGCTGCCTCCCACGAACAGGTCGCTGAAGTTGGTGGAGCTCCTGAAGCGTTTTGCATCGGAATAAGTGATGTCAAACCCGAACTTGTTGTTGTAGTAGTTGAAATTGAACTCGGTGTCCTTGCTCTTTCCGAACATTTTCTGGGGATTGAGTGATAGTGCCACCGAGAGCCCTCTGTAGTTGGCACTTATCGCCACCGACGAATTGGGCTTGTTCTCGAAATAGTGTGTATAGTCCTTGCCCTGATACACCTCCAGTGCACTGAAATACGTGGATTTGTAGTCGTATCTCAGTTTGAGTGTCAACGGCTGCCTCGGTCGGCGAACATAGGCAGTGTCGGTATCGGTCTTCTTCATTCTCAGGAAAAAGTCGATGAGATTCAGTGTGTTGCCAATCCTTTCCTTCGTTGACCTCTCTTCCTGTGCACGGCAATAATCTGCTTTTGCACTCCAGATGAAGATGCATAGCAGTATGAGTGGGAATCGGTTTCTCAGTTGCATCATGCTGCAAAGATAAGCAAAAATTATGAATTATGAATTATAAATTATGAAAAGGATTCTCTTTGTATGCCACGGCAACATCTGTCGCAGTCCGATGGCAGAGTTCGTTTTCAGGAGGATGGTGAAGGATTGTGGTCGTGAGGACGAATTCCATATTGAGTCGGCAGCAGTGTCCGATGAGGAGTACGGCAATTCCATCTATCCTCCGGCAAAGCGATGCATGAACAGGCACGGAATCCCGTTCGACACCTCGAAGACTGCACGCACGATGACCCGCCGCGACTACGATGCCTTCGACCTTATCATAATAATGGACGAGAGCAATCGCCGCTGGTTGCGCTATATCATCGGTGATGACACCGAGGACAAGGTGCGCATGATGATGTCCTTCGCTGGTGAGCATCGCGACGTTGCCGACCCCTGGTACACCGGCGACTTCGAAAAGACTTACCAGGACATTGAAAGAGCCTGCAAATCACTATTGGCCGTCATGTAGCGCAGTTGTCAGTTTCTGCTGTATTCAGTCGGGGATGTACACCGTGACGCTTCGGGCGGCTTGTGCACCGTAGACGAGTGCGCCTTCGATGTCGGCTGTCTTCGATGGTCCGCTGATGAAGGTCCCGAACTTGTAGTCCTTGAAATACTCACCTCTTGCATTGCGCTCGGCAATGAGTCCGTAGGCTTCGTGCATGTTGCTTACGATGTCCTTGCGCGATACTATTATATTAAGGTGTTCGGACTTGAAAAGGAAGGAACGGTCGTCCTCCCGCTGCGGAATCCAGATGCATCCGTTTTCTGCCACTGCAATCTCTCCCCTGACAGTCGAACTCTCCCCGCGCTCATCTGCCGGTGGGGGAGTATCGAAGCACACCTTTGCTCCAGAGATGGAGGTGCAGGCATTGACGAACTGTTCTGCAGGATTATCGTAGCGGATACCCTTCACGGCAATCTCCGGCATGTCGAACCGTTGGCGGATATTCTGCTTCAGTCTGTTGAGTATGTTTTCGCGGCTGTTCATTTCACGCCTCCTTTCTTCCACAGTTCATGGAATGACTGTTTCGGGAATTTCATCATCTTGTGCGCGTAGGTCCACGCATTGAATTTCATGTCAGTTATGCATTCGGGCACGATGTTGACCAACGGTGCCATCCTGAGGGTGTTCCGGTAGAGTGACGGTTTGCCGAACAGGTATGCCATACCTTCCGACATGGCTTTTTTGGCTGGATTGGCTTTGCCGATGCTGTCCAGGTCCTGTCGCCACAGGTAGATTTGCTTGCCCAAGTCCACCTTGACGGGACATACATTCTCGCAGCTCATGCATAGGCTGCATGCCGACACGTTGCCGGCGTATTTCCTGCTGTTGTTCAGCATTCCGAGATTGATGCCTATCGGGCCAGGGATGAAGTATGTATAGGAGTATCCGGCACTCCGCCGATAGACCGGACAAGTGTTCATGCAGGCACCGCAGCGCATGCATTTCAGTGTCTGCCAGTGGTCTTCGTTGCCGATGCTGCGGCTCCTGCCGTTGTCGACCAGCACGATGTGCATTTCGCCACTAGGCTTCGGACCTCGGAAGTGTGAGGTGTAGACGGTGGTTTCCTGTCCCGTGCCGCATCGTGCAAGCAACCGCTGGAACACTCCCATCGACTTATAGTCAGGCACGATCTTCTCCAGTCCCATGCTCACTATGTGCAGTTTCGGTATGGACGTGCTCATGTCGGCATTGCCTTCATTTGTGCATACCACCACATCGCCGGTTTCCGCCACTCCGAAGTTGGCACCGGTCATACCGGCATCGGCTGTCATAAACTGGTTGCGCAGGTGCAACCGTGCCACGAAGGTCAGCATGGTAGGGTCGGCAGAATCGACGTCTGTCAGACCGTTGATTTCCTTGTAGCGGTTTACGAATTCATCGTATTCAGGTATCTGGGCCTTGAAGCAGTCCCTTATGTCTTCCTTGTGGACGTGCAGGGCTGGCATCACGATATGCGATGGTGCCAATTTCATCATCTGGAGGATTCTCTCGCCAAGATCGGTCTCGACTACCTCGATGCCTTTCTTCTCCAGATTCTCGTTCAGATGGCATTCCTCCGTAAGCATCGACTTGCTCTTGACTACCTTCCTTACATTGTGTGCCGACAGGATACCGTACACGATACGGTTGTACTCCTCGGCATCCTCTGCCCAGTGTACGTGTGCACCGCCCTGCGTGGCAGCCTCCTCGAATTTCTGGAGATATTCGTCCAGATGGGTGATGGTGTGCTTCTTTATCCGATTGGCAGTCTCGCGCAGTTCCTCCCATTCGGGCAGGGCATTTGCCATACGGTCGCGCTTGGCGCGTACGTTCCAGAATGTCTGGTCGTGATGGCCCACGATGTCGTTGCTGCCGGTTGCATTTATGTAACTTGCTGCTTGTCTTGAATGTTCCGTACTCATAGTCCTGCTGATAGGATTTCTACGACATGAATGAATTTGACCGGCAAATTGTCCTTCTGCGCAATGCCCTGCATGTGCATCAGGCACGATGAGTCGGGACCTGTGATGTATTCAGCCCCAGTGGCCATGTGACGGCGTAACTTGTCCTGTCCCATGCGTCTTGAGACGGCCGTCTCCTCTACGGCAAACATGCCGCCGAATCCGCAGCATTCGTCCTTGCGCTCCGGTTCGAGAATGTCTATGCCGTCAACCATTTTCAGCAGGTCGATGATCTTGTTGAACTGCGGCACGTTCCTCTCCGATGGAGCCGACAATCCCAGTTCCCTCACTCCGTGGCATGAGTTGTGTACACTCACCCTATGCGGGAACCTCGATGGCAGCGACTGAATTTTCAGGACGTCATGCAGAAACTCCACTATGTCCACGGTCTTTTCTGCAGTCTCACAGCGGTGCTCTCTGCCGAGGATTTCGGGGTGGAACAGACGTACGTAGGCAGCACAGCTTGCGCTTGGTGCTACCACGTAGTCATAACCTCCGAATATCTCGTCGAAACTCCCTGCCAGTGGTCTTGCAAGATTTTGGAAACCGGCATTGCCCATAGGCTGTCCGCAGCACGTCTGCCTTTCAGGATAGTCTACGTCAATGCCTAAGTGCCGAAGCAGTTTATATGTTGCCACACCGACTTCCGGATACAGTGCATCCACGTAGCATGGCACAAACAGTCCGATTCTCATCATCTCAGTTCCAATCTCTCAGTTTCCGGCCTTTACCTTGTCTGCAGATAGGTAACGTGAGTGATGAGGTATTCCTCGATACCGTGCTTGCCATCGGCACCGCCGATACCCGATTTCTTCATTCCTGCATGGAAGCCCTGCATTCCTTCGAAGTGGAAGCGGTTGACGTAGGTCTCGCCGAATTCCAGTTCGCGGCATACCTTGGTTGCGGTGTTGATGTCGTTGGTGAATACGGATGATGCAAGACCGTATTCGCAGTCGTTAGCCCATGCTATAACCTGGTCGAGGTCCTCGAATTCGATGAGAGGGAGTACGGGACCGAATGTCTCTTCGTGGATGATGTCGAAGTCCTGCTTCACGTCATCGAGGATGGTTGCAGGATAGAAGTATCCCTTGCCTCCGATTGGCTTGCCGCCGCAGAGAACCTTTGCACCCTGCCTGATAGCGTTTTCTACTTTTGCCGTTACGCTTTCCAGTGCACGCTTCTCTACGAGAGGTCCCATGTCTACGGTCTCGTCCTTGCAAGGATCGCCAACCTTCACAGCCTCGAATTTCTTGAGCAGTATTTCTGTGAACTGCTTCTTGATGTCCTTGTGGACATAGCAGCGTTCAGCATTGTTGCAAATCTGGCCGTTGTTGCCGATGCGTGAGTCGAGGATTGCCTGGGCTGCCAGTTCGAGGTCGGCATCCGGCATGACGATGGCTGGAGCCTTGCCGCCGAGTTCCAGCGAAACCTTCGTGATGTTCTTTGATGCAGCAGCCATGATACTCTCGCCCGCTGCAACTGAACCTGTGACACTCACGATGTCGATCTTAGGGCTTCCTGCCATTTCGTTGCCGATGACGGAACCCTTGCCGGTTACGATGTTGATGACACCTGCAGGCAGACCGGCCTCGTCGACCACCTTTGCAAATTCAGTACAGTTCTCCGGAGTCAGCTGTGATGGCTTGATGACAATCGTACAACCGGCAATCAGCGCAGCACCTGCCTTGCGGGCAATGAGGAAGAACGGGAAGTTCCATGGCAGGATGCCGGCAACGACACCGATTGGCTGTTTTGAGAGGAACATGGATTCTCCTCGATTGTCACTCTGTATGATTTCACCCTCGATATGGCGGGCAAACGATGCCATATAGTCAAAGTACTCGGCAGTCACTACCACTTCGGTAGTTGCCCAGCTCCTGGTCTTGCCCTGTTCGCGCATGATGATGTCAATAAATTCATCCTGGCGTCCCCGTATGCCTTCAGCAATCTTCTTCAGGTATGCTGCACGTTCGATGGAAGGAGTACGGCCCCATTCCTTCTGAGCAGCCTTTGCTGCATCGAGGGCTTCGTTCACATCCTCTATGGTGCCTTCCGGCTGGCGGGAGATAACTTCTTCTGTTGACGGGTTGAGAACGTCAATCCACTTTCCTGAACGGCTTTCACAGAATTTGCCGTTGATGTACATTTTAAGATCTTTCATAAATAGATAATAAATTAGGTTTATAAAAAAATTAGCGTCACAAAGATAATGAAAATCTCGCGACGAACCAAATTTTTTATGAAATAAAGTAGTGGTGCCTGAAAGTATCCGTCAGTCCCCAATTCTTTCAATCAGGAAACTCACCGGCCGGAAACCGTCGTTGCACGATATCATGGCGGAGTAGGGGTCTTTCATCCAGCCGTCGTAGAAGTTGCCGCCGCCCCTTGCCAGTTCCTCCACGAACGGGCGCACGCTCTCCCACGCACTCTCGCAGAATCCTTCAGGACATTTGCCGTCTTCAGAGACAAACACCTGGTTCTCGCACACGTCGCAAGTGTGCTCGATGGGGTTTTCGTATTTCTCCATCAAGTCCTTGTAGCAGGCCTTTCTTATTGCCGTAATCCGTACGTTCATTCTATTGCATTTTTTTGATTTATCCCAATCCCTTGCCCACACAGATGCCCAGGGCGGCAAAGGCAATGCAGAGCACCACCGTGCCGAGGATGTAGAGGGCAGCCGTGCCGTAGTTTCCATGCTGCAGCAGACTGACCGACTGAGTGGAGAACGTGCTGAATGTAGTGAATCCTCCGCATATTCCCACTGTGGCCATCAGCAGCATCGGACTCTGTTCGAAGTGGCTGATGAGCAGCCCCATCACGAACGAGCCGATGATGTTGGTCGCCATCGTTCCTAAGTTCGTCGGGCAGTTCGTAGCCACGCACAGCAGCGTGATTCCATACCTCAGCATCGCCCCGATACCTCCGCCTAAACCTACCAGGAGAAAATTCTGTAACATACCCAGTTTCGTATTTTCATGCAAAGATAGCAATAAAAATGAATAATGAAGAATGAAAGATGAAAAATCCTCCCCATTTCGCAATGAGGAGGAAAGAATTGGAGTTAATTTGCAATTATTATTAATTTTCGATTTGGCTGATAATCTCGTCGCAAGTGTCCAGCACCTTCTTGCGCATCAGCAGGCCGATGATTCCACCGATGACTGCACCGACACCCATGCACATGACGAGTCCCATTCCAAATTCGTTGTTCTCGATGATAAGATAAGCCAGCCAGAGCATCCAGAGAATGATTGAAGGAATTGCGAAGTAGAGCCACTGATGGTATTCCTTCTTTATCTGTTTCATCTTCTTGGCCACTGTGAGAAGGTCACCGTTGCAGTCATGCTTGCTCGCCTTGCTGTGAATGTAGAAGGTTGCCACTGCACAGAAGAGCATATAGATTGTGGTCACGATGATGAACGGCCATGAGCCAGTGAGATTGTAGAAGGCGAAGTTGCCGAACGTGAGGACGAACAGGCAAGCCAGATATTCCATTGCTGAATTCCATCTGAACTGGTTCATCTTGTTTTTCAGGGCATCGCGCAGCAACTTGTCGTTCACGATGCTTTCCCGTTCGAGTTTCCCTTTCAGGAGGGCAATCTGCTCGCGCATCTCCTCTAAATTGAAGTTGTCTTCCATATTGCTTTACATTTTTTTCAGTTGTTCCTTTATTCTTACCAATTTCACCCCTACGTTCTTGGCAGAGATTCCTATGATGGCACCGATTTCCTCGTAACTCTGGTTATCGAGCCACAGTAGCACGATGGCCCTGTCGATGGGACCCAGCCGGTGGATTCGGTCGTAAAGTTGGCGGATCTGGCGGGTGTCGCTGTCGTTGTCCTCAAAGAGATTGATGTTCATGTCGAGTTCCACCTTCTTGCCCGCCTTTTTCTTCTTGCGGTCCATGGAGATGCAAGTGTTCAGGGCCACCCTGTACACCCATGAACTGACGCTGCTCTCTCCGCGGAAACCGCCGAACCCCTTCCACAGATTGATGAGCACTTCCTGGAAGAGGTCGTTCACTTCGTCCCCGTCCTTCGAGAACATGTAGCACACCGTGTAGATAGTGCTCTTCTGTTCCCTCACCATCCGGGCAAAAGCCATTTCGCTGTCATTCCTGCCTGCCATTCTTGATTTTCCGTTTTATCGGTAAGACGCATGAAAACTAAAATTGCTACAAAAATAATGAAAAAAAACGAGAAAATGCCGCTCCCGACAAAAAAATATCTCACCATTTTCCCTCCCCCGATATTGCAGGAACTGAAATAAAAGTTTTACAACTATTTATTTTGTATTTCGCTCACTTATTCGTACCTTTGCCATGCCTTGTTAAGATTTTTGCTTGATTTGAATCGCAACACTAAGTAGGTGACAAATCTGACATGGCAAAATCCTGAGCAACTTTTGCTGATAAGGGTGTTAAAAGTAACAATTCATTAGTGTTGCGGAATTAAGGATGTATAAGTAAGAACAGAAAAATATGAAACGAATAACTTTATCATTACTCATGAAAAAACTACTTTGTTTGGCAATGGCTCTCGTAGCCACCATCACCACTTTCGCAGCAGGCAAGGCGGTGACCATCAAGTCCCCGAAAGCAAAGCTTACCGTGGAGTTGCAGACAGGAAAAGGCAAACTGGGCTGGGCGGTCAGTTGCGGCGGAAAGCCCGTGTTCACCACTTCCGGCATCAGCATGAATCTGGGCATCCTTGTTCTGGGTGGCGATGCTGCACCCAAGAGTGTGAAGCAGACAACGGTCAAGGAGACAATCCGTCCTGTTGTTCCCCTGAAATATTCATCCATCGAGAGCCAATATACGCTTGCCACACTGAACTTTGGACAATATAAGCTGGAACTTCGTGTGATGGACAATGCCGTGGCTTATCGCTTTGTGACCAACCTGAAAGGTGAGATTGAGGTCAAGGACGAACAATTCACCATTCAGCCCTCGGACGGCTTCACGGCTCATATACAGCCCTGCCGCTCGTTCAACACCTCCTACGAGGAGCCTTATCAGCACAAGAGTCTCGCTGACTGGCAGAAAGAAGGCAACCTGGCCACCGTGCCTGCCCTGCTCTCCCGCGACGATGACTTGCAACTGCTCATAGGCGAGAGCGATGTGGACGACTACCCACGCCTTTTCTTCAAGACAAACGATAAGGGCATCACGACGGCCTTCCCTAAGTCTCCCGTCAAGTGGGAACCACGGGGAGACCGTGGCGAGTCGATTACCGAAGAGGGAAACTACATCGCCAGGACCCAGGGGACCAGAAGTTTCCCTTGGCGCTTCGTCGTGGTGACCGACTCGCGAGGCATCGTGGAGCAGACGGTACCAGTGCAGTTGGCACGCCGTTGCGCACTCGTTGACGTCAGTTGGATCCAGCCCGGAAAGTTCTCATGGGAATGGTGGAACGGTGCCACTCCTTTCGGCCCCGATGTTGATTTCAAGGCAGGCTGCAACTACGAGACCTACTGCTACTATGCCGACTTCGCAGCAAAGTACGGCATTGAGTACATCCTGCTCGACGAGGGCTGGGCCAAATCCACTGTCGACCCATTCCACGGCAACGATAACCTCCGCCTGCCGGAACTCATCAAATATTGCAAGGCCAAAAACGTGAAAGTTGCGCTCTGGTTGCCTTGGCTGACAGTACATCAGAACCTCGACACCTTATTTAAGACCTATGCCAGTTGGGGCATTCCTGCCGTGAAAATTGACTTCATGGATCACGCCGACCAATGGATGGTCAACTTCTACAAGCGCGTCACTGCCGAGGCTGCGAAGTACCACATCGTCGTTGATTGGCACGGCTCGTTCACCCCTGCAGGACTGGAGCAAGAGTATCCCAACCTCCTCTCGTATGAGGGCATAAGAGGCTTGGAGCAGATGGGCAATTGCCGTCCAGAAAACACCGTTTACATGCCGTTTATCCGCAACGCAGTCGGTCCTGCCGACTTCACCCCTGGTGGCATGAACAACATGCAGCCCGAACACTATCGTGCCGGCCGTCCCAATTCGGGAACGATGGGCACTCGTACCTTCCAGATGGCACTCTACGTCGTGCTTGAAAGCGGTGTGCAGATGCTGGCCGACAATCCCACACGCTATTATCAGAATGATGACTGTACACGCTTCATCGCTTCTGTTCCGACCACTTGGGATGAGACACGTTGCATGGCAGCCCAGTCTGGGGACTATGTTGTCGTGGCTAAGCGCAAAGGTTCGACGTGGTTCATCGGCGGCATCACGAACAATACGCCTCGTAACCTCAGCCTCAGTTTGGATTTCCTCGGTGAAGGCAACCACAAGATGACCTATTTCTGCGATGGCAAGAATGCAGACTATCAGGCTATGCACTACAATAAAGCAGAGCAGATCGTGAGCAAGACCACGACAATCAGCATCAAGATGGCAAGAAATGGCGGTTTTGCGGCAGCTATCGAATAGTTGGATCGCACCAAAGCATAAAAATGGGTCACCAGTATCCCCCAGACTTTTATACTCCACAGTACCCCTACATCCATACACCTGTCCGGCATGACCGGTTGCGGTATTCAAGTCGGTGCCAGCCTCTACTGCTGACGCAGACAAGTGGTATTGCTGATGCAGACAAGTGGCATTTCTAATGCTGGCAAATGGCATTGCTGAGACGCTCAAAAATTACTACTGTCGTTTTGCCCGAAACGTCAGTACTAAATGGGGAAAACGTCAGTACTAAATGCCCGAAACGTCAGTAATACTTTTTGCCCGTCTCAGAAGTACGGCATGTGTGCCCCGCTTTCCACATCCCAGATTCCGTGGAATGAGCAGCATGGGCGTGCGGGGCGATGCAATCGCAGAGTTCGACTGGACCGTTTCCCAGCTCCTCCAGGAACTCGACAGGCAGGGCATAGCCGACAATACCATCATCATCCTCACCAGCGACAACGGTCCCGTGGTCGACGATGGCTATGACGACAAGGCCGAGGAACTCCTTGGCGACCACAGTCCCGCAGGACCGTTCAGAGGCAACAAGTACAGCAGTTTCGAAGGTGGCACGGCAGTACCGATGATTGTCTACGACCCCCGCCGCACCGGTGTAGGAATCGTGTCGGAAGCCCTCTTCTCCCAGGTCGACTTCATAGCCTCCATGAACGAACTGGTGGAAGGCCGTCTGCCGGCAGGTGCAGCAC
>JAZQPD010000110.1:0-8760 GCA_045628285.1 Bacteroidaceae bacterium
AAGGCAACAAAGATAGTCAACATCGGTCTTGTAGGAAAGTATGCTCTTCAGGATGCCTATAAGTCAATCCTCGAAGCCCTCCAGCAGGCAGGAACCTACAATGACCGCAAGGTGAAGACCCATTTCATCCTTTCCGACAGACTGACAGACGAGAATGCCGCAGAAGAACTGAAGGGAATGGATGGAGTGATTATCGGTCCAGGAAACGGTCCTCGCGGATATGAAGGCAAGATAGTTGCTGCAAGATACTGCCGTGAGCACGACATCCCTACATTCGGAATCTGTCTGGGTATGCAGATGATGATGGTAGAGTTTGCCCGCAACGTGCTTGGACTCGAAGGAGCCAACACCAGTGAGTTCGACCCGTCAACACAGTATCAGGTAATCGACTATATGGATGAATTGAAGGCAAAGGTAGGCGCCGAGGATACTCTGAGAAAGGGTGGATTCAAATGCAATGTTGCCGAAGGTTCAAAGGCATTCGAGGCCTATCAGACGACTTGTATCGTCGGACGCCACCACCATCACTTCGAATTCAACAACAAGTATAAGGATGCATTCGAGAAGGCAGGAATGGCATTTACCGGAATCAACCCCGAGAGCGGACTGGTGGAAATAGCTGAGATTCCATCACTGAAATGGTACGTAGGAGTAGAGTTCCATCCGGAATACGGAAGCACAGTGCTCAATCCTAACCCACTCTTCATGCAATTCATAAAGGCAACGATAATATAATTCATAATTTACAATTCTTCGGGCGCTACGGCCACTCAGGTGAGTAAGCTCGGAACATAATTCATAAGTCGTGGACAAGAAATCAATATTCGGATTCATTCTGATGGCACTGGTCGTATTCGGTTACATGACCTACGACGGACACCGCAGAAAGGAACTGGCAATAGAGCAACAGAAAGAAGCCGTCATCAATCAGAAGATTGAGGAGGAAAAGCAGAAGGCAGAAGCCATCGAGGCTGAGAAACAGGCACAGAAGGAGATTGCCCAGATGAGCGACTCAACCAATGTGCTTTTCGCTGCCCGTCAGAAGAACGAGGGCAAGACAGTCATCGAGAACGAACTGCTCCGACTCACCATCGACAACAAGGGCGGACAGATATGCAAGGCCGAACTCAAGGATGAGACCTACAAGGATCAGAAAGGCGGACAAGTGGTGCTGTTCGACGAGAACGACTCGCACTTCGGACTGCTACTTGACGGAAAAGAAGACAACATCGTCACTGATGAACTGTACTTCGCTCCTACAAGGAAGCAAACCGACAAGGTGAACATGCAACTCGTAGTCGGAAATGGAAGCCTCAACATAGAGTATGCCCTCGTTCCCAACTCCTATCTCGTCAGTATGACCATCTCTGCCGACAACCTCGCAAGGTTCTTCCCTTCGAAGACGAAGACCCTCGACATAGAATGGACCGAGAAACTGAAGCAACAGGAGAGAGGATTCGATTTCGAGAACCGTTACAGCACCATCACCTACAGGACCGTCAGCGACGACACCGACGAACTCAGCAATATGGGTGCAGACAAGAAGGAGGATGAGTTCGACGAGAACCTCCAGTGGGTATGTTTCAAGAACCAGTTCTTCTCACAGATACTCATTGCTGACGACGAGTTCAAGCCGACATCAATGACTTCAAAACAGTTTGAAAAAGACAATGCCAAAAGAAACGGTTATCTCAAGACTTACGAGACACATCTCACTACGGCTTTCGACCCGACAGGCGACGAACCGACTGCACTCAAGATGTATCTCGGTCCCAACAAGTTCTCGACATTGAAGGATAACGAAGCAATCCTCCAATCCGACAAGAATCTCGACCTCCAGAGCCTTGTGTATCTCGGATGGCCTCTCATCAAGTACATCAACCGTTTCTTCATGCTATACCTTTTCGACTGGATGACAAGTTGGGGAATCAACATGGGTATCGTACTCACCCTGCTCACTCTCATCATCAAGTTTGCAGTGTTCCCACTCATGCGCAAGTCATATCTCTCAAGTGCACGAATGAGAGTGCTCAAGCCTAAGATGGAAGAAATTGCGAAGAAATATCCAAACAAGGAAGATGCAATGGTGAAGCAGCAGGAGACCATGAAACTCTATTCGGAATATGGAGTAAGTCCGATGGGCGGTTGTCTGCCAATGCTCATTCAGATGCCAATATGGATTGCGCTCTTCAACTTCATTCCAAATGCAATAGAACTCCGCGGACAGTCATTCCTCTGGGCCGATGACCTTTCATCGTACGATGATGTCATCAGTTGGAGTACTAACATCTGGGGAATCGGGAACCACCTGAGTATATTCTGTCTGCTCTGGGCTGTATCAACAGTTCTCAGTACTCTCTTCACAATGAAGCAGCAGCAGGATTCCGCAATGTCGCCAGAACAGGAACAGACCATGAAGATTATGAAATGGATGTACTACATCATGCCAGTCATTTTCTTCTTCTCATTCAACGGATATTCATCAGGACTCAACTACTACTATTTCCTCTCTACAATCCTCTCCGTAATCATGATGTGGTATCTCCGCAAGAGTACTGACGACAACAAGTTGCTTGCCCAGCTCGAGAAGCGTCATGCAGAAAGAATGAAGAACAACAGCACATCAAGAAGAACTTCCTCAATGATGGAGCGTATGCAGGAAATGGCAAAGAAGCAGCAGGAGCTGCTCGAGAAGCAGAAAGCAGAACAACAGAGAAAATAACCTTTAATCCATAATAAACGTGAATAAAACCTCAATATTATCGACAATGGCATTGACTTTAATGGCAATGACAGCATGCAATTCATCTCAGACTGACAGCGATGAATTCATCGGCAAACAAACACCTGAGATTACCGACCGACAATTCACTCCGGAAGTGCTTTGGGCCCTTGGGCGTGTCGGCGGATACGATGTGTCTCCAGATGGCAAGACCTTGATCTACAATGTAAGCTATTACAGTGTGGAGAAGAACAAAAGCCACACGGTGATAAAGTCAACATCTGTAGGAGAATCTGCAGGAGAAGAAAATATTCTTACGGCAAGTACACAGAGTGAAAACAGTCCGAAGTTCATCAACGAGGGAAAGCAAATCGTTTTCCTCTCGCCAGACGAAGATGGCGTAAGCCAACTCTTCATGATGAATGTTGATGGTTCAGGCAAAAAACAGATTTCGTTCTGTGAGAAGGATATTGATGACTACCTCTTCTCTCCTGATGGAAAGAAAGTCATACTCATCCATCAGGTTGAATCGAAGTCGCCAGCCTATGAAGACCTTCCAAAGGCTAATGCACACCTTGAGTCAGAAGTGATGTATCGTCATTGGGACGAATGGGTTGAGGCAATTCCACATCCGTTCGTTGCAGACTTCGACGGCAACAAGGTAGGTACGGAGAAAGATCTCCTCGAAGGCGAACCATACGAATGTCCGATGAAACCGTTCGGAGGTATCGAACAACTCTGTTGGAGTCCTGACTCAAAGCAGATTGCATACACATGCCGCAAACTCACCGGACTCGACTATTCAACCAGTACGGATTCCGACATCTACCTCTACACGCTCGAAGACGGAACCACAAAGAACCTATGCAAGCCGGAGGGTTACAAGCGTCCGAAGACCGACTATACCCTTTCATTGAAGGACCAGGCAGTCAACCAGCAGGAAGGAGACCTCAACGTAGGTTACGACATCAATCCACAGTTCTCCCCTGACGGCAAGTACATTGCTTGGCAAAGCATGAAGCACGACGGATATGAGAGTGACCGCAACCGTCTTTGTGTACTTGACCTCAATAGTGGCGAGAAGACTTATGTCACTGAGGAATTTGACAGCAACGTGGAAGGATTCTGCTGGGATGACGACAACCAGAGCCTCTATTTCATCGGTATCTGGCACGGAGAAATCCACATCTACTCCACCAACCTGAACGGTCAGGTGACAAAACTCACAGAAGGCCAGTATGATTATACAGGCGTGCAGTTCTGCAATGGCAAACTCATCTGTGGGCGTCAATCCATGTGCGAACCTACTGATTTATTTTCACTTGACATCAAGTCACGCAAGCTCACCCAGTTGACTGACGAGAACAAGGAAATCAAGTCGCAGGTGGATTGGGGTACAGTTGAACCTCGATGGACAAAGACCGTAGACGGCAAGGACATGCTCACATGGATTGTCCTCCCTCCAAACTTCGACAAGAACAAGAAGTACCCTACCCTACTTTTCTGCGAAGGTGGTCCTCAGAGTCCTGTAAGCCAATTCTGGAGTTACAGATGGAACATGATGATAATGGCAGCAAACGGTTATGTAGTAGTTGCGCCAAACCGTCGCGGACTTCCTGGATTCGGCAGCGAATGGAACGAAGAAATCAGCACGAACTACGGCGGACATTGCATGGACGACCTTCTCACAGCCATCGACGATGCAGCCGACAACCTACCTTATATAAATAAGGAGAGACTTGGATGCGTAGGTGCAAGTTTCGGAGGCTACAGTGTTTACTGGCTTGCCGGACATCACGACAAGCGGTTCAAGGCATTCATCGCCCACGACGGAATCTACAATCTCGAGCAGCAGTATGCAGAGACCGAAGAAGCATGGTTCACCAACTGGGATCTCGGAGGTGCACCATGGCACAAGGACAAGCCTGAAATCAGCCGTACATACGCAAATTCCCCACATCTCTTCGTAGACAAATGGAACACTCCTATCCTCTGCATCCACGGAGAACGCGACTACCGCATCGTGGCATCACAGGCAATGGCAGCCTTCAATGCTGCACGCTATAGGGAAGTACCAGCCGAGCTGCTCGTATTCCCTGAAGAGAACCACTGGGTACTCCGTCCGCAGAACGGAGTCCTCTGGCAGAGAACCTTCTTCGCCTGGCTCGACAAATACTTAAAACCATAAATAATATGAACGAATTAATTCAACAAAAACTCAACGACAAGGCATGGGCTCGCTGGACCGCATTGGTTCTGATTGCCTCAATGATGTTCTTTGCCTACATGTTTGTAGACGTAATGTCACCTATTCAGGCTCTTATTGAAAAGGAAAGAGGCTGGAATCCAGATGTTTTCGGCACATACGCTGCCGGAGAGTACATCCTCAATGTATGCGGTTTCCTCATCATCGCAGGATTTATCCTCGACAAGATGGGAGTCCGTTTCACAGGAACCCTGTCAGCATCCTTGATGGTTCTTGGAGCAGTAATCAAGTACGTAGCCATAACCAACTGGTTCCAGACCACCGGTTTTGCTGAGTGGTTAGGTTCATGGTGGGTAAGCATGCCGGCAAGCGCAAAACTCGCAGCATTCGGTTTCATGATATTCGGATGCGGATGCGAAATGGCAGGAACAACTGTTTCAAAAGCCATTGCAAAGTGGTTTGAGGGAAAGGAAATGGCACTCGCAATGGGTATTGAAATGGCACTCGCCCGCGTGGGAGTCTTCACAGTGTTCTCCATTTCACCGATTATCGCATCGAAGTTTGGAACAGTCGTAGCACCACTGGCTTTCTGCACCGTTCTACTGCTCATCGGACTTATCACATTTATCGTGTTTACATTCATGGACAAGAAGCTCGACAACCAGCTCGGAGCAAACACTACAGAGGAAAACGAGGAAGAATTCAAGATGAGCGACGTGACCAACATCCTCTCAAGCAAAGCTTTCTGGATAGTCGCACTTCTCTGCGTGCTCTATTACAGTGCCATCTTCCCATTCCAACGCTACGGAGCAAACATGCTACAGTGTAATCTCAACGGTATCAGTCCTGAATCAGCAGCCAATATCTTCCGCTGGTTTCCAATCGGTGCAGCCATAATCACTCCAGCCCTCGGAACCTTCCTCGATCATAAAGGAAAAGGTGCCAGCATGCTTATTTGGGGAGCATTGTTACTCATCTGCTGTCACCTCATCTTTGCATTTATACTCCCTGAAACAAAGAGCGCACTTCTGGCATACTCCACAATCGTTCTCCTCGGAATCTCATTCGCACTCGTACCTGCAGCACTCTGGCCAAGCGTACCGAAGATTATCGACAAGAAAGTCCTTGGCAGTGCTTACTGCCTCATCTTCTGGGTTCAGAACTTCGGACTCTGTTTCGTGCCGATGCTCATCGGTTCACTCCTCACAAGCACCAACCTCGACAATCCTGCAGTCATCGCAGCAAAGGCAGCCAATGCAGATTTCATTCCTTATGATTACACCATTCCTTTGATTGTCTTTGCAAGTTTCGGAGTCATTGCATTGCTATTTGCCATCTATCTCAAGGCAGTTGACAGGAAGAACGGCTACGGACTCGAAGAACCAAATATTAAATAACAACCTACAATTTGAATCATTATGTTTGAAGGACAACCAAAAGGTTTATATGCGTTAGCACTGGCAAATACCGGTGAACGCTTCGGCTATTACACGATGATAGCAGTGTTTGCACTCTTTCTGAAGGCAAACTTCGGTCTCACGGAAGGAACGGCTGGACTCATTTACAGCACATTCCTTGCAATGGTTTATTTCCTCCCACTCGTTGGCCGTTTCATGGCCGACAAGTTCGGATTCGGAAAGATGGTCACAACAGGTATCATGATCATGTTCATCGGATACCTCTTCCTCTCTATCCCATTGGGAGGCGAGACGGTGGCACTCATCTGTATGCTCGCTGCACTGCTGCTCATCAGTTTCGGTACAGGCCTCTTCAAGGGCAACCTGCAAGTAATGGTCGGCAACCTCTACGATGACAGCCTCTACGCAGCAAAGCGCGACTCCGGTTTCTCCATCTTCTATATGGCCATCAACATCGGTGCGATGTTTGCACCTACGGCAGCCGTGAAGATTATGAAATGGGGGCAGGATTCACTGGGCATGAGCGTCAACGACTCCTATCACCTTGCATTTGCAGTTGCATGTGCATCTCTGATACTCTCCATTGCCATCTACTATGCCTTCCGCAGCACATTCCGCCACACCGAAGGTGACAAGAAGAAGGCACAGGCACAGACTGTACAGGTAGAGGAACTCTCACCGGAAGACACCAAGAAGCGTGTCACAGCCCTCTGTCTCGTGTTTGCAGTCGTAATATTCTTCTGGATGGCATTCCATCAGAACGGACTCTCACTCACATTCTTTGCAGAACAGTTCACCGACATGCATGTAACAGGTGGTGACTGTATGTGGTACGATGTCATCAACCTCGTAATGATTATCCTCATCGTCTATGCTGGATCCCAGCTCTTCGAGGCAAAGAACGGCAAAAGCCGCGGCATTGCAATCGGTGTGATTATCCTTTCTGCACTTGTTCTCGTACTTCAGTACACAGGTGTTGCAAATTCTTCAATCGAAATCGAAGCACCAATCTTCCAGCAGTTCAACCCATTCTATGTAGTTGCACTCACACCAGTGAGCCTCGCCATCTTCGGATCGCTTGCAAAGAAAGGCAAGGAGCCGTCAGCACCACGCAAGATTGCCTACGGAATGCTCGTTGCGGCAGTGGCATTCTTCATCATGGCAATGGGTTCGTTCAACCTCAATACCCCTGACGTACAGAAGACACTCGGCGTTGAAGGTACATTCGCATCACCATACCTCCTTATCGGAACATACCTCGTACTCACATTCGGAGAACTCCTTCTCTCTCCTATGGGAATCAGTTTCGTAAGTAAGGTGGCTCCTCCAAAACTCAAGGGTACAATGATGGGCGGATGGTTTGTTGCAACTGCAGTCGGCAATATGCTCGTCAGCGTAGGCGGTTTCCTCTGGGGCGGACTCCCACTCTGGGCCGTTTGGGGTGTATTCATCGCACTCTGCCTCATCTCAGCACTCTTCATGTTCATCATGATGAAGCGACTCGAAGACGCAGCTAAATAACGTTTCCAAATCAGAATAGCGAAATCCGAATTACGAGTAGAACAGCCTATCTGCTCGGATTTCGGATTTCGTAAACATTTGTGGCTAAACAGTTAATCGTAAATAGTAAATAGTTAAATCGTAAATCTCATGAATTCCCTTCTCATACCAATATTTCTCATCCTTGCAGGTCTGCTCGTAGGAGTATTCTTCAAGTCGTTGTCAAAATACATGACAATTCCCTATACCGTCGTGCTCTTTGCCGTCGGCATAGCAGTAGGGATAATGCACCGTTACAATGTCTTCGGTGAAATACCCGTAATCACGGCAGGCATCGAGGAAGTGGCGAATCTCGACCCTAACTTCATCCTCTATGTCTTCCTGCCCATACTCGTGTTCGATGCAGCCTACGAAATGAACCTTCATATCTTCCGCAAGACCCTTGTCAACGCATCCATCCTTGCTGGTCCCGGACTCGTCATCTGTATGCTCCTCACGGCATGCTTCCTACAGACCCTCTGCTACTTATTCCCGGAATTTGCAGCCGACTGGAAAAACTGGACCTACGCACTCATGTTCGGAGGCCTTATCAGTGCCACCGACCCCGTTGCCGTCGTAGCGCTCCTTCAGGAACTCAAGACAAGCAAACGCTTCTCTACTCTTGTAGATGGAGAGTCACTCCTCAATGATGGTACAGGCATCGTCTGCTTCATGCTCTTCTACAGCGCATTTGCAGGTGAGGCAATCAGTATGAGTCCATTCCTCTATTTCCTGTGGGTATGCGCCGGGAGCATCATCATCGGATACATGATAGCACGCATCACCCTATGGTTCATCACCCGAGTCACCGAGGAGGAAGTCATTCAGAACAGCGTGATGATTGTTGCAGCCTACATCACCTTCATCATCGCACA
>JAZQPD010000111.1:0-14227 GCA_045628285.1 Bacteroidaceae bacterium
GCTGCAACCTTATCTGTGGTTGCATTGCTGCAGGAGCAGGATTCCATAATAATTTTGCCACCGCCTTCCTTTTCATCCTTCTGGGTGCCGTGTTTGATTTCTTTGACGGTATGGTTGCCAGGAAACTGGGAGTATCTGGACCTATGGGTGTGGAACTGGACAGTCTGGCTGACGTAGTGACATTCGGGGTGGCTCCCGCTTCAATGGTGTTCACTATGGCTACTCAGATTTGTTATCCTTCATTTATGTACAGCAAGTTCTTCTTCATGCTTGTACCGTACACGGCATTCCTCATTCCGGCGTTCTCTGCTCTCAGGCTTGCCAAGTTCAATATTGATGACAGGCAGCATGAGGCTTTCATCGGAATGCCAACTCCTGCCAATGCCCTGTTCTGGAGTGCACTTATCTTCAGCAGCATAGATTATCTGAAATCGCCTATGTTCAATGCCCTATGGCTGGTTCTGTTCATCATCATGTTCTGCTGGCTACTGGTGAGCGAGGTTCCTATGTTCAGTCTGAAGTTCAGGAATATGGGATGGGGAGACAACAAGGTGAGATGGATATACATCATCATGGTTGCAGCAATTATGCTGTTTTTCGCTGTCAGTGCTGACGGGCATATCTGGAAGATGCTGGCAAGAGGTCTTGCCTGTTCTGTAGGATTGTATGTGTTGATTTGTTTAGTGCAGTTGAAATGTTCCAGATTCTGATCTTTTTCCTAATAATCGCCTTAGTAATCTTTCTGATTGTGTTTGGCATGGTCGGATCGGTTATCTATAAGGTTCTGGCATGGTTGAAAGGTCTCCTCAATCCCGGCAGAGACAATGACAGGAATGACGATACATTCATGAACACCTCTGATGAGGGGGCGGCAACGAAGAATGGTCAGGTGATTGGCAACGATGAGGGCGAATACGTGGATTTTGAAGAAATAAAGGATTAGCATGCGATGACCGACGATGAGAGATTCATGAAGGAGGCATTGAAGGAGGCCCGTAAGGCTCTGGATGATGATGAGATTCCCATAGGGGCTATTGTCGTAAGCGACAGACGGATAATAGGACGCGGACACAACCTGACGGAATGTCTGCACGACGTAACTGCCCATGCCGAGATGCAGGCCATCACCGCCGCGGAGGAATATCTCGGAGGCAAGTATCTCAATAGGTGCAGTCTCTACGTTACAGTGGAACCGTGTGTGATGTGTGCCGGTGCCATTGGATGGAGTCAGATGGGAAAGTTGGTGTATGGTGCTTCCGACCCGAAACGAGGGTATTCCATATTTGCTCCCAAGGCACTTCATCCCAAGACTCAGGTGGAAAGTGGGGTTATGGCTGATGAATGTGGGAAATTGATGAAAGACTTCTTCCAGAAGAAAAGATAAGGCTCATGGACAGAATTCACCTTAATGAGACCATTTCTACGAATACTTATTTCAAGCAAATGCTCCAGTCAGGAGCTGAACTGCCTGGATGCACCATTGTTGATGCTGACTTCCAGACGAACGGACGAGGCCAGGCAGGAAATGTGTGGGAGAGCAAGAAGGGCGAGAACCTGCTCTTCTCCATCCTTTGCCACCCGAAGACGGTGGAAGCAAGAAACCAGTTCCTGCTTTCCCAGGTCACGGCACTGGCAATATGGAACACACTGGACGACCTGATGGAAGGTGACAGCATAAAATGGCCTAACGACATCTACTGGGAAGAGAAGAAGGTCTGCGGGATACTCATAGAGTGCGACCTTGCGGGCAGCAGGATAGAGAACTGTATATGCGGAGTGGGACTGAACATCAACCAGACGGCCTTTGAGAGTGATGCCCCGAACCCGATATCACTCGCACAGATTGTAGGGTTCAGTTTCGACAGGGAAAAAATACTCCACGGAGCAATCGCCAATTTCGAGAAATACTATTCCATGCTCATGGAAGGGAAAGAAGAGGAAATAAGGTCGGTATACAAGGCGCATCTCTTCAGGAAGTCAGGTTTCTTCCCGTTTGCAGAGATTGATGGAGAAGTGTTTGATGCCGAGATACGGGATGTGGAACCAGACGGACTTCTCATCCTTAGAGACCGGGATGGCCGGACAAGAAAATATGAATTCAAACAGATAAAATGGATACCAAACACATAAGGATACAGGATTTCAGTTATGACCTTCCCGACGAAAGGATTGCCAAGTTCCCACTCGCCGAGAGAGATCACAGCAAACTGCTTGTCTACAATGCCAGGGAAGTGCAGAATGTCGGAGGATGCATCGCCGAATCACAGTTCTTCCACATTCCAGAATTTCTTCCGAAAGGCGAGATGATGGTCTTCAACAATACAAAAGTGATTCAGGCACGATTGCGTTTCCGCAAGGACACCGGTGCGATGATAGAGGTATTCTGCCTCGAACCGTTTGCTCCCGCAGAATATGCCGAGAACTTCGTGGCAGTAGGCCGATGCCAGTGGCTGTGCATGATTGGGAACCTGAAGAAATGGAAGAGCAAGGGCACCCTGCAACTCCAGTTGAAGACCGACTCCGGAGAACCCCTCCTGCTCAATGCCGACTACAAGGGTGAGCACGGGACATCACACATCATAGAGTTCTCATGGGAAGGAAACCATTCCTTTGCCGAAGTGCTCGACATTGCAGGTGAACTGCCGATTCCCCCCTATCTCAATCGTGAGACACAGGAAAGCGACAAACGCACATACCAGACCGTCTATTCGAAGATAAAAGGTTCCGTAGCAGCACCCACAGCCGGACTTCATTTCACCGAAAAGGTGCTGAAGGACATCGACTTGTCGGGAATCGACCGCGAGGAAGTGACCCTGCATGTAGGTGCCGGTACATTCAAGCCCGTGAAAAGCGAAGAGATTGAAGGTCACGAGATGCACTCCGAATACATCGTGGTGAAGAGGCAGACAATAGAGAAACTCATCAGGCACGGAGGCAGGACAATAGCCGTAGGTACCACTTCGGTGAGAACCCTCGAGAGCCTATATTATATAGGTAGGAAAATCATCAAGGCCAAAGGCATGGATGCCGACCTCGACCTGCACGTGAATCAATGGGAGCCTTACGATGACAAGGACGAGATCAGTACACTCGATTCGCTGAATGCCATCCTCGACTATCTCGACCGCCACAAACTCGCTGCCCTGCACACAAGCACACAGATTATCATTGCTCCAGGATACAAGTACCACATCGTAAGATGGATGGTAACGAACTTTCACCAGCCTCAGAGCACGCTACTGCTGCTTGTGTCGGCATTCATCGGCCACGACTGGAGGAAACTGTACGACTATGCTCTCGCCCACGACTTCAGGTTCCTCAGTTACGGCGACAGCATGCTCCTGATTCCTTAATCCATGTGAAACATCTCTGGGAGCGGGATGGAGATTGGTGAATTATCAGGATTCGTCTCCATGATGTCGGCCATGTAAGCCCACCATTTCTGCACGATTTCCAGTCCGCCCATGTCCTGGCTGCCACCTTCGCCCTTTGTCTTCTGGAAGGCGAAGAGGATGTTGGTATCCTCGTCAAGATAGATACTGTAGTCATAAACTCCACCATCATGCAGCAACTTGCGCATCTCTGGCCAGAGAGCGGTATGACGGCGCCTGTATTCTTCCTTGAAACCTGGTTTAAGGAACATTTTGAAAGCTTCTCTTTTTTCCATCGTTGGTTATGTATATCTGATTAGGTAATATCGTGTATGTCCTGCGTCCGAAGAGGTCGTAGACAGGGACCGAAGGTGATGACTTGCCCTCGGAAGATGACTTGGAAGACACCTCGTCGATGTCGGTAGTTACCACCGTTACGGGGCGTTCTACAAACTCGTTGAGCATGACAATAGAGTCCGTGAAGAGGTCGATGTCGGAGAATATGCGAAGCAGATATTTGCCCGACGACGCGTTGAGGAGATTCGTACGGCTGAACGTCCTTGTCGTTGCCTCGCCAGGACTGAGATAGAGTCCCTGAGCACTGAAGACACGATTCTGGTCAGGTGTATCTGGCTTTACGAGTGCAAAATATATTCGTCCGCAATATTCATCGTCACCCTGATTCTGGATTGTAATTGTGTATTGAGGACATTCCGTGAACACGAGGGTGTCTGGGAACTGAAGATCAAGCAACGTGAGTGCACCGGCAGATGATTTCACATCCTTCAATTCCAGGTCATCCGAGGTGAGGTTGATGCAGACGTAATTCGGTACACCCACAGACGTGCGGGCCTCAACCCATTCGCCGTTATCCTCAAACACAGGAACAACATGATACTCTCCGAGGGCCTTTATCGGCGACTCTACATTGATGCGGAGTGTGTCGGTATAAGAGGTATCGGTAATCTCCTCAAGTTCGAAATCATGGTCGTATTCCTTAAGTATGCTGGCTATCTCGCCCTTGTATGTAAGTGCCAGGGCAACCCGTCCGCGATGCAGGCTCCGTCCCACATTGGCAAGGTTATGGGTAACTACGGCAATATTCCTGATTCCCGGTTCCTTCCAGGCCTCGATGTGCGAGAAGGCAAAGACGTGGTTCTCCTGAGTACCTTGCCGGGGAGGCTGAACACCAGTACAGATACTCTGCAAGAGGTTCAGTCCGCGCTCCGGGTTGTCCTTGTCATACCATTGGGGTTGGTCGGGAGAAAGCAGGTCAATGTCGTACCATCCGTCCTCGTCCTTTGACGGATTGCCCCAGAGGATATGAAACTCGCCCTTCTCGTTGTATCCGTCGCACACGAAAGCGTGCGACAAAGTCATTGACTGGGCACAAAGCAGTATCGGACGCCCCGCAGCCAGTTCCTGTTTCCACATGTCGTGCCACTCGTCGTGACGGTAGAAATCGCGGAAACGCAACTGGGTGGCTACATCATATCCGAAGGTATCGACAAGGGCAATGGGTTGTGCCACCTCCTGGGCACTGCTCGCCTCCGTACCGTAGTTCATGTTCACAGCCGTACCACAATCGGCAAGGAGCCTGCCCACGGCATTGCCCTGAGCCTCCGTGAACTGGCCCGGAACATATTCGTCGAGCATGTTCTTCCAGTCGTAGGCATCAGTAGGCCACCTGTGATAGCGCATCACCTCACCCATGGCAAGAGCCACACACCCCACCACACAGTGGTTTCCGAGCGAATCCACAGGAGTGAACCGCAAATAAGGGTCGTCTTCCTGATGCCATTTGTCCGTGATGAGAGGGCCAACCCTCTCCGGCAATGAGGCATCGGAGAGGCGATGGCGGAACGATGCCTGGCCAACCGCGGTCAGACAAAAGAGGGCGAGGATGATTGTGATGACGGATCTTTGCATTGGAATGAGGAATTATCTAAGCAACTTGGCAAGCGGACTCTTGTTGGCCTTCAGTCCCTTTGCCACACTCTTGGCATTGAGTTGCGCACCGAGGAGGGATGTGTGGGTATGGTCGCGTTTGTACCATTTCGATGCCCTCTCCTTACTCTCGGCAGGAGTCTTCGCCCTGCAGTGCTTGTCAAGATAGTCGGCAGTCAGATTGTGGACATCCACAAACTCGCACCCCGTTTCCTCAGCCACCTCCCTGTACCATTTTCCGTATGTATTGTTCCTTCTCTCAATCCTCCCTCCCGGCCATTCGTTTCTCGGAGTAAGGGAAAGGAGTATAGGCGTACCACCTTTCTCCCTTACGTCCTGAATGAATTTCTTCAGGTACCAGCCGAAGGAATAGACCACCTTGTACTGACGGTTGCTTGCAAGACGGTAGACATGGCAAGTGTCCTTTGCAGTGGCAATCACTCCCCGTTCCTTGTTACTGTCGATGTCGCCAATGTCGTTGTGGCCGAACTGGATGAGAACGAAGTCGCCCGGTTCAATACTGTTGTATACCTTGTCCCAGCGGCCCTCATTGAGGAATGTGCGGGTACTTCTTCCAGCCATGGCAGCATTGACCACAGTACATTTCTTCCCGTCGAACACAGAGTATGCCTGACTGCCCCAGCCCCACATTCCGTCAGGGTCCCTATCCTCGTTCTTCACGGTGGAGTCACCCGTAATAAACACAACCGGCTTGCCCTTCTGGCGGGTCTGGTCGCAGCGTTCAGGAGTTATCATCTTCTGGAGGATGAAAGTCTTTAGTGTAGCCAACTGAGGGTCGGACGATTCGTTTATGCCCTCGGCACAACTGGCTGCATTCATCCTGGCACCAAACTCGCTCGAGTGAATCTTGTCGCCGAAGAAGAAGTAGTTCGTCTTCCATTTGCCGAACTTCTCCAATTTTCTTGCACTGATGTCGTTGAGGTCGATGACTGGTACGTTCAGTTCCTTTCCCATTGCAAAAATCCAGGGAGTGAACGACTCCAGTTTCCTCTGAATCCTGTCGGGGTCGTTCGGTTCGTAGTCGTTTCTTGGAGTGAGAGTGAACAGGATTGGAGTGGCACCCTTTGCACGGATTTCCTCCACATATTTTCTTATGTACCCACCGAAGGAATAGACCCATTCCTTCCTGCCGTTCTCCTGGATGGTCACCTCTACGGAATCGTTGCCCGTACCCTTTATGCTCGCACGTGCACGACCCGAATCAAGAGGACCGTTGTCGTTGTGGCCCAATTCGAGAATGACGAAATCGCCCTTGCGGATGCCCTTGAGCACTGCAGGCCACAGATTGCGGTAGAATGTTCTTGTACTGGTGCCGCCCAAAGCATGATTCTCAACCGTTATCTTGTTCTCGTCCCAGAAGAGGTGTTCGAAATATCCCCAACCCCACTGGCCGTTGTTGCCATTTCCGAGCGTACCGTTCCGCATCGTCGAGTTGCCCACGAGGAAAAGGACTGGGTTGTTGCTCTTCCTCGAACTGCCACTGACCGGACGAACCTGATTGGCCTTTGCAAGCGAGTCAAGAGTGAGGTCCTTCACCTTGTTCACATCCTCCATCAGTTCAATGCGTTCCTTTACCTGAGCAGCCGCTTCGAAAGCAGATGGTAAAAATTGAAAAGCCAAAAAAGCCGTTATGACAAATACCTTCTTCATATCATTTCGGTTTATATTATTTCTTCATCACTGCAAAGTTAGCATTTTAATTTTGAAAACAAAGAAATGGTCGGCATATTTTTGAGTCGAGGGGCAATAATAACGGTCCCGAACGGATGATACAAGCCTGGAAAACACCCCGACCATCAAACGAAAACAACCGATATAGCTGAGGCAAACACCCACTTCGTTATAACCAACAACACTACTTCGTTATAACGACAACACCCACTTCGTTATAACCTACATGCCTTGTTCGTTATAACGAAGTGGGTGTTTGCCTCCATAATAGAAGGCCTATTCCTGCGTTTGTGCAGGAATAGGCCTTCGCTTGTAGGGGTCTGTTCTTCAGTAGTGTCATACCCAGATGAGCGGTTCGTGCCTTCTCATTTTTGCTTTTGCAAGGCCGATTGGACATCTTTCAGGGTAAACTTCCCCGAGAAGGCGAGGAGAAATCGCGTCACAAACATCAACGCCTATGTGGCTTATTTCTGATGTTACACTTGGCAATTTATGGTAATGAATTTACGAATTATCCGAATTCTTTCTTGGACTCCAAAATATATATGGTTCCCATAAATTTTGATGTGACAAAAATTTTCTATACATTTGCAGTAGAAATCAAAAAGGAATGAATTATGAAGAAAATCATTTTGTTTATCAATTTATTGCTGTTGTCTGGTGTGGCGCTGGCACAGGCAGACATGACGAAGAAGGTTGTGAACCCAAGTTTTGAGCAGGACCTCGGCGAATGGGAGAACGAAGGTATGCAGGCACCAGGTAGGAAGGACTTTGTGACGGGGGCAGACGTGGGATTCCTTCAGGGACAAGAAAAACGTGGAGTGGTGTTCCACGACAATAACGGGAAGGAACGTGAATGTCTGGAACTGCTGAAGAACGAATACGGTATGTCAGCCATTCGTATGCGAGTATGGGTGAACCCTCGTGGTGGTGACTGCGACAAATTCGCTCTGCTCGCCATGGCGAAACGGGTGAAGGCACTGGGTATGGATCTGATGGTGGATTTCCACTACAGTGACTCATGGGCAGATCCTGCCAAGCAACCCATTCCGAAGGCGTGGCTCGGCCACTCGTATGAGGAGATGAAGCAGGACTTACGGAATCACACCGTCGAGGTGCTCTCGTTGCTGAAAGAAAACGGCATTGCACCACGTTGGGTGCAAGTGGGCAACGAGACTGCAAACGGAATGCTCTGGAGTGTGAAGACCAACGAATTTGGTTGGGAAGTCAAGGACTCATTAGGGCATACCATCGTCACTCACAGTATGGGACACATCAGGACAGAGCCTCAACAGTATGCCGGATTCATCCGTACTGGATATGATGCAGTGAAGGAAGTATTTCCTGAGGCCATCGTCATCATACATTTGGATCGTGGGCACAAGCAGAGTCTATACGACCATAATCTCGATACGGTACTGAAGTACGGCGGCAAATTCGATATGGTGGGAATGTCGCTCTATCCTTATTGGGCAATGGAGGGCCATCCCGAACTCAATGCCGACGACATCATCACTGACTGCATGGCGAACATTCGTCACGTCAGCGAGAAGTACAAGTGCGACGTGATGATCGTAGAGACAGGTTTCGAGGTCGATGAACGTCATCCTGAGAAGATGGAAGAGGGTCGTCGGCAACTGACACGAGTCATAAAAGAATCGCAGACAGAGACTAACGGCCATTGCCGTGGCGTGTTCTACTGGGAACCGCAGTGCCTCCCAGGTGGCTACAAGTTAGGAGCCTTCAACAGCAATGCCGCACCTACCGTCATCATGGATGCCTTCACGCAAAAGGCTGTTGAATGACGGCAACTAGGAAATCGTGATCCCATTCATTTTCCTTCCCTGAGAAAGTCAGGGGTGTGGCGGATGAACTCATAGCCAAAACGGCAGCGGAGGCAGTTGTGCGGAGTGCAGTAGTGCTGTGTGAGATGGATGATGGCTTGTGAATCGGCAGCATTCTTGCACTCCACTCCTGCTGCCTGCCACTGGCGGACATGCCGATTGTCCTCGGGCTTGATGTGCTCGAGCAAACTGACGGCACGCTCACAGAGGTCTTCCTGATTCCTGTATTTGCCATAAGCAAAAAGGATAGGCGATATGCTGTTGACTATAATGAGGTCTTTTGACGAATCGGTGAGGTGCTTGTCGGTTTCTGTGGATTCTGTGGATGCAAAAGTATAGTGGCGTTTCCAGTAGGGACTGACATGAACCTGAAGGGAATCGTAGAGTTGACGGATGCCGGATGCATTGACTATGCGGGAAAAACTGCATGTTTGTTCAACCCACATCATTGCCAACTGTGCGATGCGTATGTGGGGGAAATTCTGAGGACGGAGCCGGAGAAATTTCCAGAGGAGAGGATTGATGGGAGTGAGATGGAACTTATGGCTGAGATAATGATATTCGTTTCTCAGTTGCTGCAGATAGGTGTCGGTGGGGATGCAGGAATGATAGACTTCCGGAATCATACTGTCGGCAAGAAGTCCTGCCTGCCCGAAGAAGAGGGCTTCTATCTGGAAGAGGTTGTCGCGGTGCTTGCTGATGGCGGTCATGGGAATGGAGTATGCCCACGCCTCGAAGGCATCGCCGTTGATGCCGAATCCGAAGTTGCGGGCTATGGTGACGAAGAGTGTGTGTTCCCAGTCGTGGTTGCACCGGGCAAGCCTGTCATTAACTTGCCGGGCACGGTACTCGAGCCGTTCTACCTGAAGGGCGGACAGCCAGTTGTGGATGAAGAACGGGGAAATGTCGTGAAGGACTTCCTTGCAGGGTGGAGCGGCATGGGATGCCAGCAGGTTGTCGTAGTTGTGGCGCACGTGGTCGGGAATGGGCAGCAGGAGTTGGGGAATCGGGGTGCCATCGGGCGACGGTATCGTGCAGTCGTCGGTTCCTACTACATGAAGGATGACATTGTTGTAGACTGGATTGGAACTGTGGCGATGGAGATGCCAGTCGGATGCCTTGAGATGGATTTCCACATTTCCTACCCAGGATATTCCTGCAATCCTGATTCTCGCATTGAGGAAATCGGGACCAGAGTCGGTGTTGTGGAAACCTGGATTGATGACTTCAACAGGGCGACCATCGGTTGTGAGCAGTTCCTTCAGTGGGAAAATCTTGTGTTTCCACACATAATGTAGCATTTCTTCCATACGACAGTAAATCTTAATCTAACTTATTTTCTGCAAATGTATGAAAAAAGTCGGTAATTTTAGTTAACTTTGCACATATTTAATTTTTTGGGATATGAAAATTGCACTGATTGGTTATGGCAAGATGGGCAGGATGATTGAGCAGATTGCCCGGATGCGCGGTCATGAGATTGTTTGCATCATTGATGTTGACAATATGGGGGACTTTGACTCCGACGGGTTCAGGAGTGCCGACGTGGCTATCGAATTCACGGCTCCGCAGGCGGCTTACGGCAACTATCTGAAGGCATGGGAACAGGGTGTGAAGGTGGTGAGTGGTAGCACGGGATGGTTGAAGGAGCATGCCGACGATGTGAGGAGGGCTTGCGAAGAGGACGGAAAGACTCTCTTCTGGGCTTCGAACTTCAGTGTGGGAGTTGCCATATTCTCGGCTGTGAACAGGTATCTTGCAGAGATAATGAATGGTTTTGGGGACTATTCGGTAAGTATGACTGAAACCCATCACGTACACAAGCTGGATGCTCCGAGTGGTACTGCGATTACTCTGGCAGACGAGATTGTGAAGAGGATTGACAGGGTGGACGAGGTGCCCATCGAATCCATCAGGGAGGGCGAGGTGCCGGGCATCCACTCCGTACGCTACGACAGCGAGGCCGACATGATCACCATCACCCATGATGCCCACTCGAGGAAGGGCTTTGCACTGGGTGCCGTGCTGGCAGCGGAATATACTGCGAAGCATAGCGGACTGCTGACGATAGACCTCGCTTCGCTCGGAGTGAATAGTGAAAAGTGAAAAGTATTGATAAGGCCATTGGCTATTAGCCATTCTTCCGGTGCTTCGACCATCAGGCGAGCAAGCTCGGAGTTGCTATTGGCCCGCAAATGAGTAAATAAAAAGCTAACGGCTAATGGCCAACAATTAAATCGTAAATTGTCAAATAGTAAATTATTGATCTACCTTCTTGGGTATATGGGTGCCGGGAAGACTACGGTGGGGAGGCGACTGGCTGAGAGGCTGGGATGGGTGTTCCGCGACTTGGACTGGATGATTGAGGACAGGACGGGGATGAGTGTGGCGGACTTCTTTGCCGTGAGGGGTGAGGAGGAATTCAGGTGTCTGGAACGAGATGTGCTGCGGGAGACGGCGGTGATGGAGAAAGTGGTGGTGGCTGTAGGTGGTGGCTGTCCGTGTTTTTTCGACAACATGGATTTCATGAAGGAGAACGGCAGGACGGTGTATCTGAAGGCTTCGGTGGAAACTCTGATTGACCATATCCGTATCACGATGAAGGATTCTCCTGCTGACGGTTCCCGGGACAGACGCTCTGTACGGCCTCTGCTGGCGGGGATGGACGATGATGAGATGGGCAGGTTCATTGCGGGTAACCTGGCTGAAAGGGAACCGTATTACCTGAAGGCTGACACGGTGTTCTGCATCCCTACGATGCGTACTGAGGGGGATATTGATGACGTGTGCGAAAAAATCCGGTCGTTGCTGTAACTTTTCGCGTGGTTGTTCGTCGGGTAAATATAGAGGGCATGAAGGAGATCAGTTTCAGGGCAGACATCTTGCCGCTTAAAGACAGGCTTTTCAGGCTGGCACTGCGTATCACCCGTAGCAGGGAGGAGGCAGAGGATGTGGTTCAGGACACTCTTCTGAGGATGTGGACCGACCGGGAGAAATGGGCGGACATCGGCAGTATTGAGAATTACTCGCTGACCGTATGCAGGAATCTTGCCCTGGATGTGCTCCGGCACCACGAACGCCGGAACTGCTCGCTTGACGAGATGGCTTCCCGGGTTCAATCAGGACAGGCCACTTATGACCGGCCGGACAACTCTCCCATGGCTGACGAGGTGATGATAATGCAGGAGAGGATGCACATGGTGAGAATGGCTATCGACGGACTGCCGGAGAAACAGAGGACTGCCATTCAACTTAGGGACATTGAGGGGAAGTCGTACAAGGACATTGCTGAGGTGATGAATATCAGCGAGGCTGACGTGAAGGTGACGATATTCAGGGGAAGGAGAAACCTTGCTTCGCTCGGAGTGAAAAGTATTGATAAGGCTATTAGCCATTAGCTATTGGCCTGCAAATGAGTAAATAAAAAGCCAACGGCCAATGGCTAATGGCTAACGGCCAAATAAAAATGGCCAACAAGTAAAATATGAATTACGAATATATAAAACAACTGTTGCAGCGGTACTGGGAGTGCGAAACTTCTCTTGAGGAGGAGCAGATTCTGCGGTCGTTCTTCAGCCAGACGGATATTCCTGCGGAACTGGAGCAGTATGCTTCGCTCTTCAGGTACGAGGCTGAGGCTGGAGCCGATGGCCTCGGTGAGGAGTTTGACGCCAGGATGATGGAGTTGGTGGCTGATGAGACGCACAGGACGGTGGGCAGGACTGCAGACGGATGGCAGAGTGTGAAGAGGATGGTCTATCCGTTCTTCAAGGCCGCAGCGGTGATTGCCGTGGTGATAACGGTGGGCACTACTGCGCAGCATGTGGCTGACAAGAGTTGGGCTGCAGGGGATGAGTCGGCAGACACTTATATCCGTCAGGAAAACATATCGGCTCGGATAAAGGTGATTGACCAGAAGAAATCGGATGCCATTGCCCAGGCTGACAGTACTGCCGTGGGCGAAAAGAGTGAGGATACCAATAAAACAAATAATAGCTTTTAACAAAACCAAACATCTCCTGACCTCGCGTTTTAATGGGAGGAAAGGGAACGAGGAAAGACCGATTGGTGTTTCAATTCTCTCAATAAGAAAGCCTCCCTGAAAAGGAGGCATTCTTATTTACGATTTACGATTTACAATTCACTATTCACTGTTCACTCTGGCGTAGCCAGTGGGAGGTACCAGTTCTTCTCGTCGGAGAGGCGATGGAGGAGTGACGTGTCGGTGAATCCGTTGCGGTCTGCCACTTTTCTTGCGAGGAAAGTAGGGTCGGCCCTGTGGCGCGAGATTCGCATGAGGTCGTAGAATCGGTAGCCTTCGGCAGCAGTCTCCAGTCCCATCTCGTCGCAGATGGCGTTCTCTACGTATTCTATGCTGTCTGCCTGAGTGGCACAGCCCGTAATGGCGTAGAGGGTGTCGGCTTCGCATTGTCCGCAGCCGCGGGCATGGATGCCGATGGTGTTGGTGCGGGAAAAGTCGCGGCTGTCGAACTTCACGAGGTCGCCGACCCGGAGGTATTCGTCAGACTGGTAGTAGTGGACATTGTCGTCGCAGAGTCCGTAGTTCAGGATGGCGAATGCACACTGTGGATATCCTGCCCGATTGAGTGCCTCGGCATAGCGGAGATAGACGGGGGTTTTGCGATAGATGACGACGCGGTCGGAGAGCACTTTGCTCATCTTCTGGCGATAAGCGTTCTGGGTGGCATCGGACGATCCTGAGAAACTGATCTGGTATACGGATGAGAGACGGAGGTCGCCTCGAAGGATTTCATCAGTGTAGACGATGGAATCGGAAGGGTGGATGGTGTCGGGAAGAAGGGTGGTAGGATCGTTGTAGATGTAGGTGTAGAGTTGGCTCTTCGACAGCCGTGTATAGGCATCGGAATAGGTGGCTTGATAGAAGTAGTCGTTGTCGGTGGTGGATGTGAACACATCGTCGAGCTGGGTGGTGATGCCTTCGTAGTCGGTTGACGAGAGTGGTATGTAGGTCAGCACCTCGGAGTTGTTGGACATTACCTGTGACGAATAGGAGTCGGCAGTGCCCTGGAATTCGGGGTCGCGCCAGGTGATTCCGTAGTTGGAAACGGGATGGGGCGAGTTGTGGTTGGAGAGGTAGTCGTGGTAGTACTTGGCGGCGTCCTTGTACTTGCCTGCCCAGAGACAGAGGTCGCCGAGGAGTACGCGGACCGGAATGCAGAAGTTCCTTGACGAGAAACTGCCAACATTGCCGTAGTCGGGAAACTTGGTGTCGACGTATGGAGCAAGGTCGTTGATGAAGTATTCACAGATTTCGCCGATGCCGTAGTAGGGGTACTTCTGCGGGTCGGCATCCAAGTCGGATCGTAGCCATGTCGTTCTGTGAGCCAAGGA
>JAZQPD010000112.1:0-4547 GCA_045628285.1 Bacteroidaceae bacterium
CGGGTGCTACGACCACTCAGGCGGGCAGAGCTCCGAGTTATTTTATTTATGGCTTATGGCATGTTTATATCAAATCATAGTCAATGATTATTAATGTCCCGATTAATGTTTAAATAACTCGGAGCTCTGCTCGCCTGAGTGGCCGTAGTGCCCGAAGAATGTCTGATAACTCGGAGCTCTGCTCGCCTGAGTGGCCGTAGTGCCCGAAGAATGTTAAAATAAAATAATGTAAATCAATAGCATACAAACTTGCGAAACTTGAATCAAATAGTAAATAAACGTGTTCCTTCCTGGAAGTGGAAACCACGTAGAAAGTCCTGGACGGACATACGTTTCTTGCCGGCAAGCTGGAGGACCTTGAGGGAGAGGAAGCCGTCGGAGGTGGCGACATGCAGGTAGTTTTTGGAATCGGACAGGAGTGTTCCAGGATGGATTCCTTCTTTTGGGGCATCCGTAATCTTCTCAGTTTGGTAGATTTTCAGTATGGTTCCTGATCCGGTTCCTGATTCGGGTGGGAGAAGGGTTGTCCAGGCTGCGGGGTAAGGAGACAGTCCTCTGATGAAGTCGTAGATGGCTTTGGACGGCTGGTTCCAGTTTATCTGGCAGGTTTCGCGGAATATCTTTGGTGCAGGACGGAGTGATGAAGGGATGGGGGACTGTTGGTGGTTGATGAGTTGTTCCTGGGGTATTGGGTGGACGGTTCCTGCAAGTATGTTGTCGACAGTCTCCGTCACCAGTTTGCCTCCAAGGAGCATGAGGCGGTCGTGTACATTGCCTACGTTGTCGGTATCGGAAATGGGAACGTGAACCTGCTGTATGATGTCGCCAGTGTCGATTTCGTGCTGGAGGAAGAAGGTGGTGATGCCTGTCTCTGTATCTCCGTTGATGACAGCCCAGTTGATGGGTGCTGCTCCCCGATACTGTGGAAGGAGAGAGGCATGGAGGTTGAAGGTGCCGAGGCGTGGCATGCTCCACACGATTTCCGGAAGCATGCGGAAGGCAACGACAATCTGGAGGTCGGCATGGAGGGCACGGAGTTCCTCTATGAATTCGGGGTCCTTGAGCTTCTCGGGCTGGAGCACTTTTATTCCGTGCTCGGTTGCATATTGTTTCACGGGACTTGCCTGGAGCACGCCCATGTGACGTCCTACGGGCTTGTCGGGCATAGTGATGACTCCAACTACATTGTATTCACCTTCCACAAGACTGCGCAGGCTTTCTACAGCAAATTCCGGCGTACCCATGTAGACTATTCTCAAATCCTTCTTTTCCATTATTCTGAAGTGAATTCCTTTAGTAGGTTTCTATATGACTGGAAGAGTCCTGAACGGGAAACGAACCCTACGAAGCGGTTCTGTCCGTCAACGACAGGGAGGTTCCATGCCTTGGTCTCTTCAAATTTCTGTATGGCCGTCTTCACCGTGTCGTTGGTGCAGAGCACACAAGGGGGTGGCTTCACAAACGACTGGACGGAATATTGGTGATAGAGTTCCGGCCGGAACATGTATCTGCGTATGGAATCGAGTGTGATTACTCCGACAAACATTCCTTCGTTGCTGACCACAGGGAATATGTTGCGGTGTGACTTTATCACAGCCTGAACGAGTTGGGCAAGGTCGTTGTCGGATGTTACGGGAACATAGTCGGTCTCTATCTGTGAGTCGAGATGCAGGAGTGTGAGTATGGTCTTGTCCTTGTCGTGGGTGAGAAGTTGTCCCTTTCGGCTCAGACGCATGGCGTAGATGCTGTGTGGCTCGAATGCACGGATGAGTACATAGGACGTGATCGACACTATCATGAGCGGCACGAACAGGCCGTATCCTCCTGTGAGTTCGGCTATGAGGAAGATGGCTGTGAGAGGTGAGTGCATCACTCCCGACATCAGTCCCGCCATGCCGTAGAGGGCACAGTTCTTGACAGAGAGGAACCCTTCCCTGCCTAATGAGAGGCCCAGTGAGTCGTCCCAGATGTTTGCGAATAGGAATCCGGCAATGCATCCGAGAAAGAGTGTTGGTGCGAATACTCCGCCACATCCTCCGGCTCCGTTCGTGGCGGTCGAAGCAAATACCTTGAGTACGAGTACGAGTGAGAGGTATATGAGCAGGTTGCCGTCGCTTCCGAGGAAGAGGGTGTTGTGCATGATTTCGGATGGAGATGCCTCGTTTATGAGTTGGCCGATTACATCGTATCCCTCACCGTACATTGCCGGGAAGAAGAATATGAGCAGGCCGAGGATTGCTGCTCCTATGATGTATTTCAGCCACCAGCGATTGATTCTGGCAAACACTCCTTCGAACCAGTTCATGGCTCGGGTGAAATAGAGCGATACGAACCCACAGATGACACCTAGGATGATGCATCCGGGAATGGTGTCGATGGAGAATTGCTTTTCCAGGAGGAAGGGGAACATCGGATTGGTGTCGGTAAGGGCGTATGACACGCAGACAGCCGTAAGGCTCGTAACCAGGAGGGGTGCTATCGACAACATGTTGAGGTCGAGCATCAGTACCTCTATCACGAACATCACTCCTGCAATCGGTGCCTTGAAGATGGCAGCCACGGCTCCTGCGGCTCCACAACCGACAAGCAGCATCAGGTGGTTGTGAGGCAGATGGAACCGTTTGCCGAGGTCGGAACCAAAGGCGGAACCGGTAAGTACGATTGGTGCCTCGGCTCCTACCGAGCCTCCGAATCCAATGGTGAGCGAACTGGCAACGATACTTGTCCATCTGTTGTGAGGACGGATTCTCCCGCGTTTCCTCGATATGGCATAGAGAATCTTTGTCACTCCATGACTGATGTCGTCCTTCACTATGTAGCGCACGAAGAGTGCTGCGAGGATGATACCGATAATAGGATAGAGGAAATATAGTCCATTGGCAGAGGAGATGTTTATCTGATAAGTCAGGAGATGCTTTATTGCATCAATCAGCCATTTGAGGATGAATGCAGCCAGGCCAGAACAAATGCCCACCATCAGGCTGAGCATGATGAGAATCTGTTTGCTTGTGTGGTCGCCCTTAATCCATTCTGTGATGGAGTCAATGATCCGGACTTCCTTCTTACGATGTGTGATGCTGCTTAACCTCATTTACTGTATACTCTTCACTTTTTGCTCTTCACTCTGGCTGCAAGCCAGTTTCATCATTCCCTTATTACCACAAACTGCCCGCTTGCATCTATCTTTATTATGCTCGAGGGCTGATGCTTTTCCTTGCAGCGCTGGTTGTAGCGGATGATATAATCGACGCTGTTCTTTATCTCGTCCGAAATTTCGTCGAAAGTACGTGCAGTGGGTTCTCCGCTGATGTTGGCACTTGTCGAGACTATAGGTTTCTGGTATCTGTAACAGAGTTCCTTGGAGAACTCCTCACGGGTGACTCTGATTCCTACACTACCGTCTTCGGCAAGGAGATTCTGTGCCAATCCTCCCACCTGGTTGAAAATGATGGTCAGGGGCTTCGTGCTGAGTTCTATCAGGTCCCATGTGACGTCAGCCACATTGCGTACGTAGCGCGACAGACGGGCTTCGGAGTCCACGAGGCAGATGAGTGCCTTGCTGTCCGGGCGGCGCTTTATCTCATACACTCTCTTTACGGCTTCGGGGTTGGTGGCATCGCAGCCTATGCCCCAGACGGTATCGGTGGGGTAGAGAATCACTCCGCCCCGCTTCATCACTTCTATTGCTTTCCTTACTTCGTCCTGTAACATGAAATAATAGTTATCAGTTAATAGTTAACAGTTAACAATTATGAATGAATCCATCTAGAACTCGCTCGTGAAGTGGAACCTTATGTGCTTGAAGTCCTGCTGTGCCATCTGTAGCACATAGTTGGAGTCGGCCAAAAACACGTCCCTGCCTTCGCGGTCCTTTGCCATATACTGGTACTTGCGTTTCTTGAAGGCATCGAGTTCTGCCTCGTCGCTGCTCTCTATCCAGCATGCCTTATAAAGGCTTACCGGTTCCCAGCGGCACTGGGCATTATATTCATTCTCAAGCCGGTACTGGATGACTTCGAACTGAAGTTGCCCTACCGTACCGATGAGTTTCCGGCCATTGAACTGATTGATGAACAGCTGAGCCACACCTTCGTCCATAAGTTGGTTGATTCCCTTTTCCAGTTGCTTTGTCTTCATCGGGTCAGCATTCTCGATGTACTTGAACATCTCAGGCGAGAAACTTGGAAGTCCCTTGAAATGGAGTTTTTCGCCTTCTGTCAGGGTGTCTCCTATTTTGAATATGCCATTGTCGGGCAGACCTACTATATCGCCTGGATAAGCCTCCTCGATGGTGCTCTTCTTCTGAGCCATGAACTGGGTTGGCGATGAGAACCTCACCGTCTTGCCCTGACGCACATGAAGATACGGGGCATTCCTTACGAACTTTCCCGAGCAGACCTTGCAGAATGCGGTACATGAACGGTGGTTGGGGTCGATGTTGGCTGTTATCTTGAATATGAAACCTGTGAACTTCGGCTCGTTTGGTTCCACCATGCGTTCCGCCGACTGGGTGTGGCGGGGATCCGGTGCGATTTCCACAAAGCAGT
>JAZQPD010000113.1:0-2894 GCA_045628285.1 Bacteroidaceae bacterium
GAAGGTTGGGAGTTGGTTACGGTCACTCCTGTCATTGCCGAGGCGATGGGCAACAACCGCACCTACACCCAGATGCTTGTCTATACATTCAAGCGCAGACTCCAGGCGAAGCGTTAGGATTCCTCTGAGGCAATGCTATGAAGTTCCCGAAGTCCTCTAATCACATCCTCACGAGTCTTGCGTATAAACTCCAAGAGAACCATAGGATCAAGCCTTTCTCCAGATGCTGACTTAACCCCAAAATGAAGATGTGCCGACGTGGACATCCCTGTATTTCCTGATATTGCTATCACCTCACCAGCCTTCACGCTGTCACCCTTCTTGACCAATGGTTGAGAAAGGTGGCAGTAAGAGCAGGTGTAAGCCCCTGGATAACGCACTGTCACATAGCGTCCTGAGCGTTTGTCTGACGATACAGCAATCACCTCACCACCCATCACACTATATACCTCCTCATACTTCGCACGAAGATCGATGCCTTGATGCATCATCTTTTTGCGGAGAATGGGATGATTTCTCATGCCGTATGCAGAAGTCACCTGAATATGACTTAGCGGATAAGATACACTGAGATAACGCTGTATCAGTTCCTGTTTCATCGAATCCACATCCATCCCGACTGTTTTCCCTATCGTGGAAACAGCATCATGCACGTCATCAGTAACCGAGGTTGCTGGTGGCGTGCTGTCTTTTGGTATCTCCAACATGTCGGAGTCTGCCTGAGTTGTGGTACTATTCATTATAGGATGTACCCTATAAAGAGAAGGAGAATTGGAAATCGTGTTGAATTGTCCGAGTGCCTTAACCGAAATGCCAAGGCTGAAAATAGTAAGTATAAGGTATTTCATGCTGCAAAGATATGAAATTCTTGCCACATGAGCACAATCCATGGAAAAAGTATAAGAAACTTTATGTTATTGTACCTTGTAATTAGACCTAAAACAAGGACGGAAAAACATACTACAAAATGCACAAACAAAAGGTTGAGGTCTAATTAGAAAGTCTAATTTTATTCCACACTTTTAATAATACATAAAAGGCGACTTAAACCGCTGATATTATACCTTTTATTGGACTAAAATACCTTATCTTTGCCGAACGATTGTGGATAACGAACTGTTAAGTAATCATGATTAGAAGTGTTTTTGCAGACGAAGAGATACCTTTCGAGGTATTGAAGCGTTTCGGTCTCAGTCAGGAGATGATTGAAGACCTCCCCCAGAATGTCCTTTCTGGAATCCGTGACGGTCGCCGTTCCCCTGTCTTACCTATTTGTTATACGTGCGAGGATGGAACTCAGGTTCATGATCGTGCACGTTTCTCTCTGGTAAGAAACGAGGAAACGAACGAAGTCAAAGTCATGTTCTACCCCAAGCAGACACGTGTCACCTTGGATATGTTCAACGATGCCGAGCAAGCCTTGCTCCGTGAGGGCAAAGCCATTATCGGTACTATGACCACCAAGGACGGACGTGATGTGCAAGCCTTCCATCAGCTTGATGCTGACACCTTGCAGGTACTCTCCGTACCTACACCTGTCATTGGCAACAACCTTCAGGTGCTTGCCGACCATTTCCAGTTGAGTGCAGCCGAGCTCACTTGCTTGAAGAATGGCGAGCCCCTTACCATTGCTGATGAAAAGGAAGAGGTAACATTCGGTATTGACCTGAACGACCCCAAGGGATTCCGTCACTGCATGGGTAACACCCAGAAGTGGAAGGAACAGGCAGGTCAGACGATGGACACCTACACCTTCGGCATTTTCGGCTGTTGGGTCAAGGATGACGCTGGCGATCTGAACTATGTTCCAGAGGACGAGTACACAGAAACCATGTGGGAAGCCCAGAAGCGTATCGGTATGAGCCGTGCCTCTGCCCACAAGATGTAGAACCCCTAACCCCCAACACAATGGCAAAAGAGAAATTCTATCCTGTTGAAGTTCTCGTCGAGAAGATGCAGAACGGAGAAATCGGTTGGCTGGAATATGTCAACCATTACTCACGCAAGATGAAGAAGGAACATGCCCAGTGGTGTGCGGACAATGGCAAGACCCCGTCCGATGACACTGCTGAGGAGTTCCTCGCTTTGAAGAGCGTCGAGATGGAAGAAGCTATGGAGAAGGGCGACCTTTAGGTTGTCCTCTCTCATAGGAATTACAACCTTTTAATATAGTTCCTATGTCAATACGAAAGAATACTAACCCACGTAGCCTTGACCTCAGTCCTGAGCTTCAGGATATACTGGTAAGGAACGGAATGCAAGCCCATATCACTGGCAGCAGCAACGGCTTCCAGTTGGTAGTCCAAGGTCATGATTCCCCTGTCCTTGCTTACAATATCTCGGAGAATCAGCTGAAAGCGCTCACCGATTGGGGCACCAACTTTGCCAATAAGCGAGCCTACGACACCTTCGCGGAACTGCTCAAAAACGATTTTGACCTCCCGAAGAACTTTGTCCATGCACGCAATGCCAACGGCAGAGTCACCATGGGACTCCACGGCTATCGCATTGGTGAAGGCGAGTACGGCAGGATGGCGCGACCATTCTACGGCTGGTACACTGACCGAAGGCACACCCCTTTCCTTGGCTGGACACCAAGACAACAGGAAGGCTACCATCTGAGACGCATCGGCGGCGAGTTGTTCTATGCTGGTGCACCGATGGTTCCCAACCGTCCTGACGGAAGGATGAAGCCCGGCGAACTCATGAACGGCGGTTACGGCTTCTATTACAAGGGAGGACAGGCGCAGACACCACTGCCTCAGAAGGATGTCCTTGCAAACTTGCAGACAGTCATCGAGCCTGTGGCGGCTGTAGAGCGTACTACGCACCCTGCTGTTCCCTACAAGGAAGCCATTACCTCCGATGTCTATTTCACCAATGAGAAATGGCAG
>JAZQPD010000114.1:0-18816 GCA_045628285.1 Bacteroidaceae bacterium
CCTTGGCTCACAGAACGACATGGCTACGATCCGACTTTAAAAGAAATAAACATTAGTCTTTTGCACGTTTCTTGTGCATGATAAGACGGCTTAAACATGGGTTCGAAAGAGTCCTCAAGAATTGAATACATGAATAAATCATTTTATTTAATAATGTTTTTCTGCATCTTGTCTGTTGGTTCGATGAGGGCTCAGCATTATGATGGCATGGCTTCGTACTACGGACCTGGATTTCATGGAAGAAAGGCAGCTAACGGTAGTATATTCGACATGCACAGTATGACATGTGCTCACAAAAAATATCCTTTCGGCACAAAGCTGAAGGTGACGAACATGAAGAACGGCAAGAGTGTAATTGTCACAGTCACAGACCGTGGTCCGTATTCCCGAGGACGCGTCATAGATCTCTCTATGGGTGCTGCTAAGGAAATAGACATGATGAAAAATGGTGTCGTTCCTGTTTCAATTGAAATAGCGGACAATGACGTGGACCTGGCAATGAACAGTGAATCAGTAAAGGACTTGGACGATAAAAAAATGGCCAAATTCGAAGAACTCAAGGTAAATAGTGAAAAAATTGGAATAAAAGGTGTAAAGGGTTTTGGCGAATTCAAGAAACCGGAATTTCAATTTGAATTTCCTAAATTAGCACCCGGTCACCAAGCTTCTTAGCAAGCCGGTGCTTGAGGTCGTTATATATAATCTGATTTCGCAAGACCTCTGCACACCTCACAGAGTCGCTTAAGACAGTTGGGTCAGCCAACTGTCTTCTTATTTGTCTTGTAGCATTCTCAACTATTGCAAACTTATAATCCAGCATCAGATGGATGATGTAGTCGCCAGGACGTGAACTCTCGTCGCGGGAAGTATCCTCGTCCGTGGTGTGGGACAACTGATATTTGTCGCTCATCAAATCGGCAGCCTCACGACTGACTCCAAGATGAGGATTTGATACGAAATGCCGTGCCATAGGACTGACGGATGATTCAGGTGTACGGACAATACCCTGCCTGACCAGTTCAACTGCCTGTGCAAGCATTTCACGATAGAGAGGATACTGAAACTGGAGGTCGTCGATTTCAAGTTCCTGACTGACGTATTCGACAACGGTAATGGTTATTTCTTTTCCGTCCATGTCAATATAGGTAAACTCTGCATCGCCATAACGGACTACCATACGCATGATAAGACGTTCCAGTCCTATGAGGGTTGATGATTGAGGGTTCGGTTGTTCCGAGTTTGTCGAGGGAAGGGTTGATGAGGATTGAGGACTGATGGATGAAGATTGTGGACCCGCCTGTTCTGAGCCTGTCGAAGGAAGTGATGAGGATTGTGGACCCGCCTGTTCTGAGCCTGTCAAAGGAAGTGTTGAGGATTGGGGAACCGCCTGTCCTGAGCCTGTCGAAGAGGTGGTTGCTGATTGCGACTGTTCTCTACGAGCCTTGCGCTTGCGGGCAACCTCACGAATGAGAACATCCTCGTGCATGTTCATCATCTCGCTACATTGATGGATATAGACCGAGCGTGCTATCTCCTCCGGAATGACAGAAATGCTACCTACTATGTCATCGATGAGTGCGGTGCGCTGCTGTGGATTACTGCCGGCTTCGCCCATGAGTACCTGGGTCTTGAAGGATATGAAATCAGTCTGGTGCTGATGGATGTATTCCTTAAATTCAGAGGCACTGTGCTTTCTGGCAAAACTGTCTGGGTCATCTCCGTCAGGAAGGAGGAGAATATTAATGTTCATGCCTGCCTCAAGAAGCATGTTGGTACCACGGAGTGCGGCATGAATTCCAGCCGTATCACCATCATAGAGAAGGGTGATGTTCTTGGTGAAACGCATGAGGAGTCGGATCTGGTCGTTAGACAAGGCTGTTCCGGAATTGGCTACGACATTTTCGATTCCACACTGATGCATGGATATGACATCGGTATAGCCTTCAACCATATAGACCCGGTCTTCTTTCCCAATGGTTTTCTTTGCCTGATAGATTCCGTAGAGTTCGCGGCCTTTATGGTATATGTCGGACTCTGGCGAATTGATATATTTCTGGCTTATCCCCTTTGTTCCGGCAGCAAGCACTCGTCCGCCAAAACCTGTAATCTTGCCACTGAGTCCGAACCATGGAAAGATGACCCTACCCCTGTACTTGTCGCGGTACTGTCCCTTGTCGGTTCTGAAAGAAAGGCCTGTCCTTACAAGATATTCGGGATTATAACCCTTACGGATTGCTTCAGCAGACATTGTGTCGTTCTGGTCGAGGCAGAACCCAAGTCGGAATTTTTCAATTATGTCATCGCGAAATCCTCGTCCCCTGAAATAGACCATACCGACAGCCTGTCCCTGAGTGGAGTTGAGAAGGATGTCGTGGAAATAATTACTTGCCCAATCATTTACCGCAAACATACTCTCACGCTCGCTCTCGGCTTTGCGTTGTTCCGGGGTGAGTTCACGTTCTTCAATTTCTATCCCATATTTTTTTCCAAGGAACTTTATTGCCTCATAGAAATTAAGTTGTTCGATTTCCATGATGAAATGGACGGGATTACCACCCTTTCCGCATGCGAAACACTTGCAGAGATTCTTTGCCGGAGAGACAGAGAAGGAAGGCGTAGTGTCGTCATGAAACGGACAAAGTCCCTTATAGTTAGCACCGGCACGACGCAATGTGACATAGTCGGAAACTACATCATAGATGCTGGCGGCATCGAGTATTTTGTCTATGGTGCTTTGAGGAATCAATTTCGGAAGATTGAGGGGTTAGAAGTTGGAGCTGCCTTTGAGCTGATTATAGAATTCCGCACGTAGGGCGGCATCCTTATAAACTCCCGTGAAGTTGGAAGTGACGGTCACTGCACCTTGCTTTTCTATTCCGCGCATCTGCATACACAGGTGTTGGGCCTCAACCATGACCATTACACCCTTTGGATGGAGTGTCTCATCAATGCACTGGCAGATTTGCGACGTCATTCTCTCCTGGACCTGCAACCTCCTGGCGAAGACCTCGACCACACGGGGAATCTTACTGAGACCTACAATCTTGCCGTCAGGAATATATGCCACATGCACCTTGCCGAAGAAAGGAAGGAGGTGATGTTCACAAAGAGAGTAGAATTCAATGTCCCGAATAACTACAGGCTGTGTGTAATCCTCCTCAAAGACTGCAGAAAGAAGCACAGCCTTTGGGTCCTGAGAATATCCGGAAGTAAACCTCAACATACACTTTGCAACTCTTTCTGGAGTTTTCTGCAGACCTTCGCGGTCCGTATCCTCACCCAAGAGTTGCAAAGCATGTTTGATGTCTTCGCTTAATTCATTCATTATCGACCTATCTTCAATTATTCATACACGAAGATTTCACTACGGACGACAGTTGCGTCTGGGCAATAGCCCGAAGAACGCAGTTTGCGTACATAAGGAGCCGCTTCTTCGCGGGTTTTGAAATCTCCCACACGGCAACGCCAGTGTGGAGACTCAAATGATGTGTACGCCCTCAGTTCCGGATAGCGGGACTGTACCTTGGCACCAAGTTGCTGAGCCTTTGTCTGGTCCTTGCGCTGATTACCACCAAAAAAGACCTGAATACGATAGCCCTTCACCCTCTCGCGTACTGTTCCTCCCGAAATCACCTGCCCTACAGGCAAAGTTTCACTGACCTTCGACTGAGTGGTCTTGTGCATGTTCTCCTGATTATTCCTGACAGTCTTGACCTCTGATACACTTGGCACGTAGACAAGTCCGTTCACGATACTGTCAAGTCGTGTATCATGATTGATGACCACCTTCCCCTGTCCCTGTACGGGTTCCTGCAACTGCTGTGTGAATGACTGAGCATGGACATCAGCAGCAGAGAACGGCATACAGAGCAGTATGACCAGGAGGAATAACCAATTATGAATGTCTTTTATTTCCATGCGTCGATAATGCCCTTGAAATCTGGGGCCTTGAGTGATGCTCCACCGATAAGCCCGCCATCGATATCTTCCTTTGAGAAGAGTTCAGGCGCATTTGAAGCCTTGCACGATCCGCCATAGAGGATTGATGTGTCTTCTGCAACCTGCTTACCATATCTGTCGGCAACGAGGCTACGGATGAATGCATGGATTTCCTCGGCCTGGTCGGAAGTGGCAGTCTTGCCTGTACCGATAGCCCAGATTGGTTCATATGCAATGACGATATTTGCAAACTGTTCAGGAGTGAGGTGGAACACACTTCCCTCAAGTTCTGCCTTGCATACTTCGTTCTGCTGGTTTGACTCGCGCTGTGCAAGACTTTCGCCAATACAGAAGATTACCTTCAAACCATTGGCAAGTGCCAAGTCAACCTTTTCCTTGAGGATTGCAGGTGTTTCATTGTAATATTCCCTACGCTCTGAGTGACCAAGGATTACATATTCTGCACCAGTGGATTTAACCATTTCCGCAGAGACCTCACCAGTATAAGCACCAGAAGCCTTGTCCGCACAGTTCTCGGCACCAAGCTGGAGAACATCATGATTGATGATGCCTGATACTGTTGCAAGATGGATGAATGGTGTGCAAATGATTACATCACAATTACTTTTCTCTGCTGTGAGAACTTCGTTGAGTTCCTTTGCAAGGGCAACACCTTCCTGAAGATTCTTGTTCATCTTCCAGTTGCCTGCTACGATTTTCTTTCTCATTTTACCTTATTTATTTAATGAATGATTTGATTCCTTTTCCCAAATCCCAGTTACCATATTTTGCAGTGATGACACCCTTCTCGATAATCACAAGACCTGGATTGGAACGGATGATCGTCTTGAGAATCCTATCCTCACTGACATATATCGGATATTCAGAAGCGGTTTTCTTTCTCCACACACTCTGGGCATCTTCTTCTGATGCCGTTACGAAATAGAACGTACAGCCATGCAACTTTGAATAGTCATAGAGACGGTTCAGTTCTCCAGCATACGACTCACTGGATCTGACAAGATCCGGGGCAACAACGAGAAATGCCTTCTCATCACTGAAAATCTGTTCCGTGACATCATCTCCACTTTCATTATCCATGACATAAAGTCCTGCAGCATCGTATCGTGCAGCCTTAACACCTTCGGCACCTTCCATAGGCATTTCAATGCGTTCATTCATGTCGTTTCCAACCTTATATGGACGGAAGTCTATCATCGGGAGATGGAAGATGCAGTGCAGGGCAAAGCCAATAATGGCAACAAATCCCGCAAAACGCACAATACCTCCAACAAATCCCGGCACAAACTGGATAATGCGCTTGGACCACACACACAGCATCACTGCCAGGAGAAGCAGCACAATATTCTTCAGGAGAGTCTGACCATTCGTAAGGACAATCACATCACCGAAACAGCCACAGTCAGTCACCGGATTCTCAACGTAGATATAGACGGTCAGCAATGTCATCGCCGTCACGAATGCCAGAGTTACCAACGATGTCAGTCTCTTACCGAATCCGAAAAGCAGACGGATTCCAAGACAGAATTCAAAGGCCGCAAGCAATACGGCACAGACAAGATCCTGCCGCCCTGGAATGAAGTCAATACCGAAGGCTGTAAAGTAATCGGCAATCTTGTACGACATTCCATACGGGTCGTTGGCTTTTACAAAACCTGAGAAAAGAAAGGTTGCAGCCAACAGGAACCTAATGATATTGGCAATTATTGTCTTCACTCTCCGAAATCCAACTTAATAAGTCCAAAAATGGAATAGTTGATCATATCCATATAATTGGCATCGATGCCTTCTGATATCAATGTCCGACCATCATTACCCTCAATTTCCTTCGTACGGTAAATCTTCATCAGAATCAGGTCGGTATAGGAACTGACCCTCATTGCACGCCAAGCCTCATCATAGTCATGATTCTTCTTGAGCATAAGGTCGAGTGCAGCCTTTGCGTACTTGTCATAGTATGCAAGAGCCTGTTCCGGTATCATATCGTCCTTCTCTGCATATCCAAGTTCAAGTTGAATCAGGCCGACAATTCCGTAGTTGACGATTGCCTGAAATTCAGGATAGATGCCTTCACCGACAAGCGATACACCCTTTATCTCAAGGCTGCGAATGCGATTCGCCTTGATAAGTATCTGATCGGTTACAGACGAAGGGCGCATGATGCGCCATGCCGAGCCATAGTCGTGAAGTTTCTTTGAGAAGATGTCACGGCACTTGGCCATTATTTGTTTAGACTGTTCCTGAGTATTCATATTCATCACCTCGATCCCGCAGTAGCCCTGTTCGACAAAGAAGGCTGGAGATTGTCTATATCAATCGGAAATGCAGGTCTCTTGTTCACTTCACCAAGAGTAGAAATAAAATAGTCACCGGTCACGTCCTGATTCGCAAAGTCGAACATCAGTGCCGGATTGATTGTCTCACCGAGAAGACGTGTTTCAAAATGAAGATGGGAACCGGTAGTTTTTCCGGTCACTCCTCCGAGTCCGATTGGCTGGCCGGCTTTTACCATCTGGTCCTCTGCCACGAGATGACGGCTGAGATGACCATAGAGTGTCTCAAGTCCGTTTGGATGACGGATGAGGACGTAATTGCCCCACCCTCCGGCATCGTAACCTGCAATACGGACTTTACCGTCGAATGCAGACACAATGGTATCGCCAATATAGACCTTCACATCTATTCCACGATGGTTCTTGCCCCAGCGGCGACCATAGTTCGAAGTAATCTTACGACTCGGAGTCGGCATGCAGAATCCCCTCAGGTCCACCTTGAAACTTTCAGGAAGGAAACCCGTCACCTTCGATACGGCACTGTGATCCCAGTCAGAATAGATTTCTGTGGCAACAGTCTTCTTCACACCGAAAAAGGCATTGTCAATCCTCACGTTCTTTACATCAATCAAGTGATTGTCGGACGGTGCACGACGGGCAATCAAATCTTGAGCCGATGCACCGATGACAGCCATAGATGCCAACGCAAAGCCAATTACGACATTTCTCAAATTTATCATGTTTTCGTTCAGTAAGTCTTTTTCTTTCAGCAAGTCTAATACTCATCATTGGCATACAGGAACTGCATTGAAGCCAACTTATAGTCAAATATTTCGTCCGAATTGAAGAATCGGTTAATTTCCGCTATTGCATTCTCCGGACTGTCGGATGTATGTACGATATTCTCCTGAAAACTCATTCCGAAGTCCCCTCTGATAGTACCTGGTTCAGCCTTACGTCCGTTCGTACTGCCTGTCATTGCCCTTACAGTCTCCACGGCATCGACACCTTCGTACACACAGCAAACCACTGGTGCAGCCATCATTGAGTTCTTGATTCTCTGGAAGAAAGGCTTGCCTGCCAAATGGGCATAATGCTTATCGAGCAACTCATCCGTAAGTTGCATCATCTTCATTCCTGCAAGTCGGAGTCCCTTCCTTTCAAAGCGTGCCGTAACAAGTCCCACTAACGAGCGCTGGACGGCACTTGGCTTCAGTATTACAAGAGTTTTTTCCATAAATCATTGCAAAAATACAAAAATATATTGATTTATCCAACGATTTTTAACCTTTTGTAGGAATTTATAACAAAAAAGTGGCTTATTCCTCCTCGGACAGTACTTTTGTTACGTCCTTTTCCACATGTTTCAGGGCATCCTTGCAATATGAGATAAGATTCCTGGCTTCCTTAAGTTTTTCCGACAGGCTGTCAATATCGATGTTCCCCGACTCTATCTGCGACACGATTTTTTCCAGTTGCGACATTGCCTGCTCGTATGTGAGTTTATTTTCCATAATGCCTATATTTTTTCTACTCGGGTTTCAATCCTACCATCGGAGAGGGTTATCTCGAGGACATCGTCTCTCGACAGTTGTGCGACGCTCCTTACAGCCTTGCCACCGATACGGGCTATACTGAATCCCAGTTTCAGGAGCCGTTCAGGACTTGCGTCATCTACCTTCTGCTGAAACATCTCCAGACGATGCCAATACCGCTCCAACAACTGTGGAGCAGCCATCTTCATCCTTAGGGAGACACGCTCCAGCATATTCCTTTCGCGAACGAGATATTGTTCCACGCCTCCATTCAGGCGGTCTGCCAGGTCACACAGTACGTTCCACTCACCGAGTTGATGGTTAAGTATGAATTCAGCAGCAGCAGTTGGAGTCTTAACCCTTGTATGTGCCACTACGTCAATGACCGTATCGTCTCTCTCATGACCAATGCCCGTTATGACCGGCAGAGGAAACTGTGCCACATTCTCAGCCAGATACAGGGAGTCGAATCCCGACAGGTCAGCAGCCGCACCGCCACCTCTTATTATCACCACGACATCCCAGTCATCTAAGTTTTCGGCAATACGGTTGAGGGCACTGACAATGGAGGCTTCCACCTCCCCACCCTGCATAGTAGCCTGGAAGAGAGCGATATCAAACGTAAATCCGAAACCGTTGTTCACCAACTGATTCTGAAAATCCCCCCATCCTGCAGCAGACGGAGACGAAATGACTGCAACACGGCGGATAAGACGTGGAAGAGGTTGTTCCCTATTCATGTTGACAATCCCTTCTTCCTCGAGTTTCATCAGTATTTCCTGACGGCGTCTTGCCAAATCCCCAATCGTGTAGACTGGGTCAATGTCAGTCACTACAAGTTTGTACCCATAGAGTTCGTGAAACGACACTCCGACTTGGACGAGTACCTGCATTCCTGCAGCCAGCCGGCATCCTGTCACCCGTTCAAAGTAAGGACGGATCATGCTCCAGTTGCTCTTCCATATTACTCCCGATGCACTGGCAACCAGTTCATTGCCGTCGGCAGCCTTTTGTACGAAAGCCAGATAGCAATGTCCGCGCGATTCCCTCACTTCACTCAGTTCGGCCTGCAGCCATACGGAGTCGGAGAGATGAGTTGCGAGGGTATTGCGTACCCACGAGTTCAGTTCAAACAGTGTCAGAGATATTTGCCGACCTTCCATGCCATTGCATAATCAGGAATGCCATATCCGAAGACATTGTCAGGATGGGAGGCATTATTTCCGCTCCTGCGTACAAGTTCCATAATCTGCTTTGCATTCAGATGCGGCAATGCCTGCCAAAGGCATGTTACCATGCCACAGGTGATAGGCGAAGCAAACGAAGTCCCGCTCGCCTTTGTTATCTTGCCATCCGATCCGTGCATTGATGCCATATCTCCAAGTGCCATTACGTCCGGTTTGATTCTTCCATCCGCGGTATTGCCCAGAGAGGAGAAATTGGTATTGACTCCATTTGCGTCAACTGCACCCACCGTGAGTGTATTTTCGGAATCAGCAGGGGAAGTGATGAGTTTCCATTGTTGATCGGCAGAGTTACCGGCACTGTTGACAAGTATCATACCCTTTTCTGCACACATGGATGCAGAATTGGAGATGAGTTGGGAGTGGCCGTCAAGTTCGTGGTACTTGACACTCGTTGCCTCATCGTCAAAGTTATTGTAGCCTAATGAGGTATTCACTACGTCCACCCCGACACTGTCGGCATATTCGATTGCCGCTGCCCAGTTGTCTTCCTCTATCATCTGTTCGCTGCCTCCATCCTCAGAACGGAAGAGCCAGAAAGAAGCCTCGGGTGCCGTTCCCACCATCTTTCCAGGTTCGTTGGCACCTATGCATGAGAGGACCATCATACCATGATCCTGCTGGTTGTATATATCACTTGAAGGATTCACAAAGTCATGAGTTCCGAGAATCCTTGCACTCTTCAGGCCTGGAATGATGTCGGCATTATAGAATCCTCCGTCGATGATTCCGATGACCATACCCTGGCCTTTGTATCCAGCATCGTGGAGAGGAATACCGTTGAGTTGCTCAATCTGGTGTTTTCCTGCACCATAGTAGGAGTATTCCTTTGGCGCGGCATTTTTCGGGGCCTTATCAGCTTCACTGAACCTTTCATTGTTTTTGTTGACAAATTGTATGAACTTCATCAAGTCCTCTTGCGGCATTTTCCGATTAGGGTCAAGGATCAATGTGTCAGTCTTTTCCGGTGCTTCCTTCTGTTTAGCCTCTACCGGAATCTTAGGTTCTGCCGAGGCAATCAATGTGTGACGGTCAACATTCTTCTCCCTCTGAGGCTTGGTATATGTGGCTACTTTCAAGACTTGGGATACGAATGGCAGAGATGCAATGTGTCCCATCACTGTCGTATCCTCAGTACTTACAACCACTGTGTTGTTCCACTTGGAAGTCTCGACTATCTTCACGCCCTTCGCTGCGATTGCATTGATGTAGTTGCGGTTCACAGGAAGGTCGGTCTTGTCAATCTTGAGTTTCTGTCTCTTCCTTCTCTCAATGGCTCTTTGGGAGAGGAATGCCTCCGGGTGCTTTACGGAATACTCGCTCTTTTTCTTGTCTGTCAACGACACCCTATATTTATAATAAGGTGTAAATCCATCTGCATCTTGTGCAAGAGCAGTCACACTGCAAGCAAAAGTTACCACGCCGACAGCAAATAGTCTCAGATTCATAAACTGTTTCATAATCTTGGTCTTTTTCCGTTTAGGATATGTTTGAAATTATCGTAGTTCTGCTCTATGTAACTCAGTTCATACGGTTCTATCTGCAAGGAGAATGTTGCTTTCAGTTCGTCGATGCCGAAATAGCACCTCAGTATGCTTGCCATATTGTACGACAGGTCGTTGTTCCTCTTCATCAACGCTATGCAACAGCGATAGGCCACATCATGGTCATCCAAATTCTTCAGCAGTTTGAATAGCATGTAATATGCCAATGACGAATCTTCCTTTACGAGAATCGACAAGCATTCCTTCTTGTCAATCACATCGAAGAGTCTCAAGATGCCCTCAATCTGTGCCTCGGTCGTCAGTTCAGGAATGGCCATCCTCAATATCTTCTGTACCAGTTCAGGAGCATTTTCCTCTACCCACTCTGCAACCGCCTTCGCACTTCCGCTGTCGAAATTCAGTTTGTCGTTTTTCGCAAGATGCTTTATCGACAAAACACACGACAGGAATGACTGCTTCCTGTACTTCAACAAATTCAGGTATGCCTTCCAGAACAGGTCGTTGTCCACGTGGGTCAGGACTTCCCTGACAGTCGCCTCCGTCCGGCGGAATTCGGAATTCGACATCCGGTTGAGCATCCTGTCCAGTCCCTCCCAGTCTTCCTTATTTATACATTGAGCGATGGTCATTGTCTTGTCAGTGAGAACTTCACGCTTACTCCGAAATCAGCAGTCGTGGTAGGATATGAACTTGTAGATACCAGAGGTACGTTCTTCTGCCAGTCAAAGAATCCGCTCATGGTGAGCATACGGCTGAAGGTATAGTCGGCACGTAGTTTCAGGTTGTATGCCGTACTGCCGCTCGTTCCGGTCGATACGTTTGTCTTGATATTACGGTTGATGGCATTCTGCATACGGTATGAGAAGTCGAGTGCGAGGGTGAGGTCATGGCTCACACCACCGACACGCGAACTTGTTGATGCACGTGGAGGATTCTTTGTATCATTCTTGGCCGACTTCTTGCTGTTCTTCTTTTTCGTTGAAGGGTCCTGAATCCCCTTTGCTCCGAAGAGGTTGATGTCCTTTATCTTATATCCGAATCCGATGACAAAGTCGTTCGAGAAGTTCTCGGTCAATGCCACTGATGTCATGCTGAGGTTGAGGCTCCTCGTCTTCCTGTATTCCAGTTTGCTTGTCATGCCGCTGTTGAAGGTCATGTCCACACCCACCAGTGGCGAGAACGACTCGTTGATGCTCACTGTGCTGACATTATACATACTGCTCGGGATAGGATTGCCCGAAGTGACGTCGAGCACATAGCCCAGGTCATCCATCAGACCGATATAGTTGGTGAATGAGTTGTATGCACCTACCGAGTAGACACTCTTGTATGAATGGTTCACGTTGAAACTCTTGAAATGTTCAGAGAACCATGCGAGTTTCGACAGTCCGCTGTACGACAGGCTCCAGTTCGGCAGCATCTTCATGATCGACGGGAAGATGTCGAGTCCGCATGAGAACGGGTCGCCATGGCAGTATGCAGCAAGGAATGCCGGAACCATTACGTCGGCAGAGTATGGGTCGACTGTTCCGTTTGCCGGATCGAAGTCCTTTCCTGCGAATTCAGGACCAAGACCCTTAGGATATTTCGTACCGGCATATTTCTTCTCTATCCTGTTCTGGATGATAGGCAGGTTACTGAGGAACTCGTTGAACGGTTTTGAGTTGTAGTTGTCGTTTATGTCGCCTGTAGTTGCAAAGGCAGACTTGATGGACATTGTGGTCATCGTGAAACTTCCCGTCTGTGTCCTTGGCATTCCCTCGTACATGAAGAGGATGTTGTTCGACTTGATTACGTTCCTGCTTGCATTGAGGTCAATCTTCAGGTCACGCACCGGTTCCAGGGTGACACGCAACTGCACGTCCTCAGTCTCGTTTGTCGTGGCAGGGGTGGTAATGGAGTCGCCCATCACCAGCCATCCGTTCCTTGCAGCCTTGTTGACATATCCGTCACCGATTGCACCTAAGGCAAAGTCGAGTCCTGGCGACAACATACCGTCAATGGACCTCTGGCCGAACGCATCACCTATCTCAGTCTTGAAGCCAGGCAGCGACATGGTGTAGTTGTTCCTGTACGACACACTGGCACTCCTGACCATCATCAAGGCACGTGCAAGTATCTGTGCTGTCTTGTAGAATCCGTTGTCCTTGTCTATCGGAGCCTTTGCCACCACCGACACCTTCACAGGAACGGTGTCACGGTTCTGGATTCTGATGGTATTCTCGTCAATCTTCTTGTATTTCAGGTTATATGTCTTTCCTTCCTTCGTAGTACCCCTTACGATGATCCTCTTCGACTTCTGTCCATGCTTCACATCCGTGTATGTGGAGTCGTTCAGGGTCACTTCCTTTGAGTAGCCCTTGGTCTTCTTTTCACTGGAACTCTTGTCTGCAGTCTTTGAGTTTGCATCCTTGGAAGCATCATCCTGCGTCTTGTCCGCATTCTTGGCATTGAGCCTGCGCTGGGCAGGAGTAAGGGCCTTGTCGTTAGTCTCCTTTTTCTTCTTTGCGGTGTTTTTGTTGCTGCCGTTGCCTGAGAACCGCTTGTAAGCCTCGTCGAGGAACTTGCTCTTCTTGTACAGTGTCTCGAAGTTTATCTTTCCGTTTATCGTAAGGCTTCTCTGAGTGGTTGCCGTGTTTCCCAGACTTACACGGTTTGCCAGTTCCGCACCTCGTGTCCAGCCGTATGTGGAGTTGTAGCTGCCGTCGGCACTCAGCCAGTCGAGGATAGGAATCTTGCTCAGCGGAGCCGTATAGGATGCAGAGAAGGTAGAGTTGTAAGTGAGAGGTCTTCCGAAGTGCATGATACTGTGTGTCACACTGTCCTTCCAAGCACTGTAGTCGTCCATATACAGGTTCTTGTTGTTGATATAAGGTTCCTCAATTTCCGCATGGGTTGCCGATGCGTAACTCATCTTCAGTGCCTTGAATATATCCCACTGCACATTCAGCTGACGGTTCCAGAGGAACTGTGAGGACGATACCACAGGCAGTTCCGTTCCTGCATCTACATCCCTTTCCTGGAATTCGTAGTAGGAACGAGTGATATCCATGTTGAACGACACTTTCTGTGGTGCCCAGTTGAGGTTCTGCGCCTTCAGGATATCTGCCCACTTCGATTTCCATTTCAGGTCCTTGAACGGTTCGAGGGTCTTGTATTTCGGAGAGTAGTTGTACTGCAGGCTACCCTTCCAGTTCTCGTTGCGTTCCGCCACCGTTGTCTGTCCCCGCTTGTAGTTCTTGCTCGACGAATAACTGAGCGAAAAGTTGGCAGGGTCGAAAGGCAATGGGTTCTTGTGCGCCCACTGCGATTTCCAGTTGCTGAGCGAGAGGTTCTTGGCCGTCACGATTTTCTCCGTCAGGCTGCTCAGCGAATCCGGATTCTCACTTGCATCCAGTGCATCGGAAAGGAGCATGTCGGTATCGAACGGATTGTACTTTGGCGACACCTTCTGCCATGAGTATGAATAGTAGAATGGGAGGTTCATCTTCCATTTGTCCGGGAAGAACTTGCCGAGGTCGAAGTTCGTAGTGATTCCCCATTCATACATATTCTCGTTGCTTCGTGCAGACACCCCCTCTTCAAGACCGCCATATCCGGCAGTCTCCACATGGCCGGACACGTTCACACTTCCCAAATCCGACAACTGTACGTTCATACTTCCCTGGGCAGCCCAACCTCCGTCGTTGTTGTAGTTCTGCAGACGTAGTTCATCCACCCAGGCTTCTACGGAATAAGTCTGCATTCCGTTGTTCCTGATACCTATCATCATGGTCTTCACCTCGCCCAGCGACGGATTGCCTATCACGGTAATCTTGTTGTTGGGCTTGTTGGAATCATACTCGGAATAGAGTTGTGTATACGACACACGCTGGGCATTCCTGTTCCGCTTCACATTGGTAAGAGTCTCGAAGTCGATGTCGAGCATATTGGCATCAGGCCATACTGCCTCGCAACCGGTAGTGGTGTAGGTATCGTAGTGTCCTGCCGGAGTGAGTGTCAGCGGAATTTCATATTCGTAGTAGTTGCTCTTGTAGTCGCTGCCGAACCTTACGAACAGGCTCATCTTGTTGCTCTTCAGTTCCGTATCGCCCTCAAGTGCATTGGCGTGTACGAACATCTGTACATGCTTGTACTGGCGCAGGTCGAGCGTGGTGTTCTTGTACACGGCCTTGGCGTCACCCGGTTCAAGGTCTTCCACCTGGAGGGCAAGCGACTGTTCGTTCTGCTGGGTAAGCTGAGGCTGTGAAGGGTCTTCCTCCCTCGTGATGCCTGGAGGCAATACGTAATTGACGGGAGTCTTGTCGTTGTTCTCCTCGATGTTGACGGCATAGGTCTTCAGCGTACCGCTCGCACTCTGCCTGTTTCCCGTAACCAGCGGCTGGGAATAGGTTCTCCAGTCACCCTTCACGAGGTCCAGGCTTCCGAAACGCAGCACCACCGGTTTCTCGAAGTCGGTAAGGTACATCCTTATGAACCTCACACTGCTGAAGTCCTTCGATGCCTCGTCGATATCTCCCTTGACAGTACCGTTCTCCACCTTCTGTCCGCTCTCGATAGGGATGCGGAACTGGTACCATATAGCCTCCTCGGTACTCCCGTTCCTCAGTTTCACGTTCGTCCTTCTCGAATCGACGATATACCCCTGTCCTACCTTCAGTGCATCAGGACTGATGTCCATCGTGTACTGGTAGTAGTTCTCGTATTCGTTCATCGTGTAGTCCTGGTTGATGTCCTCCACATCCGGAGTGGTCTTGTAGGCCTCGTTGAAACTCGAACCAGTAGAGTTCGGGGAGTTGCCCTCAGGACTGTTGATATGCTTGTAGCGGTCGAGTATCGAAGTACGGGCATTGTCGAGGTCGGAGCCTCTGAAATAGTGGTAGTTATCGGCAGCAGGGTCCTTGAGAATCCTCTGGTAGGCACCCGATGTCTTGTCCATCGTCAGCTTGGAGAGGAAGTCTACGGTCGGAGGGAAGGTACGTTCGTCGTCGTCCGACAGTCCGTCGAGTCCCACGTCCTGCTTGTCACGTGCATTGCTCTCGGTACTGAAGGCATAGACCACGCTCTTGTCGTTGGACACCCTTCCCCAGATGGTCTCCGATACACTTCCCGCATTGCTTACAGGGATTCCGCTCTCGAACGACTTCTTGCCGTCCTTCAGCACGTCCTCACTCACGTCACCCAGGTTGATGACCAGTTTGCCACCCACCCTGCTCTCGTGCCTGTTGTAGATGAACGGGTCGAGCAACCAGAACTCCACATACTGGATGTTGGAAGTCTCGAAGTCGCTGGTGTCCAGTTTTCTCATCATGCCTCCCCACTTGTTTCTCAGGTCGTTCGGTTTGAACGTACCCGAGTCGGTCAGTTCGGGATTGAAGTTGTAGGGTCCGCGTTCCTCTGGATAGTAAGCCACATTGAGCACGTCCAGGGTGTTGCTCTCGCCCTGGTTGGTGTCCTTGTTCGGATAGAGTTCCCTCACGAACACCTCCCTTACATAGTGGTTCGAGAGTTGTGCCGTATCGCTCTTGATATGCGACGGAGTGAGCGACGAATTCCTTCTCGTAAACAGAGGGTCAATCACGTACCACGCCAGTTTCGACCTGTTGTAGCCATATCTGAGGTCGTTCTTCAACTGTCCCTCCTCAAATGTGGAAGGAGTGCTACTGAGCATCCACTGGCTCGGGGTCTTTATGTCGATAGGCTGCTTGGTCGATTCGAAGTCATCAATGTATGATGCATTGCCCTGTACGTCGTTCGGTGCTCCAGCCACGAGTTGTGCAAATTCAGCCTTCATGTTGATGCTCGACGGCTGGCTGGCCTCTATGAGCGGCAACTTGTCAATGAGGTTCGTAAGCCACTGGCTTTCCTTCTTCCAGTTCATGTGGAGTCCCCACACCGTGTTGTTGAGCGGTTCCGAACCCATAGCCACCTTCGTGGTAAGCGGTTTTTCAGTCAGGCGCATGAACGTACCGCCAAACTGGAAATTCTTGGAATAGTCATAGTCCCAGTTGATTCCGAGCATAGTCTTCCTTACCATGCCGAAGGCTTCGTTGCTCTCAAGACTTACGTTCACGTTCGTGCCCGCTTCAAGGATACTCTGGTTAATGATGGTCACATAGCCCGAGGCATAGTCCACCGTATAGTCCGTACCCTCCGTCAGGGTCACTCCACCGGCAGTCACCACTACGGAACCCCTTGGCACGTTCGAACTTCCAAGGTAGATTTCGCTGCCCGAACTGCCCTTGAATTCACCCGTCATACTGAACTTGGCCTTCTCTGCCACCCGCTTCGCTACGGTCTTGGTGGAGTTGTAGAGTTCGTAGTAACAGTACTTCTCGGCAAGTTCGTCACTGCCGAGTTGCTTTGCCAGCCATTCTCCGAACGGTTCCGCCACAGGGAAGACGATCCTTCCGTTCCTGCTCTGTACCGTGTACCCCTCCACATAGTCATACTTGCCATTGGGATTGGTCTTCTCATTGTCATCCAGACGGTCGAGGTTCATCATCTTCAGGAGGGTCGTCTGCTTGAACTTGTCTTCAGGGATGAAGGACATTGCCACACCGGTAGTGTCACACAGGTACTTGATGTCCAGTTTGAACTTGTCCTTCTGCAGGCTCTGGGTATTGAGCGAGTAGACGTTCTTCATCATCAGTCTCCAGTTCAGAATCTCCGGTGAGTTCGAGGTGTTCTTCAGGAGTTTCACGTACAGAGCCTTGTCGTTGTCCTTGATGTCGGCCGAGAACTCACCCACCTGGTACGTCTGGCCTCCGTAGGTATATTCGTAAGCCACTGCGAGCACCTGATTCGGCTGCAGCGTGCTCGAGAGCGATATGTATCCCAAATATTTGTTCAGGGTATATTCCGAAGAAGAGAGCAGGCGTGCGTTCTCTATCTTCTCATAGTCCCTTCCTCCCTGGAGTCCGAGAGCCTCGAGCGGTTCACTGGCAGAATCCATATACCTTATCGCCTCGTTTCCTACGAGAGCCCTGTACAGGCTGTTCGATGCATTCTGCGGGTATGCCGTACCACCGCTGAGCCAGCGTTCATCCCTCACCTTCTGATTCTCGGCAAGGTCCACCAGTCCGATGATGTTGCGAGTGTTCTCCGTTGCTCCGCCCGTATTCGTCACCCATACCTCCACCCGGTTGATGGTCACTCCCGATGTGATGGTAGGAAGATTGGCGCAGAACCTGTCGTAGTTGTCGTGGAAGAAATGGGCCATGTAGAAATGACGGTTCTCATCATAGTCGTAAGCCTGGATTTCGAAAGTTGTCAGTTGTGCACCGCCTTTTGACGACACCGACTTCGACTGCGACTTTTTCTGCGACACTACCGTCTGCAGTCTCAACTTGCCGAACTGCAGGTCGGTCCTGATACCGAACAGTGTCTGGGCACCCCTGACAAGCGAATTGTTTGATGGAAATGATACATTGCCGCCCTCCAGCAACTTCACTATCTCATCCTCTTTTCCCTCGTAACTGAGTTTGAGATTTTTTGCATCATATCCGAATACAGCCTCGGTGTTGTACTTGATGTCGAAGTTCATCTTGTCACCGACACTTGCCTGGACATTCATGTTGATTTTTTCGTCGAAGTCGAAGTTTGCCTGTTTCCGGTTTCTTTCCGAGAGCGAAGGATTGTCGGTGTACTTGTAGTTATAGCCGAATTTCAGTTCGGCACTACCGTTGGTCTTGATCCTCACACCGCCCGGACCGAATATCTTCTCCGCCGGACCCAGGTCAAACTGCATGTCGAGGAAATCAAACTTGTTCGTACCCTTCCTCACCACCAGCGAGTCGTTGCGCACCTTGAAATAGCGGTCCATCTCCCTGCGCTCGTTCCATTTCATGTAGTCGAGTGGCGACATCAGGTAAGGTGCACTGAGGAAATTGTCGCCCAGTTTCGTACCAACCCTGTACATACCAGCCTTTTCATCATACACCGCCGTGTCGGGTTTCAGGTTCTCGGGGTCTTTCAGGTCAAAGGAAAAATGCTCCGAATGCTCGCCATTCGGATAGTCGGTCTTCTTCACATTCCTGTGAATCGTAGTGTCAATAGGGGATAAAAGGTGTGGGGTGAGGGATGAGGGATATAACGTTGTATTGCCCTTCAGCGAGGCAATACAACGAATGCCCATGATTACCAACACGATAATCACGAGTCCAAGTCTTCCCTTTCCATCTCGTTTCCGACCTTTATTCATTTCCGACTAATACGCGCGTCATCTACAATAACGCAAAAAAATCCCTTTTATTGCATCATCCGCATTTCTTTTTCAATTTGCACGAATTTTCGGTCT